>CAITIX010000318.1 GCA_903892565.1 uncultured Acidobacteriia bacterium
GCGAACTGCATTTGCTTCGGCCCAGGCGTTCCGATCACTAATCCTTTATTTGTCGCCAGGTACACACGGCCATCACGATCAGAGGCGATCCCTTGGCGTCCGGTGACGCCGCGAACCAGCGGATCTATCACTGCTTCGAAGCGTTGCCCTGCGCGCCTTGCGAGGCCGGCATCGGTGTTGATCCACAAGGTTCCGTCCACTGCTTCGTAGAGCGCTTCAATGCGCGTGCCGGGCAGACCGTCGGCTTTGCCGAAAGCCGTGAAGTGATTGCCCTCATAGCGGTAGAGGCCATTTTGCGTTCCCGCCCACAGGAATCCGAAACGATCCTGCAAGACCGCTTGCACGGATAGATTCTGCAGACCCTCATCTTCGCCGTAGAATTTGAAGTTGTAACGCTGCGCGTCTGCCTGCGGTGCGATGACACACCACAAGCCGAGAAGGGCTACCGAAAACCAATTACGCCGTGGCAACATGAAGGGACTACAGTCTCTCCCGTAGAAATCGGCGGTTCTCGTTGATTCCAATAGAGTATCCTTAGAATCGGAGGTTTCGACGCCCGGCCCCATGCTGCCCCCCGATTCCAGTGCCGCTGCGGTCCACAATCCAGGGATTCCGCAGGTGTCTCCCTCTGTCTCGGAAAAGGCAGACGCCTACCGCGAAGCGTTCGTCAACGCCCAGCCCTTCAAGCACCTCAGCATCGACGATTTCTTCACGGCGGATTTTGCCGAAAGGCTCTACGAAGAGTTCCCGCGCTTTAATCCGGAACTGGCGCGCAACGAAATGGGCAACGTTGCGGGTAAGGCCGTGAATACGAAGATCCGCGAAATCAGCCCCGCCTACCGGGAACTTTATGAAACCATTGGCGGCCAGCCATTTCTGGAGCTGATGAGCCGCCTCTCGGGCATCCCGGATTTGATCCTCGACCCGCGCATGTACGGCGGCGGCACGCACGAGAATTTGCACGGCCAGGAGCTGGATCCTCACGTCGACTTCAACTACGACGAGGCCCAGCAACTGCACCGGCGCCTCAACGTCATCGTGTATCTGAATGCGGGCTGGCAGACGGAATGGGGAGGCGCGATTGAAGTCCACTCGAATCCAAGGGACCCGGCGACGAACCAGATTCGCGGCTTCGATCCGATCTTTAACCGGTGCGTCATGTTCGAGACCAACGAAATTTCGTGGCACGGGTTCCCGAAGATTACGCTGCCCGCCGACAAGCGCGATCTCTCGCGCAAGTCGATCTCGATTTACTTGTACACGAAGACGCGGCCGGCCGAGGAAATCGCGCCCGTGCATGGAACGTTTTACGTGCAGCGTCCTTTGCCAGACCGTTTCCGTGAGGGCCTGACTCTCTCCAACGACGATGTCGCCGAGCTCAAGAATTTGTTGTGGCGTCGCGATATCTGGGTGGAGCACTACCAAAAATTGGAGCTTGAAAAAAACCGCGAGCTGGATGCCAAGAGTGCCGACATTCGCACGATGATGGCCAACTACGACTCCCTCACGGTGGACGCCAAGTTTGCGCTGGCGTCCGCGGAGAAAGAGAAAGCGGAGTTACGAGCCCAGCTGGAAGCGCATGGTCGGCTGCGGGACTCGCTGCAAGCGGAGAAGTACGCCTTACTGGCGCAGGTCGGCGAGCTGCAACAGGGTGAAGAAGCCTCAGCGGCCGCGCTCGCTGCCGAGCGCCAGTATGTTCGCGTCCCGATCACGGGCTATGCGGCGCAGACGGGCGCTTTGGTCGGTATCCACTCAGATTTGTGGGCTGGTGCGCGCGCGGAAATCGGAATCGAGCCGAGGGTTCGCGTGAGTCGGATCCGGCTGCACGGCTGGCGTCCGGAAAATTCTCCGCGCGGGAAATTGCGGATGTCCGTGGGCCTGGCAAATGTGGAAACAAATGTTTCCAGTGGCTTGTTTAGCATCGAGCTGCCGTTGCCGCACGAATATCGCGAGCCGTTTCGTGTGATTGTCGAGTGCGAAGTCGTCACTGAAATTGGCGGCGGCCCTTTGTTTAATCATGATGCGCGAGCGTTGAGTTTCAAATGGGTGGAACTCGAAGTGTTGCATCCGCCGCTGGCGTTGATTGCGAAGATGCTGAAGTAATAGTCACGTGCATGTACAAGGACAAAATAGAAGATGTCGAAAAACAGGATGTGAGGTAAGGTAGACGAAGTGAAGCCGCGTATTGCTGTCATTGGAGCAGGATCGTTCGGGCGCAATCATTTGCGCGTCATTCAACAGTCGGAGCATGCCGAGCTGGCTGGCGTTTTCGATCTGGACCCGGCGAAGGCCGACGCTGCTGCGGCGACACATCAATGCCCCAAGTTTGCGGATTTGGATGCGCTGGCCGGTCAGGCCGACGCTGCTGTAGTCGCGACGCCTACCGTGTCCCATTCACCCATAGGCTGCAAACTGATGGAGATGGGGATCGACGTGATGGTCGAAAAGCCGATCGCCGATACGGTGGAGGCGGCTCGCAAATTAGTGGAGACGGCAGCGCGTACCGGACGCATTTTGCAAGTTGGGCACTTGGAGCGCTTCAATCCTGCGGTGATCGCGCTGACGAAAGCGCTCAGCACGCCGTTGTTTTTCGAGATCCACCGGATGAGCGAATTCAGCCCGCGCAGTTTGGATGTGGACGTCGTGCTGGATCTGATGATCCACGATCTTGATATCGTTTTGTCGCTGACGAAGCAGGCTCCGGAAGAAATTCGTGCCGCGGGGATCCGGATTTTGTCCGAAAAAGTGGATATCGCCAATGTCCGGTTACAGTTTCCGTCCGGGTGCGTGGCGAATATTACTGCGAGTCGCGTTTCCACCGAGCGCATCCGCAAATTGCGCCTGTTTCAACCGCACGAGTACATTTCGTTGGATTATAGCCGTCAGGAGGCCGTGCGTTTTCGGGTAAAGCCTCCTATGGCGATCGATTTTGCGCCGCTGGTTTCCGCGAAGGACGAGCCGTTGAAGCTCGAGCTGGAGAATTTCTTCCAAAGTGTGGTCACGCGGCAGCCGCCGGTCGTAACCGGAGAGCAGGGACTTGCGGCATTAGAAGTCGCGCAGGCGATTCTGGATCGGATTGAAGAACACGCGCTGCAAGTCACAGAGACGCTGCGTGTCGCGGAGTCCCGGTAATTTGTTAGACGCGCGGAGCGTCTAACAATTATTCGTAGTATGGCAGAGCCTCCTGACATCGATCGTCCTGACATCGATCGTCCTGACATCGATCGTCCTGACATCGATCGTCCTGACACCGGTCGTCCTGACATCGGTCGTGCCGACACCGGTCGTCCTGACACCGACCGTGCCGACATCGATAACACGGCGGTGCGTGTGGATGGGGCCGACCTTAATTTTCTGCGCGAATACCACGACCCGTTGACCGCACGCCGTGTCGCGGTGGCGGTGCTGACTTCCATCTTCTATCACGTGATCGTGATTGGCTCCATCGTGCTGGCGCCCGATATCGAACGCATCGAGACGACGCCTGTGCTTACGGTGGATGTCCGTAAGGCCGTGCCTCTCTATGTGCCCGCGGAATTGCTGCAGAAGGATCCGAACAAGGGCAAGGTGACGCACATGCTGGATGTGCGCAGCGCTGCGGCTCCGTCGCTTGTGCCGCAAGCTCCGAAGTTTCGTCCACCGGAGCCTGTGGTGGCTCGCAACACTCCCCCGGCGCCGGTCGTGCCGCAGCCACCAAAGCCCGAGCCGCCCAAGGTCGATCCCGCAAAGATCGAACCCGCAAAAATCGAACCACCGAAGATTGAAGCCGAGGCCGCGCCTCCGCCTGTGCCTGCCGGGCGCCTGCCTCAAGTGGCCGCTCCCGCGCCGCCCGAGAAGCCGAAGCTGGCCTTCGAAAATGTGGGCGCGGCAGGGACGGGGCCGCGCACTACGTACACGCCGAATCCCTTTTCCAAGGTTCCGGATCCGCGCACGGCTGCTGAGAATGCGCTGCGTGCGTCCGTGCAGCCGGGCCAAGCCGGGCCGGGTTCGTCCGGAGTGATGGTGGGCGATGTGGACGAAATGAATGTTGCGCCAAGTCCGAACCAGGCGGGCGCGGCGGGACCGGTGCGCAGCAACTTACAATTGCTGAGCGATCCCAAGGGCTTCGATTTTAAGCCGTACCTGATTCAGGTTCTGACGGCGGTGCGCAGCAACTGGCTCGCGGTGATCCCAGAGAGTGCGCGGCTGGGACGCAGGGGACGCGTCTTGGTGCAGTTTATTATTGATAAGCGCGGCGGGATTCCGAAGTTGGTGATCGCGGAATCGTCTGGCGCGGCCGCGCTCGATCGAGCGGCGGTGGCAGGCATCAGCGCCTCCAGCCCTCTGCCGCCTCTGCCCTCTGGATTTGCCGGAAGCGAGATTCGCCTGCAACTGGCGTTCGCTTATAATCAACCTGCGGCACATTGACGCGGCATTGGAACCCGCGCCACGGTAACGCACGAAGTTGACCCTGTTTAAAACGACGTATAAAACGACATATAAAACGACGTATGAAACGACGCTTCCTCTATGCCATGTTGACCTACGCAGCCCTCGCCATCCTGGCAGGACTGACGCTCACGGGCAACATTCGCCTCGGTACGTGTCTCATTTTGGGACTGTTCGCCTTTAAGACTTGGCTGGCAGTACTAAAGGACCGCGAAAACTAAGATAGCGTAAGGCCCGCAGTCAGACTGTTTTAGCCCCTCCTTAAGGTGATTGTTCGAGGTACGAACGGTCATCCCCCGCATTAAGCTCGTACTCATCTGGGACGGAGTACCACCTCTTCGTCGGTCGAAACTGACCCAAAAGAGATGTGAAACGTTCCAATTTGGGAATCGCCGTGCAGAACTGGTTTCACAATGAAACGCCGCGGTTTCAGGCTTCTCCTCGGACTACGCGGAACACCTGGGATCGCACTAAGGCCCAGTCGCCTTTGCTTCTGTGTTTTCAGTGTATTGCGAGCCATGTCACAGCTCGTTTGCCAGTCGTTTCCGTTCCGTTTGGCGGGCAAATTTTGAATGGCGGAGAGCTTGCACTAATGCTTGCGTCGGAGGACAGGAAAACATCGTGACCATGCACAAACGCAAGACGAATGCTCTACACATGAGCTCTGTTGGATCTGGCGCGGCCACTGCACCAGCTCCTATTGCCATGGTCGGAAATTCCCGCCGGAGAAAGCTGGCTGCGAAGCCGATGGGTATGAGTGTGACGTCCCGGACGAGCAATACGCGCACCAAAGTGGCACGGATCGACTCGGCGCCGAGCATCACCCAGGAATCGGCTGAGGAGATGCGCGCTGCGAAGGCCGCTGAAGCCGAGCAGGCCAGAATCGAATTGCGCGATCGCGTGGTGCTGGAACATTTGCCTCTGGTGAAAGCCATCGCCGTACGCGTGCACGAAAATCTCCCCGTGCACGTGGACATGGACGATCTGGTGCATGCCGGCATCCTCGGACTATTTGACGCCGCCAGTAAGTACAACCCCGATAAGCAGGTCGCGTTTTCCAGCTATGCCAAGCACCGCATCAAAGGAGCAATCCTTGACAGCCTGCGGCAGCTCGATTGGGCGTCTCGCGATATGCGCCGCCGCCACAAGCAAGTGGAAGCCGCGACGCGTGAGCTGGCCTCGGAATTGAAGCGGAACCCCACCGAACTGGAAATCGCCGCGAAACTCGGCATCGATCAGGACCGCTGGCGCAGCATGATGCTGGACCTGCGCAACGTCGGATTGGTTTCGGCCTCCACGCGCTCCAACGACAGTGAAGATCTTCCGGCACCGGACTTCCCGAGCAAGCCGGAAACGCAGCCCGATTCCATCTGCGCGCGCGAGCAACTGCGCTGCGTGCTGGGCATTGCGATGCAGACGCTGCCGGAGCGTTACCAGAAAGTTGTTTCGCTTTACTACACGCGCGAAATGACGATGAAGGAAATCGGCACCATTCTCGGCATTAACGAAAGCCGCGTGTCTCAGATCCATAAGGCGGCGCTCGAAAAGATGGCCGTGGTTCTGGAATCGAACGGCATCAACTCCAGCCAGGCGTTCTAGGCCCGGCGCGAAGGCGGTAGGCGCACAAGTCTTATCGCGCCATATTTTGGCTACTTAGGCTGGCGTAGTTGTCGTTTCCCTCTGGTGCTGAGAGCTGTCGTTCGGAGCATGTCGTTCGGAGCATGTCGTTCGGAGCTTGACACAGGCTCCTTACTTCGACATAATCCCCGCCATGGCTGAAAACAACAAGCAGCAAGATCAGAGTCTAGCCGCGGTAAGCTCCCGTCGCGTATTTTTGGGAGGCATCGGAGCCGCGGGCCTCGCGTCGTTATTCCCCCGCTTCAACGTCGAAGCGCAAGGCGGTGGACCTCGCCGCATTGACGTCCATCATCACTTCACGCCCCCTGCTTATCAGGAATACACCCGCACCTATAACGCCGGAGCATTGGGTGCCGGCGGACGCGGAGGAGCCGCGGCAGCCCCGGCGCGCGCAACGCCCGAAGCGTTGGGCGGCAAAGGCGGCAGCGCCTATCCAGGATGGACGCTGCAAGAAGATCTCGACGACATGGACAAGTACGGCACGTCGACAGCGATTCTTTCGCTCACCACGCCGGGCCTGTGGTTCGGGCCGCAGTTCGCGCAACGCAAAGTCATTCGCGAGTGCAATGAGTATGCCGCGCGCCTTGGAACGGATCATAAAGGACGCTTCGGCAGCTTCGCTTCGATTTATCCTCCGGACACAGACGGCGCACTCAAAGAGCTGACCTATGCGATGGACACGCTGAAGGCCGATGGCATTGCGCTCTACTCCGACTATCGCGACAAGTGGCTGGGCCACAGTTCGTTTGATCCGGTGTACGAAGAGCTGAATCGACGCAACGCCGTGGTCTATGTCCATCCGATTGAAGCCGCTTGCTGCATGAATCCCGTGCAGGACGTGGGCGACACGATCATCGAATACGGCGCCGATACCACGCGCACCATCGCCAGCCTCATCTACAGCGGATCCACCACGAAGTTCCCGAACATTCGCTGGATCTTCTCGCACGGCGGCGGCATGATGCCGTATGTGATTGAGCGCTTCCTCGGCGGATCGTCGGCGGAACTGGTCCCTGGTGTTGTCACGAAAGGCCAGGGCAACGTTCCTCCGGCGAAGGTCCCCAACGGCGTGCTGCACGAGTTGCAGAAGATGTTCTACGACACGGCGCAGGCGTCGAATCCCGTAGCCATGCGCGCGTTGCGTACGGTTGTTCCTGTATCGCAGATTCTGTTCGGAACCGACTACTGGTATCGTACGGCGAATGAAACCGGCAAGGGGCTCACGACGAATCAAGTGTTCAATGATGCCGAGTTGAAAATGATCGATCGCGGCAACGTGGAGCGCATCCTGCCCAAGTATAAGGGCATGTAATTTTCAAATTCGCAATGGGTGGACGGACTGTGATATTGTTCCACCCATGAACGTTTTCAGGTCGTCTGATATTGCATCTTCCGTTGCGTCCCCTTCGCGCCGCGAATTCTTAGGAGCCGCTGTTGCTACGGGTGCGGCCGCACTATTTCCCAAGCTCGCCGGTGCTGCGGGTTCCGGCAACAATCCTCGCCGCATTGACGTCCATCATCACTTTGTTCCGCCTGCTTATGTGGCCTTCGCGAAGGCGCACAATCAATCGCCGGGGTTAATGATGGCGGGCCGGACGTCGAGTCCCACGAGCGCATCTCCCTGGGAGCTTTCCATCGACATGGAAGACATGGACAAGAACGGCACCGCAGTTTCGCTCATGTCCGTCACTACGCCCGGATTCTGGTACGGAACCACCGATGAAATTCGCAAGGTGACGTGCGAGTGTAACGAATTTGCCGCGAAGCTGATTGCCGATCATCCCGGACGCTTCGGCAGCTTCGCCTCGGTGCACATTCCCGATACCGATGGCGCGCTGAAAGAAATCGCATACTCGCTCGACACGTTGAAAGCCGAAGGCATAGGCTTGTTCTCTAACTATCGCGATAAGTGGCTGGGGCACGAATCCTTCGCGCCCGTGTATCAGGAGTTGAACCGGCGCAAAGCCGTAGTGTTCGTGCATCCGATTACCGGAGCGTGTTGCGGGAACCTGGTCCCGGGCGTGGCCGATACACTGGTGGATTACGGCGCCGATACCACGCGGACCATCGGCAGCTTGATCTACAGCGGTACCAGCACGAAATATCCCGACATCAAGTGGATCTTCTCGCACGGCGGCGGCGTAATGCCGTTCATCATCGAACGTTTTCTGGGTGGTGCGCAGGCGGAAATCGTCCCGGGCATCGTGACCAAGGGGCAGGATGGCGCGGCTCCGAAGAACGTCCCTGGTGGAACGCTGGCGGAAATTCGTAAGATGCATTTCGATACGGCACAAGCGTCGAATCCTGTGGCGATGGGAGCGCTGCGCAAAGTAGTTCCGGTATCTCAGATCCTCTTTGGCACGGATTATTGGTACCGGACGGCGGCCGAGACGGGTCACGGTCTGGTCACCAGTAAAGTTTTCAACGCGGCAGAGTTGAAGATGATTAATCGTGGCAACGCCGAGCGGCTCATGCCGAAGTTCAAAAGCTAGTTTCCATTGGTTGGTCTGTCCGTATATGCTAGTAAGGCCTCAAATGGCAAAAGGAAAAGTGATCATGAATCCAGGTATTCAGGGATCTTTATCGCGGCGCGAACTTCTTGGCGGCTTGGCTGCGCTGGGCGCGGGTCTCGCGGCAGGGGGGCAGAACGTTTTTGGCCAAGCCCGGCAACGCATCATCAATGTGCATCACCACCTGACGGCTCCCGCGTATGTGAAATTCCTGCAGGATAACAAGGTTCGCGACTTCCCCATTAAGTCGGAAGCACAATGCATGGAAGACATGGACAAGGCTGGCGTGGACGTGGCCATGTGCTCCACCATCGGGCCCGGCATTTGGTTCGGCAGCATGGAAGACACGCGACGGCTGGCGCGCGAGATCAATGAATACGCCGCAAAGCTGGTTTCGAATCATCCTGGACGCCTGGGGATGTTCACTATGCTCGCGTTGCCCGATATCGACGGCAGCTTGAAGGAAATTGAGTACGGTTTCGACAAGCTCAAGGCCGATGGCGTGTATATGTACACCAATTGGGGCGGCAAGGCTCTCTACGGCGATAAATATCTTGGGGACGTCGCGCTCGCGCCCATCTACGAGGAACTGAATCGGCGCAACGCGATTGTTTATACGCATCCCAAGGACGCGGCGTGCTGCGAAGCGGCCGTTCCGGGAGTTCCGGGTAGCACTGTCGAATACACGATGGACACCGCGCGCACGATTGTGAGCTTGCTCTACAGCGGAACTGCCGCAAAGTATCCCAATATCCGGTGGATTTTTTCTCACGGCGGTGGAGCGCTACCGGGCATGATCGGACGCATTGGCGGCGCGCAGGCGAGTTATCTGGAAGACGGCGGCAAGCTGCGCGAGGGAGCTCCCGCTCCGCGCACCACTCCTGCGATGCCCAAAGGGGCGCTCGTGGAGCTGCAGAAGTTCTTCTACGATACGTCGAGTGCCGTGAATCCCATCGGCGTGGGCGGTTTGCGCAAGATGGTGCCGCTTTCGCAAATCATGTTCGGCGGCGATTTCCCGTTTGTGGTGAGCGCTGAGCAGATTCATCTGCTGAAAGAATGCCGTGTCTTTACGGACTCGGAACTCCCGGCGATCTTCAGCGGCAACGCGACGCGGCTCTTTCCCAAATTTAAGGCCTGAGCGGCGTGCGCAAGAAGTAGCGGCCCTTAGCGGCTGACTTGATCGATTTGGACGTCGATGTTGTGGCCGACGCGGAAGCCGATCAAGCCGTCGGTGTGCAACTTGCTCTTCGGTAGCCGCGTGACTTCGGTGCCGTTGATCGTGAAAATGACGTCCGCGCCCTGTACCTGGATGCCCAGCACGTTAGACTGCTTTCCGTCGGCGCCCTGTTTGTTGATCACCGGGTTCGCGGTCCAATCGACAATCACGGGGCGCTGCGCGCCTTCGCGGTTGGCGATGAAAAATTCGCCTTGATTGCGCAACAGGAAGTACGTGTACACCGGATTGTCGCCCGCGAGGGCCGTGCCGCCGATCATGAGTCCATAGGACACGGGATGCGTGGGCGCCTTCGTCTGTCCGACGCGCGCAGAAAACTTGTAGTCGCCTGATTTCGCCCAAGCGGGGTTGGAGAACGTCGCCGCGGGTCCCATCGTAAAGCGGTAGGCGTTGGCGGCTTCCGTGAAGACGATCTGATCGGCCGTGCCGCGGTCCGGACGTGCGCTCCAGCCGGCTGGAAATTTGCCGCCTGCGGAGACCACGCGGTCAGGGTCGTTATCGCCGCCTTTTTGCGCCATCGCGGGAGTAACGGAAACAGTAACCAGCAGCGTCGCGGCGGCAGACAGGAACAACAGTCGTCGAAGTCCAAGGATGTTCATAAAAGGGCTATCTAATCGGTAAGTATACGAAGCTTCCACGTGGAAATCCACGCAATGTATTCGCTGAGGGCTGAGGCGACAAAATACAAAAAGGCCCGCGCCACCCCACGGAGGAGGCGGCGCGGGCTCTCTTTTGCTACATCAAGTTCGCGACGTCGAGTTCCAGACGTCAAAATCTGCTGGCTAGCTTCTGCGGAAGAAGGTATTCGGGACCGAACTCGGGTCATTCCAGGCCTGATACATAAAGGCAATACCAATGGCTACGCCAAGGCCTATCGTCACAAGGGTCAGGATTTTACCCCAACGATCAATGTCGTCAAGCTTACGCGCCAAGGCAGCCTGTTCGGGGATCTGGCGTTCTTCTCCTGCACCCAAGTGCACGACATCCTCCTCATTTGCCGAAATCAGCTTCCGGTATAGAGCAAGGCCAAGTGTCGCAACTCCGAGAACCACCCAAATCATCACGATAGGCGTCATAAACGGTGAACTCCTTTCAATGCGTAATTGAGAGCAATTCAAGGTCCACGATGCAAAAGTACCTAAGTGACGCTTTTTGGGCCTGAAAAGGCCCGTCAGGCACCGAAAGCGGGGAATAAGACGCAACTCCCCGGTTTCCGGCTACGCCAGTTTACGCAATTGCGGCCCAAAGGGGCGCTCGTCACGCTACATGTCGGCCGAGCGGGCAGGGCGGAGCTACTGCCGATAAACCGGATTCGACTCTTTCCACTTAATGAGCTTCTGCTCGAATTCCACCTCGCGGGCAGCGGACCAGGACTTGAAAATGTCTGGATTTACGAACAGCATATTGTTCTTCTTGAGCGCTGCCATGCGCTCCAGCAGTGTTCCGGAGCTTTGGTTTAGAGTCCCGGACCAGGCGTAAGCGCCCGTTTCGAGATAGATGTCGATGGGCAGGAGCTTGCGGAACAGTTCGAGATTGTGGCGCACTCCTGCTTCCGTGATGTTCGTGTTGCGACTCAAATCGTCCGGATATTCCCAGCAGCAGAACTCCAGCACGCGGTATTCGTGTCCGTTGTCCTTCACCTTGTACAGGAAGCTGGTGGGTGAGGACGCATGGCCTGGTGCAAGATACGCGGTGAACTGCAGCGGCCCTACGGTCACGACGTCGCCATCGAACAACGCGCGGTCCACATGGACGGGCGGATAGGTTCCGCCGCCACCGGCCGGAGGAGGCGTGTTGTTGGGAATGGACGTACCGGGGGGCAGGCGGCCGCCGTTCTCCAGAAATGGAACTTCGGCAAAGCCTGCCATCACCTTTGCGCCGCTTCTCTTTTGCAACTCGGCAGTGCCACCGCATTGATCCTGGTGCGCGTGGTTGACGACGATGACTTTGATGTCCTTCACGTGGAAGCCGACGGCTTCGATATTCTTCTCGATCTGATCGACCGTATCCGGGAAGGCGGAGCCGAAGAGGATGTGTCCTTTGGGCGAGGTGAGCAGGTAGCTTTCGCCATTCTGCACGCCGACGAAATACAGATTGCCCATGATCTTAAAGGGCTCGGCGGGCGTCTTCATGTTCTTAATTTCCGCGCGGATCCGTAGCGATTCCGCCGCATACTTGGCCCCGCGTTCGGCATCGGCCGCCGTGAACGGAGGCTTGGGCGTAATGGACTGGGCATAAAGCAGCGCCGCGCCGATCAGAAACGTCGGCAGACCGATCGCCACGCCGATGAATAAGGATCTTCTCGTCATGTGTGTTCTCCTCCGTTATTTCTGGGCTGCCTTAGCCTTCGCCAGTTTCTCTTCGATTTCCACTTCGCGAGCCGCCGACAGGGCCTTGAAGATCTCGCGATTGACAAAGTACTTGTTCTGGGTTCTCAGTTTTTCCATGCGTTCCGTCATGGTCCCCGAAGGCTGATTTAAGATGCCAGACCAGCCATTGGCCCCGGTTTCCAGGTAAATATCAACGGGTAGTAGTTTGCGGAACAGTTCCAGGTTGTGGCGTACTCCGGATTCGGTGATGTACGCGTTCGACGTGATGTCGTCCGGATACTCCCAGCAGCAATATTCCAATACGCGATAGTCTTTGCCGCCGTCGCGCACGGTGTAAAGCCAACTGGCGGGAGAAGGGCTGTGTCCGGGGGAAAGATAGGCGGTCACTTTCAATGGCCCAACGTTGATGACGTCGCCATCGAATAACGCGCGATCCACCTTTACCGGAGGATACTGCTGTGTGCCTGCAAACTGCGCATTGATCCGCTGTAAACGATTCGGAGGGCCAGGAGGCGGCGCGGGAGGCCCGTTCGCGGGGCGCGGAATTCCGCCGGGAAGAACGCCTCCATGCTCCAGGAATTGAACTTCAGCGAAACCCGTCATCACTTGCGCACCGGTCTTTTGCCGGAACCAGGCCGCGGCGCCCGATTGATCGCCATGCGCGTGATTCAGCAGGATGGCCTTGATATCGGTCATCTTGAAACCGAGTGCCTCAATGTTTTTCTGCACCAGTTCGGCCGTATCAGCGAAGCCCACGCCGAAGAGGATGTGGCCTTGCGGCGACGTCAGAAGATAAACCTCGCCATTCTGCACGCCGACAAAGTAGAGGTTACCCATGATCTTGAAGGCATCTGTGGGGCCCTTCGCCGTGGTGATTTGTTCGCGTAGATCGAGCGACAAATCGGCGAGTCTCTTGCCTTCCACAGCATCCTTCGCCGTAAAGGGAGGTTTGGGTGTTTGCGCGCTTGCGGTACTTCCGAAAGCGAACACAACGAAACTAGCGACCAGAAAAGTTTGACGCATAAAGCTCCTGTTCCAGGAACTGTCAGGCTACATGGCGCGGCGGGATCTGTCAAGAAACAGATCGACTTTGAGAATTTGGTTCATCCGCAGCCCGCGAGGATGTCAGAGTTTGCATGCTCCGCAATTTGGGGCTGCATTCGAAGGCTGATACAATCACAAACGCTTGGCATGGAGCTCACGCAACGGGCAAATCCGTTGCGGCCCGCCAATTGCAGAGATTGTTCTGCAGGGATTTTTCACTGCGGTCTCGCGATGAAGACGGGTAGGGGAGGTTCTCGACACGATGTCCATCATGGAATTTTGCAAGATGTTGGAAGGTAGTTCGGTTGGCGTTAATATCCGAGAGTCCAGTGTTCTGTTTCCGGTGATTGAGGGTCTGCACGTTCTTGGACTGTCGATTTCTGTGGGTTTGATTTTGATCTCCGACTTGCGTTTGGCGGGTGTCCTTTTGCGCAAGAGAACTGCCCGCGAAGTTTGGTCGAATTTCCTGCCTTGGCTGATGCCTGGGTTTATCCTCATGACGATCACGGGAGGGCTGCTGTTTTGGTCCCACGCGCTGGCCGCTTACAATAGCATCGCGTTCCGGGTGAAGCTGGTCCTGCTGTTTCTCGCGGCGGTGAACGCGGCGGTGTATCACCTTACGGTGTATCGGCGAATGAATGAATGGGACACCGCTGACGTTCCTCCGATGGGCGCGCGTTTTGCGGGATGGGCGTCCTTGGTCCTCTGGATCTGCGTCATCACGATGGGCCGGATCATGGCGTATACGTTCTAGCCTTTGGCGGCCACGGGCGGGGCATCTGCAAGCGCCCCTGGTGCGCGATGACGTACACTCTCTTGCTAGAGGCCGGCTTTTTCTAGAGACCAAATCTGCATGCCAGCGATCTACCCTTTTTTTGAATGGTGCGAGAAGACTACTCTCTATAGCTTGATCGCCAATCACGAAGCGGGTTATCCCGCTCTTGAAACGCTCCACTTATTCGGGTTGACTCTGTTGTTGGGGACGCTGCTGATTCTCTGCCTGCGCTTGCTTGGGGTGATGCTTCCAAAACAACCGGTGGCGGAACTCGCTTCCGATCTGAATCCTTACCAGACAGCGGGCCTATGGCTCATGTTGATCACGGGTCCGCTGATGTTTGTGGCGACCGCCATTCGCTGTTACGGGAACACTTCGTTTTGGGTAAAGATGATTCTGCTGATATCGGCGTTGATTTTCCATTTTGTGTACTTCCGCAAATTGGTGCGTCGGGACGATGCCAATATCTCATCCGGTGCGGGAAAACTGGCCGCAGCTGTCACGCTCGCACTTTGGTTCGGCGTCGGACTGGCAGGGCGATCCATCGGCTTTTTCGGCTAGATCTTGTCGCTGAGGCTGAAGGCGCCGCGTAGACATTGCTGACCGTGCAGGGCGCCCGTTTTTGCTGCCGCACAGAAATCCGTAATGCGGGGCGATTCGTAATTTCGTTAGGCGCTGCCCATCACGCGAAAGTCCGACGAACAACTTCTGAATTCGCAATCCAATAGCAATTTGTTCCCAGCGAGAGTTCCTGGGTTCATGCGAATTGTGATGGCGAGGAGAAGTGAATGCGAAGAACCATCTGTTTGTCAGTCTATTTGAGCGTGAGTTTAGGGACGCTCTGCCTGGGACAGACTGCGGTCGATCTCAGTAAACAGTCTAAGTCCGCTTCGGCGACGCCCATTCAGGTGGGTGCCACGTTGCCGAGCACATGCACCGTCGGACAAATGTTCTTCCTTTCGTCCGCCGCCGCAGGACAGAACCTTTACGGGTGCGTCGCGTCGAATGTGTGGACGCCGCAAGCGGGCGCTGGTGGGGGTTCATTGACGATCAATAGCGGAGCGACTTCCGTTGGGACGCGTCCCATCGTGAGCTTCTCGGCCGGCCTGGGAACATTGCTGGCCATCAGTGATACTGGGACCGCTATTTCGATCCAGCCGAGTATAGACCCGGCCGTAGTTTCTACGCGCGCGGCCGAACAATCGGGCGGCGCGTTGTTGTGTAATTCCGCCAGCGGATCGGCAACGACGTACACCTGCGCGCTCTCTCCAACGCTTGCCAGTTACACCACCGGCATGACGCTTCATTGGATCCCAGATGTAAATGCGACGGGCGGAGCGACGACGTTGAACGTTGATACGATCGGCGCCAAAAGTGTGAAATTGTCCGACGGCACGACGAATCCGGCACCAGGAGACATCCTCGCGGGAAGAAGCACTCGGCTGTGGTTTGACGGAACAGTCTTTCGAATCGCAGGTCCTGTAGGCCCGCTAGGAATTTTGGGCGAAACGCAGCCGACGTGCAGTGCGGCTGCGCATGGTCGCCTATGGTACGTGGCGGGCGCCACTGGGGTCAAGGATAGTTTGTCGGTGTGTGCAAAAGACGCAACGAATGCGTACGCGTGGAGGTTGTTGTACTAATCATGCTCCGCAAAATTCTTTTCTCAGCGCTATTATGCGCTGTGCTTTTTCCGATTGAGGCGCAAAGTTTGTACGACGTGGTGACGAGTTCCACGTCAGGGACGTTCACGAGCAGCGGTGCGAGTGTAGGAACGTACACGTTGGAATTTCGGATGGTGGCGACCGGGGGATTGAATCCGGTGATCGGGGCCGAGGACATGGTATGCCAGTTCAATCCTGGGCAGGCGTATTCGTTGCAATGTTTCGAATGGGCCGAGAGCGGGGGCTTCGTGGCGTTCCAGATGACGAATGGAACGGAGTACCGGGTGCGCTACCAGCACGACGCTGGAGTGGGGCGGACAACATTAACTGTCTGGAGCGGTGCGTGTAAATTATTGCGCACGACGAATTTTACGCCGGGGAATGTGACGGCCTTGCGGATGAACACGACGTGGTCGATCGGGGGCAGCGCGCAGATGGGATTTGCGCGGCTCTATACGGGGCTGACGGGTTCCGGTGCGGGGTGTCCGGTGGATGCGCCCACAACGCCCGCCGACTTGTTCGATTTCGCGTTCGAGGATGGAGTGGGCGCAGGAGGCAGTCTTGCGGATCGCAGCGGCAGAGGCTATACGCTCACCGCACCGGGAGCGACGTTTGTCGCCAGCATGCTTTATCCTCCGGCAGCCAGCATCTCTGGATGGACATCGCCGAAACCGGTATTTCGGGCGGGTGAGGCATTCACCTTGAGCAGTTCCCTGTCGCGGTGCTTTACGTATCCGGGCACGGGAGAGTGCAGTTCATACGCATGGGCGCCGATCGCGGGGCCTCCGGCAGACAGCATGTTGCGGCAGACGAGCGCGAGCGCAACATACACTCCTCTGGTTGCCGGCCAACATAGTTTCAGTCTGACGATAGCCGACGGACTGAATGCAATCGGCACCACGAGCGTGGACGTGGGCGTGGTGGCAACCGATGCCAAGTCGATCGTGCAGATTCCGGATGCTGCGTTTGCCGCCGCGCTTTCCGATGGACACGGCCTCTTGATGCACGGTGCATCGCCGTGGCCGTGGTACGAGGCAACCGAGGCGGCCGATGCGGATTTGATGAGCGCGCCGGTTGCGGCTCCCCCGCACATGGTTGCTGGGGCTGGGACAGTATTGGTGAATGTTGCTACGGGAGCGGTTGTCGGGACGGGCACGGATTTTTCGGCGGCAGATATCGGCCAGTGGATCGAAGTTACCTGGGATCCTGATGGAGATAACAGTTTCTCAGGGCGTTATGTTCGTTATATCACGAGCGTTTCCGACAGTTCGCACATCACACTAAACACCGACGTTGGTGACGAGCCTCAAGGATCTTTCCCCGCTGGTCTGTCATGGAATAGGCTCGCCGTTGGCGCGGGGACGTGTACGCTGACGGCCTCGGTGAGCGGCGGTCAAGTCACGGGGATCTCTGGCGCGGCCAGTTGTTCAGGATTTTCATGGTGGAGGTTTGTTTCATTCGGGGATTCACAGCCCCGAGTAGCATTGACTCTCGGAGGGGCTTCCGGCTGCGATATCAAAGCCAATATTTTGGGACCAGAAACGACCAGCGATCCGACTAAATACGGGACTCTGGATTTAACGAATCCCTGGTCGGGGACATTCCCATGCGGCACTGGCTACACATCCGCACCAACCGCAACAGTCCTTCCGCTGAACGAGTACGACCCGTATGATACGGCGGCGGCATCCAACTTCATCTACAACTACTACGAAGCGGGCCTTGGGGTTGGCAGACTGGCGGCCAGAACTGGATTGGCGTCCTACCAGACGGAATGGCATAACTTCTGTACAAACGTCTGGCGCTGGAGCTTTGATTCGGGCTACCGAACGAACAGCATTCCCCGCGCTGCGGGATACGACATGATGGTAGCGTGCGCCACAGATCCAAGTTGGACTCCTCCCGGAGGGGCGAACGCCATGTTCGCTGGAATCGCGCGGATGATTGGGCCGGATTCGGTGTATTTTAACACCGCGGTGAATCCGACATCATTCGCAGGAGTTGGGCTGTATGATGCCAGAGAGGTAGCTTACCTCACCAGAGTCACGGCCAAGCTGTGCCGATTCGGCGGTAGTTACGGGCTGAATCAGGCGACGTGGTGCGGATATCTCGCGACCCAAGAAGCGAATATTTGGACAAAGAATCTGGTGAATCCAACCTACGCTGGATCGCCCGATACGACCGCGCTCTATGCCCCGGCTGATCTTTTTGTGGTTGCGGGAGGCTGGCGCTATCCGGCTGCTGGCAACCCTCCGGGCTCGGATAAATTTGGACAGTCCCCGTGGGCTGGGGGAGGACTGCTGGCCATCGCGCTGACGGACGCTTACGACGCATTCGTCGCCTATGGCGACACCGCCAATGCCGCGATCGCGCTGAATCAAGTAAGCCTTATTTCCAATTTCATTTGGAATTACGGGATGTCTCCGAATGGCGGCACATTCTATGACGTGGGAGATGCGTCAGATTACTTGAGCGGCAATAACACATTCAATAATTACATCCCGCAGCCTGGGTACGACCCCCAGAGCGGGTACATCAGTGTGACGAATGGAAGCCCGACCGTAACAGCGGCCTGCACCAATACCTCGTGTGCGAACTTCCTGCGGCGGTTCTGGGCCGGGGCTCAGATGCAGATTGAAAATGTGAACTACACGGTGGCCTCCGTGGATGGAACCGGAAACTTTTTGACGCTCACAACGAATTACGCAAGTAGTACGCATAACACCTTCCAGTTCGGAAACACTTGCGCCATCACGGTGACAAACGGAAGTGCGGCGGTTACCGGATCCGCGGGATGCAAGTTCCGGACCTTCTTCGGTGGCGGCAATGCTTACGCCGGCATCGTCAGCGGAGCGTGCGCGACAGGAGGATCCTGTGCTCTCACCGATGCCCGAGTCTATGCCATCACTCCGCTCACCGACACTACGGCCACGCTCACCGACCACTTGACGAATACCAATGTTAACTTCGTCGGCACCTCCGGCACCTACACCAGCTTTATCTACGCCGCCCAAACCAATACAAACTGTGGTGCGTCGAAATCCAGCTATTGCATAGCGGGCGGACGCGATCTCTCTCAAGATATTGCCAGCACCTTTGGGTGGCTATACCTTCGAACAGGAGATGCTGTGTACCTGAGCAAGGGGGACTCCTTGTTGAATAAAATCTATGGTGGTTCGGCTGGGGGCAGTGGTTCGGTTGGACCACCCACGGGCGCCACGATCAATTCACGTCCAGGGACAGTCACCACGGCGCAAGGAAGTACGCACATCGTTGGTGTCGGCACGGAATTCACTCGTCAATTTAGAAGAGGTGGCAAGATTGTAGTAGCCGACGGGATCATCGGCGGCAGTTGGGCGAATCCTCCCGGAATTACGCCGCAGTATTACACCCTGACGGTTGCGGACGTGCAAAGCGACGTCAATCTGACGCTAGAAGTTCCTTATCCCGGAGTGGGCTCTACGGCAACAGCTGTGTTTTACAACCCGTTCGACGTGGAATGGTTGGGTGCGGATGGTGGTGTGGGAATATTGGGCAGTATGCTGCCCTCTTGCTCTTACAACCTTGCGCCCTGCGGTTTGTTTGATTTCGTACCCAAATACGGAAAGTCGTTTGGGATGGGTCCCGGGGCAGGAAATGTTCCGCTTTACATGGCGGAGCGGGTGGGCGGATTTGCGGGTGCCGCGAATCGAGATCTCATTGTCGCATTTGACCTCGGCGGGGTTCCCAATGCAGCAGGGGTGACGGTTTCCGCTACAAACCCCGATCGGACGGTGGGGGCCAGCACTTGTTCTGTTTCGCCCTGTGTGGTGCCAATCCGTGCCCACGAAGGCATTGCGATGATTACCATCGAATACCGTTCGGCAGCGGGCAAGTTGTTGTCCACGACCACGCAACAAGTCGTCGTAAAAGTGCCGTAGTCGGCGGCGTATTTAAAACACCTCTCGTGCCGGAGCGAGCATATCGCGCACTCGCCCGGCACGAGATCGTATTGCGGAAGCGAGTTTCTCGCGTTGCCGCAGTCATTCGAAAAAAACGCTTTGATAAACTTGTGTCAGAGTGAAATGTTCTGTCGTCGTCCCGCTTTACAATAAGGCTGCCACGGTCGCGCGGTCGCTCGAATCCATTCGTTCTCAAACCTTCCAGGACTTTGAAGTCATTGTCGTGGATGATGGGTCCACGGACGCCAGTGCGGAGTGCGCAGAACTGTTTCTGAAGAGCGCGGATGGGCGATTTCGCATGGTTCGTCAGGCGAATGCGGGGCCGGGGGCTGCTCGAAATCGTGGAATCGCTGAGGCCAAGGGGGAGTTGTTGGCCTTTCTGGACGCCGACGACGAATGGCTCCCTGAGTTTTTGGAACGAGCCGTATCGCGTCTCGCCGAGACTGGTGCGGCAGGGATTGCGATGGCTTGGTTTGATGAGCCGGGACATCGATCTTCGTGCGAGTTATTTCTGAAAATGGGGCTAAAGACCGGGATTTGTACCATGCGTCCCGATACGGACCCCCGCGTTCTTGTTGCCATGCTCGTTCTGATGTGGCCCTGCACCACGATTGTGCGGAGGGACGTCATCGAAGCTTATGGTGGCTTCTATGAGAAGCGGTGCAAGTTTTCGGAAGACGCACATCTCTGGCTGAAAGTTTGTTTGAATCATCCGGTTTACGTGTATTTGGAGGAAGGCGCGCTGTTCCATCGCGAGAACTCGGATTTAAGCGGCAACTATCGCTCCATGCGTGACGTGGAGCCTTTCCTCACGGATCCTGGCGACGTGCGCGCTGTGTGCCCGCCGCAGCTTTCCCGGCTTTTGGACGAGGTGCTTGCCATACGAGCCATGAAGACGGCATGCGTAATGGCGTATTGGGGACAATGGCGGAACGCTCTCGCGCTGCGGCATGAATTTGCGATTCCGGGAGCATGGCGGCTGCCGTGGTTTTTTCCGTCTCTCTTGGCGGCCTCACCACTCGGAGGATTAGCCGGCGCGGGACTCCGGGCATTGCGAGGCACGAATTGAAATCTTCTGCGCCGCTATCCATTCTCGCAATCCTGGAAGCGACTTCCCTCACCGGACCGGCCAAGAACTTGCTGCAATTTGCGGAATCCGTGCGCGCAGGAACGCCGGAATCCGCGCTCGTCCAATTGCGCGTGGCGACGTATCGCAGGCCGGGCCAACCGGAGACGAACGACTTTCTCTCCGCGGCAGCGAACATCGGCCTCCCTTGCGAAACCATCCACGAAAACAGCGCGCTAGACTTCGGGACGTTGTTGCAAATTCGAGCCTTAGTGCGACGCTTTCGGCCGGATGTCATTCAGACGCATAACGTAAAAACCGCATTTTTATTGAAACTTTCTGGCGCCCAGCGAAGCGCATGCTGGATTCATTGGCATCACGGCTACACCGCACCGACGCGCAAACAGGTTTTCTACAATCAATTGGATCGTTTCTCCGTGCGGAGCGCCAAGCAAGTTGTTACCGTAACGTCCGCGTTCCTTCCGGAGCTAGAGAAGTTTGGCGTGCCGCGCAGCCGCATCGAAGTCATCCCGAACGCGATTCGCCCGGACTGGGGTGGAGCACCCACCGGCATTTCTGCCAGCGCCACCTCTGCGGAAAAAACGATTCTCGCAATCGGCAGATTGTCGAAAGAGAAAGCGCACGCGGACTTGATCGAAGCTCTCTCCCTTCTGAAGGCGGATTCGCAACTTCCACGGCTGCGTCTGCTGTTGGTGGGGGACGGACACGAGCGGCAGAGTTTGGAAGATCTCGCGGCGTCCAAGGACGTCCCGATTACTTTCGCGGGGCACGTCACGGATGTTTGTCCTCTGTATCGGCAAGCGGATGTGTTCGTGTTGCCGTCTTTGTCGGAAGGTTCGCCCAACGTGCTGATCGAAGCGATGGCGGCAGGTAAGGCGATTGTTGCGACGTCGGTTGGGGGCGTTCCAGAGACAGTGACGAACGATGTCGAAGCGTTGCTGGTTCCTCCGGGTAAGCCGGTCGCTCTCGCGGCTGCGATCGCTCGCTTGTTGCGCGATCCGGAGTTGGCGCAAAGATTGTCCGACGCCGCGCAAGCTCGGGTGCGTCGCGAATTTCTTCCCGAAGCACGCGCGCGGAGGATCATCGAACTTTACCGCCACGTGCTCGACCGCGCATAGGATGGATGAGCCTGCGGCGGGCTCTACTTCCGGTCAGACAAGCGTGTCTTGGAAACTCTGGATATAGCGTCCGAACGCGATGACGGCGAGCCACAGGACCAGAGAACTAGCGGCGATGAATTTGGCGGGCGCAGCAGCGTCTTCCCCGGCTTTCACGTGCTCGATCCCGCTGAAAATGTCCGTCAAGTAAAACGCTGCCGCGTTCAATCCGAGCAGCATCAGAGCCAGGAGCTTGCACCAAACCGCGATGTCGAACGTGTAATACGCGGGCATGCCGATCAGCACCAACATCCCGGTGGCGACGTTGATGCCCAAGCCTAGAAGTGCCCACGGGATAAATTTATGAATCGGTGCGATCGGGAGTTGCTTCGCGAAACCCAGGATCCGTAGATTCAGTGCGCCCACGGTTCCGACAATCAGCGTCAGTCCGATGAAATGCAGGTCCATCAAAAGAGCCGTTTCAAACTTGCTAAGCCCCACGGCCTTGATGAATTTGTCGGGCGCGGGTTCGAAGGCTTGCAGGATCGAGCCGACGCCGGTCTCTTGCAACGGCGACTGCTTGCTATCGGAGACTTCGGGATGGCGAATGTCCCCTCCGGTGTTCCCCGTTCGCGCCATAAGGCCTGCGGTCAGTAACGAAAACAGCAGGACCGCGAGAACGTTTCCACGGGACGTGCGGGCGTCCCGATGCAATTGCCACAGACCCACGATCGCGAAGGCACCCGTGATCTCCATGAACCAGAAGGAAAGCATCGCGGAACCCAGGTGTCGCTGAATCACGGGCCCTGACACTCCGGCTTGGTGCGCGATATTTACTTGAGCGCCGAAGCCGCTCACGAAGGTGGGAATCGTCACCAACGCAACGCCTGCAAAAATGATGAGGCTCGAGCGCCGCAGGTCGCTGTTCTTTCCGCAGAACGAAATCAGGAATAGGGCAATGGCGATGATCGTCCCCAGAACGGGAACGTGGTTTAACAGCAAATGCAGATGTGCGAAATTGATGTGCAAGTCCATCGTCTACGTTCTCCCTACCCGGTCTGTCCATACAGCAGATATTTGAATGTGTAGGCTAACAGGCGGCCTGCCGAGACGGCGCAAAGCCATACCACCAGTGCCCGGGTCGCCAAAGACCTTCCTTGAGCCAAGGTGGCGGCCTCGCCCGCGCTTTCGCAATTGGAAACTACTTTCTCCATCCGCAGCATGATCCACACGCCAGTTGCGATCAGTGCCAGCTTTACGTAAAACAGTGGATTCGTCAGGGCCTTGGTGGGATACGAAAGTAAGAGCACGAGGCCGGATGCGCCGCTGATCCAGGCTCCGGCCCACAAGATCTTGAAGAACTTTTTCAGAGGTGCGATCGGCAGGTCCGGTGCAAAGCCCAAGAGGCGAAAGCCGACGAATATGCTGGTTCCTACGGCGAGCGCCAAGCCGAGGTTATGCAGTAAGAGGAAAAAATAAAACCCAAAGGGCGATTCCGTCTCGCGCAGCCAGGTGCTGATGCCGCTATCTTCAATCGTGCCTAGAAACAGGGGTACTTCCATAGCGCCTCCGTGACCCTTTCCCCTCTGGACTCAACCAGAAAAACCACGATTGGATAGCGTATCACCGATTTGGTCCTCTTGTCGCGAGGCTCACGTGAAGTGCAGCGTGAGCGACTAGCGGGCGGCCTTCGGCGCTTTCTCTACGACGTCAGGAACCGGAAATACAACGTAAGGATTGTTTGCGTCGACTTTGCTCACGTTCAAGGTGAGGACGGTCGCTCCGCCTCGCTTTTGCACGATGCGCGCGGGGAACATGACATCCGTCGCGATCTCGCCGAGATCTTTGTAGCCCGCATACGTGGTTTCCATGTTCACGTTGCCGAGCGCAGCATTCGTGCCTGTCGCTTCGACTTTCTCTACTTCACTTTTCGCGTTGAGTGTCATCTTCACGGAGATGCCCGTCAGCGGTGCGGTGAGCGGAAAGCTGACTACGGTCATCCCGCCTTCTTTCGATACTTTGGCGTCCCCTTTATTCGCGACGGCCGCACGTTCGGCCGCCTTGAGAACGCCGTGCGGCGTGGTCCACATCTGTAGTGAGCGCTCGGCGAGAGTGGCTGGCAGCGGGGTAGCCGTCGAACCGGGGATGAATCCGCCACCGGGGACGCTTTCATTCCAGGAAAAATCTCCGTTGATTACCTCGATCTGTCGAGTGCCTCCGGTGGGTGAAACGTCAATGCGCATGGCTGGCGTGCGATAGCTGTAACTCGCGTGATAGTTGATCGCCACGGGTGGGCCACCTGCTGCGCGCGTGCCTGTGGCCCAGACTTCCATCGTATTGATCGCGTCGATACGTTGTGGTCCGCGAATCATGCCGAGCGCGTATTCGGCGGCTTTTATTGTCGCGAGCGCGTCCTGTGCGTGCACGGAGGGCGCGGCGAGTGCCGCGAACATCACTAGAGAGCTGAGGCGAAGTCGATTCATGTGAAGGGTCCTTTATCCAGTGATGGGCGTTTTCTAGTGATGATCTTTGGTGACAAGGTGCGAGAGATCGAGCTCCATGCAAGGGAGCGATTCGGCGAGCTCGGCTTTGGGATCCGGATTCAATGTGATCATGCGCCGATTCATCGTCCACGGCTTCAGCAGTACGTCGGAATCTTCGATCGTGGCTTCCCACGTAATGGCGTCGCCGTCGCGATGCAGCCGCTCGATGACGTGCAAATTCTCGCTATGGAAATATCCGCCGATATCGAGCCAGCTGGTGTCATTGAATCCGATGCTATCCACGACGAGCGTGTCGCCCTCCCAATGGCCGACGGATTCACCCTTCCATGTCCCGTCCAGATCCTGCAGAGTTGTGTGCGCACGGCCATCCACCGGAATCACGCGGTAGGGATCGCCCCAACCCTGCGCCGGCGGACTGACGTAGAGGAACACGAGCTCCTTCGAGGTCTGCACGATCTTCATCGGCGGGCCGATGCGCGGAACGCCGCCGGGCATGCATCCATACGAAGGGTCTTGATTGTTGCCGTCCTGGTCGAGTTGTTGGATCTTTTCCCAGAACTCGGGTTTATAGATGGGCTTGTTTTGATCGGCGCGCCGGACCAAGGCGCCGTCCCGTTCGAAATTCAAGAGACTTCCGCCACGCGAGGCCAGGTTCGCGGTGAGAGGGTCGGCGTCTTTCAAAAAAGGATTGAAGGCGTTGCCGTTCCATAGGCCGTTGAGATCCGGATGGCCGTCGGCCAGCAGCGGGGTGGATGCCTTGGAGCTTTGCGCGAGCGACAATGCTGCCCCAAAACACAGCGCCAAAGCGAGAGATGCAGCACGATTCATGCTAGTGGTGTTCCTTCGTGACAAGATGCGATAGATCAAGTTCTACACAGGGTAGCGTTTCCACGAGCCAAGCCTTCGGATCCGCATTCATGCGCTGCACGCGGGGGTTCATAACCCACGGCTTCATCAGCACATCGGGATCCTCGACGGTGGCCTGCCAGATCAGCGAGTCGCCATCGCGCCGCACACGTTCGATCACATGCATGTTCTCGCTGTGGAAGTAGCCGCCGTAATCGAGCCAGCTCGTGTCGTTGAATCCAATGGTATCGATCACCAGCGTGTCGCCGTCCCAGCGGCCGATGGATTCGCCCTTCCACGTTCCGTCGAGATCCTGGATCGGCGTGTGTGTGCGGCCATCCGTGGGAATGACGCGGTACAGATCGCCCCAGCCACGTGCGGCAGGCGCGACATATAGGAAAAGGATTTCCTTCGCCGTTTGCACAATCTTATCGGGAGGCCCCATGCGCGGGACTCCGGCGGGCATGCATCCGTAAGACGGATCTGCCTCGTTGCCGTTCTGATCGAGCTCCTGTACTTTCCCCCAGAATTCCGGTTTGTAGAGAGGGCGGTTCGGATCGGCGCGGCGGATGAGCGCTCCATCGCGTTCATAGTTGACCAGGCTACCGTCGCGCGAAGGAAGATTCGTAATCGTGGGATCGGCTGAGGCAATGTGAGGGCCGGCTACTGTGGTGGCGTTCCACAAGCCGTTGAGATCCGGATGGCCATCCGCCATGCGCGGAACCGCAGGCGAGGTTTCCGTTTTCGCATTCGGACGCTGCGCCGCCATGGATGGCAACGCCACTATCGCGACGATCACGACGACAATCACGGCGGCCTTCATGGCAACGAAGGGCAAACGAAACTGGAGCGCTGTGCGGATCAGGGTAAAACTCCTCTGAACAGTTTATACGGAACTGCGAGCGTTGGCCGAACTGGGCTAATGATGTTCTCGTGTCACCAGATGCGACAGATCCCGCTCGCTGCACGGCAGCGTTTCTTCGAGCGTCGCTTTCGGATCCGGGTTGCGCGCCAACTCCCGTGTGTCCATCGCCCAGGGCTTCACTAGAACCTCGGGATCCTCTACCGTCGCCTGCCACGTCAAGGTATCTCCGTTGCGACGCAGGCGCTCAATGACGCGCATATTCTCGCTGTGAAAATAGCCGCCGATATCGAGCCAGCTCGTGTCGTTAAAGCCAATCGTGTCGATCACCATCGTGTCTCCTTCCCAGTGTCCGATCGATTCGCCCTTCCATGTCCCGTCCAGATCCTTGAGCGGCGTGTGCGCGCGGCCGTCGAGCGAAACCACACGGTAGGTATCTTGCGGGCCCGCGTAAAAGAGCAGCAATTCGTCCGGTGTCTGCACAATCTTCATGGGAGGTCCCATGCGCGGAACTCCCAGCGGCATGCATCGATACGAGGGATCCTCCTCGTTGCCATCCTGATCGAGCTTCTGTACTTTCTCCCAGAACTCGGGCCGATAGATGGGCTTGTTCGGCTCCATGCGCCGGATCAACGCATTGTCACGTTCGAAATTGACAAGCGTGCCTTCGCGGGCGGGAAGCAACAGGCCGACTTTTTCTCCGGAGGAAAGAGTTCGCGGGACAATCGCTCCGTTCCAAACGCCGCTCAGGTTGGGAACTGCCGTCGCTTTGCGGGGCGCAGTTGCGGACGTCTGCGAGAGCGCAGGCGCGGCCAAGGCGCAAGCAGCGATGAAGCATCGCAGAAGCGAACGATTTAAAACCCGGTAGTGCAAGTGTGGCCCTCCCGGCACCGGTGCCCGTGCGACTTACTTCGCGTTCGGATCGTCGGTCCAAATGGTAAAGACGCGGCCATCGGACATGGTAATTGTCTTGACGAGGCCAAGGTCGGTGCCGTCTTTGGCGAGAACGCCGTTGACCGTGATCGTGTCGCCTGCTTTGAGGCCGCCCCGATCACCGCGGCTGATTCCCGCTTTGCGCAGCGCGCCGGGGCCGGCCATTTCGAAGGCCCACTTCTTGACCTTGCCGGAAGGATCCTTCACATCAATAAAGAGGTATGAGTGCGGATTGATCCACTCCACTTTGGTGACCGTGCCGTTGAGCTGGATGGGTTTTTCCAAATCAAACTGCGCCTGCACGGAATGGTGCGCCAGCAGTGGCACCGCGAAAATACAAAGCCCACCCAATGTCAAAAGCCGCGTAAGTCGCAAAATCATTTCCCTCAACCTCTCTAATAGGGGTTAACAAACGGGGCGGGGGCTGTCAAGCCTATGCGCGTCCGTTGCGACTGTCATTATATAGGACAGTTTCGCGAAACGAACCTAGTGCTCTCTTCGAATCCCATCGCACTCACGCCCGGAACCATCGTCGCCGCTAGCGCGCAAGCAAGCCGCCAGTTGCATCGCGATTACGATCGTGCGCGCCAGGCCGAGGGCCGCGCCGTGTGGGACTCGCCCGATATTTTGCCGCGCGACGCCTGGATGCGCAGAATGTGGCAGGAGTGCGCGTGGAAAGATCCTTCCAAGACGCCGGTCCTGTTGACGCGCTGGCAGGAACTCGCGTTATGGGAAGAATCCATCGCGTCGATCGAGCGGGACATTCTGCTGAACTCCAGTGCGACGGCCGGGATGGCGTCGCAAGCCTGGGAGCTCCTTCATTCGTGGGTTTATATGGGGGAAGCGCCGCTCGATTTCACGGCGTTCGACGCGTCCGAAGACAGCGAGGCGTTTCGTTCGTGGATGTCCCGCGTGCGCAAGAAGCTCCGTGAGCGGGATTGGATTACACGCGCGGAGTTGCCCGATGCCTTGCGTGCGCGCGTTAGCTTAGACGTGGCGTTAGCCGCCGTGCCCCTGACGCTTTTTGGATTCGACGAACTTTCTCCGGCCGATCGTCGCTTGTTCGATGCTTGCGGCGTTCACGAAGTTGCGCCACTACCCTTGCACTCGCACGTCGCACAGATGGCTTGTCGCGATGCCGCCGATGAATGGACCAGGGCCGCCGCTTGGGCGCGCAAAACGCTGGAGCGACAACCTGGCGCACAAATCGGGATACTCATTCCGGGCTTGGCTCCGGTGGTTGCCACCGTGGAGCGAATCTTCGACGACGTCCTGCATCCGTCGTTTGGATTTGCAGAGCAGGACTGCGGTGGTCGCAAAGCGTTTGCTATTTCCGCGGGCGAATCGTTGGCCACCTGCCCGATGATCGCGGCGGCATTATCGATTCTGCGCCTCGTCAACGGATTGCCGCGCGAAGAAGCGGCCCCATTGTGGAGATCGCCATTCCTGGGTATCGACGCGGAAGAAGGCGCAAAGCTCGACGTGGAGCTTCGGCTTAAGAATGCGGACGACATTCGTTTGACGAGGCATCCCGTGGAGCGCCGCTTTCCCGCGCTGGCCGCGGCAGCGCGAGCACTGCCGGAACGCGCAAAGCCCAGCGCGTGGAGTAGCGAATTCTCACGGCTGCTGAAGTCCGCCGGCTGGCCTGGCCCCCGCACGCTCACGTCGCAGGAATATCAAACGCTGGAAGCGTGGAAAGACTTGCTCTCGGAGTTCGCGCAACTGGACATCGTGATGGATTCCCTTTCCTGCGCATCCGCCGTATCGCGGCTGGAGCGAATGGCCGCGGCCGGCACTGCGCCAGCGCATGCGGACTCGGAGCCCGTGCAGATCCTCGATCTGGCGCATTCGGAAGGCACGCGCTTTGATGCGTTGTGGATCGCCGGATTACACGCAGCGGCTTGGCCGCAGCGCGCCAAACCGAATCCGTTCCTTCCGCTGGCCCTGCAGCGGCGGATGGGAATGCCGGGATCTTCCGCCGATCGCGAATTTGAAGCGGCGAGGCGTGTTGTCAATCGGCTGTTTTACTCGGCCTCTGAAGTGGTTTGCAGCTATCCGGCGCACGCGGCAGGTGAGGATCGGCAACCCAGTCCATTCATAGCGTTGCTGCCTTCGTTGCAGGAGTCCTATGCGGCCGATACTGCCGCCAGCCGTGTGTTCGCGATGGCGCCGCGCCTGGAACCCAGGCCCGTGGAAGCGAATCTGTCACTGCCGGAAGGCGAAGTGCAACGCGGAGGATCCCAGGTCCTGGCCGATCAGTCTGCCTGTCCTTTCCGTGCGTTCGCGGTTCATCGTCTGCGCGCCAAAGAGTTGGGCGAGCCGGATGTCGGCTTGGCTGCCTTGGATCGCGGGAACCTGGCCCATCGCGTGTTGCAGCTTCTGTGGGACGATCTGCAAACGCAGGCGAATCTCCTGGCGTTGCCGTCGGATGAACTGGAGCGCCGGAGTCGCTCGTACGTTGAGCGAGCGTTGCAGGAATACGTCGCGAAACAGGAAGCCTCTGTTGCACTCGAAACGTTTCGGCACTTGGAGCAGGGGCGCTTGGAAAGCCTTGTGCGGAGGTGGCTGGAGGAAGTAGAAATAAAGCGCCCGCCCTTTCGCGTCATTGATCGCGAGAAAGACAGGCGCGTGACTGTCGAGGGGTTGCAGTTGGAACTTCGCGTCGATCGCATCGATCACTATGATGGCGACGGTTCCGGTGCCGGCGCGCACGCGATCATCGACTACAAAACGTCGAAACAGCTCAGCACAAATATGTGGCTCGGGGATCGTCCGGAAGCGCCGCAACTTCCGCTATATGCCGTCACCAGCCTGACCAGCGGGCTGTTGATCTCGGAAATTGCGTTTGGACAGCTGACCACAGGTTCCGTGGCTTGGAAATCGGTGCAGGGCGCCGAGCTCCAGCAGCATCTTCCGCAATGGCGCGCCGTAGTGCATAAGCTCGCGCGGGATTTCCGGCAAGGCCACGCCGAGGTGGATCCACGAGAGAAGCCGAATCCCTGCGAACGATGCAAGCTTCATGCGCTCTGTCGCGTGCGGGAATGGAAGCTGGAATCGCTCGAGGAGGCTGACGATGAGTAGTCCCGCTTATCGCCCTTCGCCTGATGAGGCCCAGCGCAGGGAAGCAATCGATCCCCACAAATCGTTCCTGGTGCAGGCGCCCGCAGGCTCTGGCAAAACGGAATTGTTGATGCAACGGTTCCTGTGCTTGCTTGCGCAAGTGGAGCGCCCCGAGTCCATCGTTGCGATCACCTTCACGCGCAAAGCCGCCGGCGAAATGGTGCAGCGGATCCTCAAGGCCTTACGCGATGCGCGGGACGAAGCGCAGCCAGGAGATCGATCCCGTGAGCGTAAGCCGCATGAACAGTTCACTCGTTCGCTCGCCCAAGCCGCATTGCAGAGGGATCGCGAACAAGGGTGGAATTTATTGGATCATCCCGCGCGCTTGCGCGTGCAGACGATCGATTCGCTGTGCGTCGCGATCGCCGCCGAGATGCCCTGGCTTGCGCGTCTGGGCGGAATGCCCGGCATTGAGGAAAAGGCTGGCGATCTCTATAACGAAGCGGCCAGGCGCACCGTTTTACTCGCGGGCGACTCCGAGCATGGCGGAGCGATTTCCGGACTGCTCCGCCAGGTGGACAACGATGCGGCGCGTGCTCGTGATCTGATCGCCTCGCAGCTGCGTACGCGCGAGCAGTGGATGCCGCTCTTCATTGCCGCGTCGCAGCAGTCTGCCCGCGAACTATTGGAAGAAGCCTTGCGGCGCCTGTCGGAACGAACGTGCGCAGCGGCCGCTCGGCTGGTTCCGCTGGAAACGCGAGAACAGTGGATGGATCTCGCGCGCTTCAAGGGCCACCCGGTAGTGTCTTGGCCCACGGAGCGAGTGGAGTGGGAGCCGCTTCTTGAGCTCGTCCTAAAAAAAGACGGCAGCTTGCGCAAGCGCTTTACGACGACCGAAGGTTTTCCGTCCGGCAATCCTGTGCGCAAACAGCAAGTCAACGCGCTCGCGGAGACGCTGGCCAGTATTCCGGGACTGCCGGATGCGCTCGCCGATCTTCGTGACGTTCCGCCCGTGCGCTATTCCGACCAGCAATGGCAGGCCACGTTGGCTCTCCTCGATTCGTTGAAATTGGCCGTCGGGCAATTGCGCGAAGTCTTCCGTGAACAAGGGGTCGCCGATTTTGCGGAGATCGGAATGGCTGCGCGCCACGCTCTCGGCGATGACGAGCAAGCCACAGAGCTCGCCTTCCATTTGGATTCGCGCATCGATCATTTACTGGTTGACGAATTTCAAGACACGTCACGCGGGCAGCTCGATTTGGTTTGTCGACTCATCGCGAATTGGACGCCGGGGGATGGGCGCACGCTTTTCCTGGTGGGCGATCCCATGCAGTCGATTTATCGCTTCCGCCAAGCTGAGGTCGGCATCTTTTGGGAGACGCGAGAACGCGGCATCGGTCACTTGCGGCCCAATCCATTGAGCTTGATCTCGAACTATCGTTCGCATCCGGGCCTCGTAGGCCGCGTGAACGCAATCTTTGAACAGCTGTTTCCAGAGCAGGAGGATTCGGCGGTCGGCGCGGTCCCGTTTCATGCGTCGGAGGCTTTTAACACGGTGGTCCGCGGCGGAGTAACGGTTCACGGATTCCTCACGGGCGAGGATCACAGGGAAGCGGAACGTGTTGTGGCGCTAATCCGGCAGGCGCAAGAGCAAGCGCCGGAACAAACTATCGCCGTTCTGGTGCGCGCCCGCACGCATTTGCCGTGGATTGTGGATGCGCTGAAGTCCGCCCAGATGCCATTTCAAGCCGTGGATATTGATCCACTCGCGCAGCGGACTGTCGTTTTGGATTTGCTCGCGTTGACGCGTGCGATGTTGCATCGCGCCGATCGCATCGCTTGGCTTGCGGTGTTGCGTGCGCCGTGGTGCGGCCTGCAACTCGTCGATCTGGAAAAGCTGAGCCGCGGAGAAACATCCATTTGGAGTGCTCTCCAAGATACGAGCGCTCTCACCGAAGATGGACAGGCGCGGGCCGGCAAACTGCGCGATGTTTTGGGCGCCGCGTTTGAAGAGCGTGCGCGCTGGCCTCTGCGCCGCTGGGTGGAGCGCGTGTGGATCGAACTCGGAGGTCCTGCATGCCTTGCGGCCGATGCCAGTGCATTTGCAGATGCCCGTGCCTACTTCGATCATTTGGAAACGTATCAATCCGGGTCCGATCTGGTGGACTTGCCGCAGTTCGAGGCCGGGCTTGCCGAGCTCTATGCGCAGCCCGATCCTCATGCGACTGAGCGCCTACAGATCATGACGATTCACAAAGCCAAGGGCCTGGAATTCGATACCGTGATCGTCGCCGGCCTGGGACGCACGGAGAAGGCCGATGATCGGCAGCTTGTCTTGTTTCACGAATGGGGCGAGGCGGACGAAGTCGAGCGTTTGATCGCTCCGATTCCGGAGCAAAGCGTGCCGGAGCCGGACGCCAAAGATCCGCTATACAGCTATTTAAGGGACCAGGACAAGCGCAAGAGCAGACTGGAAAGAGTCCGCTTGTTGTACGTGGCGGCCACGCGTGCGAAGCAGAACCTGCATTTTTTGGGGCAAGTGAAAGTCAGTAAGAAAGGGCTGTCGCCGGATTCGCGATCCATGCTCGCGGATTTGTGGCGCGCGTTGACCGAAGAAGAGCGTGCACGCTTCGCGGCGTCCAACGATGTTGCGTCAAGTGCAGTCGCGCCCGCCGGATCCATCGACCTTGACGCGAATCCTGAACCGTCCATTCGCTTGTCGCGGTTGCCTCGTTCCTGGATGCCGCCCCTGCTGCCCGCAAACTTGTCCCAAGGGCCTCCGTTGCAACGCGCGCACGAGCCTACGTTCGAATGGGTCGGCGATAGCCTGCGCATCGCGGGCACCGTGGTGCACGAGCTGTTGCGGCGAGTTCCCGATGGACGCCGCGCCTCGGACACGGCCATGGACATTCCGGCACCGTCAGTCCTGCGCCGTTTGCTGGCGCACGCAGGCGTGCTCCCCTCGGAGATGACGATGACCCTGCGCCGCGTGACCGAAGCGCTCGGTCGCATGCAAAAGAGTGACCGCGCCCGTTGGATTCTCGAAGATCATCGGGACGCTCGCGCGGAGTACGCCATCAGCGGCGTCGAGAAGGGCGAATTCATCCGAGGCAAGGTGGATCGCACGTTCATCGATCAGCACGGCACGCGTTGGATTGTCGATTTCAAGACCAGTATTCACGAAGGCGGCGCGCTGGAGGATTTTCTCGATGAACAACAACGTCGCTATCGGGAGCAATTGGAGCGCTATGCGCGATTGCTTGCGCCCCTGGGGCAGCCTGTCCGCGTGGGCCTGTATTTCCCGCTGCTCGACGAATGGCGGGAGTGGGCCCCTTGATAGAAGGCGCGTGATCCGCCTGCATCTACTTATCCGCAAGCATTTACCAGGATGAAAGCGATCCGGCACGGAACATTTCCACGATTCGCCCACGCATGATTCGTGGCCTGTTGCACGATCACGTCGCCCGCCGTGAGGTGCACGTCTTCTTCATCCAGCAGCATATCGACTTCCCCCGATAGAATTACCGCGTAGTCGATACTATTCGTCCGATGCATGCCGGGATGCCTTGGATTGTCCTTCTGCGCGCCCTCCGGCGCCAGCTTCATCTGCCGCATCGCCTGGCGACGAGCTTCCTCCGTCGCCGTGATCGTTTGTTCCGGCGCGAGTTCGATGACGCGAAAGATGGTTCCGTTCGGCGGCGGCGCAATGCCCACCTGCGGCAAGTCGCTGCTCGTCGCGCGAACTTGCGGAGGCGACGAATCTGTCACCCACAATAAAGTTGGTGCGATGCCCAGTTCCGGTCGCCCGTGCGCGGCAAGCGTTTCGTCACTGAGGACGATCGCCTTGCCGTTGGCATCCTTGCCGGTGACGACCCTGCGTGTCGAAGTGGGCATCGCTTTATGGAACGCTGCCTAGACCGAGGCCAACGCTTCGACCACAGCCTTGCCGATATCCGTGGTGCTGGCCTTGCCGCCCATGTCCGGCGTGCGCGGTCCGTGCTCGGTGACGATTTCAATCGCTTTCACGATCGCGTCGCCTGCGGCCGGATATCCCAGATGATCAAGCATCATCGCGCCGCTCCAAATTTGTCCAATCGGATTCGCGATGCCCTTGCCGTAAATATCCGGAGCAGAGCCGTGCACGGGTTCGAACAGGGAAGGGAATTTGCGCTCAGGATTTATGTTGCCCGATGGCGCAATCGCCACTGTGCCCGTACACGCGGGACCAAGGTCCGAGAGAATGTCGCCAAATAAATTGGACGCCACTACAACGTCGAACCAATGCGGATTGCGCACGAAATGCGCCGTCAAGATGTCGATGTGGAATTTGTCCTGTTTCACGTCGGGATAGTTTTTCGCCATCTCCGCCACGCGTTCGTCCCAGTAAGGCATCGAAATAAAAATGCCGTTCGATTTCGTCGCCGAGGTCAGATGCTTCTTCGGGCGGCGCTGGGCCAACTCGAACGCGAACTTCACCACGCGATCCACGCCCAAGCGGGAGAACACGGTTTCCTGCAGCACCACTTCGCGATCCGTGCCCGGGAAAATCTTTCCACCCACCGAAGAATATTCGCCTTCTGTGTTTTCGCGGACGACGTAAAAATCGATCTCGCCCGGTTTGCGATTCGCCAGTGGGCTGGGGATACCCGGCATCAAGCGCACGGGACGCAGGTTGACGTATTGATCGAACTCGCGGCGGAACAGGAGCAAGGAGCCCCACAAGGAAATATGATCGGGGACCTTCGCGGGCCAGCCGACGGCTCCGAAGAAGATTGCGTCGTGCCCGCCGATCAATTCCTTCCAGTTATCCGGCATCATTTTGCCGTGCTTCAAATAATAGTCGCAGCTGGAGAAATCGAAGTGATCGTAGTGTAGATCGATCCCGAACTTCGCGGCCGCCGCGTCCAGTACGCGCAGCCCTTCTGGAACTACTTCGTTGCCGATGCCGTCCCCTGGAATGACGGCGATTCTGTGTTTGGACATCTCTAGCAGATTAGCATTTCGATGGCGGATCGCCACCGCGGCCTGCTCGCGCCTAACCCGCGCCTAACCCGGGAGACACCCACGAATCCCTGTGCTAGTATCCCGGCTTGAGGTGTCTTTCTAATTCGTGAAGAAGGAGTGTACGTCCCGTGAAACTATACGAAACAAAAGATATCCGGAATGTTGCTCTGGCCGGCCATGGCCATTCCGGAAAGACTTCTCTGGCGGCGGCGATGTTGTTTGCCGCAGGAGCCACCAGCCGATTCACGCGAGTCGATGAAGGCAACACCATTACGGATTTCGACGACGAAGAGATCCAGCGCAAAATCACGATCTCCACAGGCGTTGCCTCTGCGGAGTGGGCCAAGAAAAAAATAAATATCCTCGATACACCCGGCTTCAATATTTTTATCAACGATACGAAAGCGTCCATGATTGCGGCCGATGCGGCTTTGATCGTCGTCGATGGCGTCGGCGGAGTTGCCGTGCAAACGGAAAAGGTCTGGACGTTCGCCGAGGAGTTCAAGCTTCCACGAGCCATCCTCATCAATAAATTGGACCGCGAACATTCTGGATTTGCGCGCACGCTCGAGAGCGTTCAGGGGGCCTTCGGGCGCGCCGCTGTTCCCATCCATCTGCCCATCGGCGAGGAGAAGGATTTCAAGGGCATTGTGGACTTGGTGCGCATGAAGGCCTACACGTACACGCCGGATGGGGATGGCCGCGGCAAGGAAGGCGACATCCCGGACGATCTCGCGGAAGCCGCGAAAAAAGCGCACGAAGTGCTGGTAGAGCTGGTCGCCGAAGGGAACGACGCGCTGCTTGAGGAATTTTTCGCAACCGGAACACTGCCCGTCGAACATATTAATGACGGCTTGCGCGAAGCGATTCACCAATTGCGGATCTTCCCCGTCCTGTGCGCGTCGGCGCTCCATAATATTGGCACCGATCTCTTGCTCGATTTTGTCGCCCAACATTTTCCGAATCCCGCCGAGCGGGGCCCCTGGAGCGGAACCCTGAACGGTGCGGACACCCAACGGTGCGTGAAAGACTCCGAGCCCGTTTCCGCGTTCGTATTTAAAACCATTGCCGATCCCTTTGCCGGGCGTGTTTCCTATTTCAAAGTAATTTCCGGCGTTTTACGGAATGACGCCAATCTGACGAATCCTCGCAATAATTCTGCCGAACGGCTTTCGCACCTTGGGACCATTGCCGGCAAAACGCTTCCCGCGGTGACGGAGCTTCACGCGGGCGATATCGGCGGTGTTGCCAAGTTAAAGGACGTACTGACGGGCGATACGCTCAGCGAGAAGAACTCGCCCATCGCCTACACCGCCGTACATTTGCCGGAGCCTTCCATCGCCTACGCCATTGCCGCGAAAACGCGCAACGACGAAGATCGCATGGGAAATGCCGTCCACAAAATTCTGGAAGAAGATCAATCCTTGCGCTTTTACCGCGATCCCCAGACGAAAGAGTTCTTGCTGGCCGGCGCGGGTCAACAACATCTGGAAATCATCGTCAGCCGGCTGAAGAAGCGCTACCACGTGGACGTCGAACTGCACTCGCCGAAGATTCCCTATCGCGAGACCATCCGTGGAAAAGCCGAAGTGCAAGGCCGCCACAAAAAGCAAACGGGCGGCCACGGGCAATTTGGAGATTGCTGGATTCGACTGGAACCTCTGCCGCGCGGCGGCAAGTTTGCTTTCGCCAACGAAGTCTTCGGCGGCGCGATTCCCAAGAATTTTATTCCCGCCATTGAAAAAGGAATCGTCGAAACAGCGGAAAGAGGTTTTCTCGCCGGATTCCCGGTCGTCGATTTCAAGGTCACCGTGTACGACGGCTCTTATCACGACGTCGATTCGTCTGAAATGTCCTTCAAGATGGCCGCACGCAAGGCCTTCAAGGCCGCCATGGAGACGGCCAAGCCCACGCTGCTGGAGCCCGTCATGCACGTCGAAGTTCAGGCTCCTGTGGAATTTGCGGGCGATCTCATGGGCGATATGAATGGCCGCCGCGGACGCATCTCCGGCATGGAAACCAAAGGAAGCACACAAGTTATCCGTGCACAAGCTCCCATGGCCGAGATGCTCAATTATCAGAACGACCTGATTTCCATGACTCAGGGTCGGGCCTCCTTTACCATGGAATTCGATCATTACGACTTCGTTCCCGCCTTGCAGGCGGAGAAGATCGTCGCTGCCGCCAAAGCCTCCAAGACAGGCGAAGAAGAGGAGGAGGAGTAACCCGGGTAGTACTCGGAAGCCATTCCGTTGGGGCGGGCCGGGCATCAAAATCGACTCCGTTTTGTCGCCTAAGTTCTTCGAATAGATTCTGTTGCGGAAAAAATCATAAACGGTTAGAACTGTTTCGCGGCTCGAATTTGCATTTGGTTTACCGCACCAGTAATGGTAAGTTAAGTACCTGGAGGCAAAATGAGGGACAGAGCGCCACATGTCGTCTTCTTCGCAGCGCTACTCGCGGCACAGCTCTTCGTTGCGTAGGCTTGGGGGCAGCAGGCTCCTGGGCGCGGAATTTCGATCGTCGTAGTCGAAGGCGAAGGCGGGAGCAATAATGTTCGTTCCCGCGCGAATCGTCAGATGGTGGTTCGCTTAGAAGATGATAGCCATCGGCCCGTGGTTGGCGCCGCAGTGAACTTCTTCCTCCCGAATCAAGGCCCCGGCGGCACGTTCATGAACGGGACCTCCTCCTTAACCACCACCACGGATAGTCGCGGTCGCGCCTACGCCGGCGGTATCCAGTTTAATCAGCAAGCGGGCCCCATGCAGGTTCGCGTGGCGGCGTCCTACGCGGGGCAGACCGCAAGTGCTGTGATCAATCAGTCCAATACGGTTGGCCCGGTAGTGACCGGTGGACCCGCGAAATCCGGTGGTGGCGGCGGCATGAGCACGACCACGAAAATTATCATTATTGTCGCCATTGCCGCTGGCGCGGCTGCCGGGGGAATTCTTGCGACCAGAGGGGGCAGCTCTTCCACTCCCGCTGCGGTCACTCCGACGGCCACGATTGTAGCGGGTCAGCCTACGGTTGGCGCGCCTGCGCCCTAGAGTTTTCAGGATACGGAGATCTATAGCTTATGATGCGAGTCTTCTTAACTGCAACGCTAGCGGGTACGCTGGCCGTGGCCACTGCCCAGGCTCAGGTCGGTCCTCCGATGCTCGGTTATCTGCCCGACGGTGGAACGCTCCGCGCCATGAAAGGGATTCCGGCTTCGGGCTCTATCGGGCCGCTGCTGGGCTCCGGTCAAACTTTTGGCCAAGTCGCGGTTTCTCCCAGCGGATCGTTCGCTCTCGCGACCACCCCTGACGGGGCCGTCGTCGTCTTGACGGTAAATGCGGATGGCACGACGCTGCAAACAGCAGCTATTCAGGGCGCGGTTCCAGGCAATCTGCAGCTTAGCCCCAACGGCTCGGCGGGTTTGGTCTCGAACGGTGGTCAGTTGCAGGTGATCGTCGGCCTTCCCGGATCTCCCGTCGCCCAATCGCCGGTGGACGCCTCCTATTTGGGGAGCGTTTCGGCCTTGGCCGTGAGTGATGGTGGCCAATGGATCGCCGGAGTGTTCGGCGGCGCCGTGAGTGCGCTTGGCTCCGATGGAACGGCGACGCCTCTTCCCGCGCCGCCCGGTGTGACGGCTCTTGCGTTTTATCACGGAACTGCGGATCTGGCGGCCACGACCGGCACCGAGGTGGTCAAGATTTCCGGCCTCGGCGGCACGCCCACAAGCACGGTGCTCTTCGGCGACGCCAGCGCCCCTCCTTCTGCCGTATCGCCCATCGCGCTCGCGCTTACCGCGGACAATGCGCAGGTTGTGCTCATCGAGCCGGATGGCGGCATTGGACAAATCAATTTAGCGAGCGGCGCGGTGACCACCGCGAATTGTGGCTGCACGCCGCAGGGTTTGAACGGTTTAGGCGGATCCGTCTTCCGGCTTAGCAATCTGGCCGAAGGCGCCGTGAAGTTATATGACGCGGGCTCCGGGAGCGTATTATTCGTGCCCCTTGCACCCGCCGGTACTGAAGGAGGCCAGCAGTGACCATCCGCCGCTTTAGCGTCTTCATCGCGTTCCTGCTTGTGACGGCCTTCGCCGCTTCGGGACAGATTCTCGAGTGGCAAGGCGCGCCGTCGCCCGCCCAGCCACTGCCGTCAGCGGGCTGTGCCCCCACCGGAAACCCCGCCACGAACGCGTGCAGTATCTCGACTACAAACACTTACGCCGTTCAGTTGGCGGTGCTGTCTCCGCCGGCGGGGACGCCAACGTATTCGGTGGCCTCTGGCACTTTACCGACGGGAATCAATCTATCCACGACCGGACTCCTTACGAGCACGGCGCCGATCCAGAGCGGGCAGTTCACGGTCGCCTTCAAAGCCACGTATGCATCGCAGACGGTCACTTCGACGACCTATCTCATTACTGTCCCTGGTGGCACGTTCTCCATCGCCCAGAATAGTCTGCCGAACAATGCTGTGGCAGGAACTGCGGTGAATGCGGGTGGAACTTGGTACACCGCGACCGCCACCGGCGGGACTCCGTTTACATCCGGCGGTAGTACTTATTACACCTGGAGCATCAATGGCCCTGGGTCCAACCCGGATGGCCTCACGATCGGTGCGCAGACGGGTATCATTTCCGGTATTCCGACCGCGAGCGGTACGTTCAACGTCATCATTGTTGCGACCGATTCAACCAACACTTCTACTTCTTTCCAAACAACTCTGAATGTGTCCGCAGCAAGCGGCTTCTTTATCTCGACGACGTCACTGCCGAACGGTAGTACGGCCATCGCATATAGCCAACTCCTCACGCAGTCCGGCGGTCCATCGACCGGCGTATCCTGGTCGCTCACATCCGGGACGCTGCCCCCAGGGTTGACGCTCGTAACCAATGCGAATTCCACGGCCACCATCAGCGGCACCCCAACATCCTCGGGAACCTATAACTTTAGTGTCCAGGCCAGCTACACCTCCGGGAGCACCTTCACGGCGAATCAAGCGCTCTCGATTGTCGTCACGCTCTCTGCGAACCTCGCTTTGCCGAATCCGTCCCCGCTTTCCGGTATCCTCGGCCAAACGCTCAGCATGCAATTCTCCGCAACCGGCGGCACGCAGCCGTACAACTATCGTCTGCAGAGCGGCGTCTTGCCCGTGGGCCTGAGTTTGAATTCCACGTCGGGAACCATCAGCGGCACGCCCACGCAAATCGGGACCTCCACATTTGTGGTCCAGGTTACGGATGCGAATAATCTCACCGCAACGGCAACGGGTACGATCACCATCCTCACGAAGCTCACGATGGTGAATCCGCCCACCGCGACGGGCAGCCTGAATCAAAACATTTCGCTGCAATTCACAGCATCGGGCGGTACTCCTACGTATACGTACTCGCTGCAGACGGGCGTTCTGCCGCCCGGTACAGTGTTGAATCAGCAAACCGGCCAGATTACGGGAGTTGCCACACAGGTTGGCGTCTACACCTTCACGGTGCTGGCGAACGATTCCTCCGTGCCCACGCAGGCTGCCACGGCAACCGGCACCATTACGATTGCTACGCCGATCACGATGGCGAATCCCGCCAACGGCTCCGGAATCGTCGGGCAATCCCTCTCCGTGCAATTCACGGCCACGGGCGGAACGGCGCCCTATACCTATTTGTTCCAAGCGGGCACCTTGCCGACCGGAACAACGCTCGATCCGGCGACCGGTTTGGTCACGGGTACGCTCACCCAGGCGGGGCCGTTCGTCTTTGTTATCCAAGCAAAGGATTCCAACGGATCTATCACGACCGCTCAGGGCACGGTCAATGTTGTTCTGGCCAATATCTCCTCCGTGACGATTACGCCGAGCGGCCCTCTTGCGCTGGCTAAACAAATTCCGGTCACGGTCTCGATTGGAGCACCCATTAACCAACAAGTTACCGGATCGCTGCAGGTCGCGTATCAGCGCGCATTCGATGGCCAAGGGAGCCGTGAGGTTGTGTTCACCAACGGCGTCCAGTTTATTAATTTCACGATTCCAGTCGGTCAGACGACGGTTCCACTTCCGGCCAACTTTGCCCTCATCACCGGCACGGCGACCGGAGCGGGCCAAATCGCCGTCAGCTTCCGGGATTCGCTGGGAAACAACATCACGGCGGCATCGGTGCAGCCGGTCGTCTTCTCCATTGCAGGCACGGCTCCCGTGATCTCTTCGTTTAAGATTTCGCAGCCGATCAACGGCATTTACACGGCCACCGTGAGCGGCTATTCCAGCACGCTTTCGATGACCACGGGCGTGTTTACCTTCACGGCCACCACCGGGACGAATCTGGCATCATCCACCATCACGGTTCCACTGGCCGCGGCATTTGCCAACTGGTACGGCACGTCGCAGTCGAACCAATACGGCGGACAATTTTCACTGACGGTGCCGTTCGCCTTCAGCGTTGCAAACGGCGTCAGTACCAATCCGATTGCGGCGGCTACCGTGACTTTGACCAATTCGGTCGGGTCTACTACATCGGCGTCGGCGAATCCGCAGTAGTCGATTCCGGCTCGTAAAAACTCAGGGTGTTATCGCCCTGCTGGATCACCCGGGTACGGCGCAAAACGCCGTACCCTTCTTTCATTTTGCAGCGCTTGGAATGCTGGGCGATTACCAACCCCGGCGCATCCTTCGCAAGCTTTTCCAGGATCAATTCGTATTCCTGCTCCATCTCGTACGGCGGATCCAAAAATACGATGCATGTCTCTGTTGGACGCACCATTCGGTCCACCAGCCCCACTGCCTTGCCCTGCCGAACCTCTGCGCGTTTGGTCAGTCCCAGCGTGGTGATATTCGAGCGCAGCGTATCTAAAGCCGCTTTGCCGCGCTCCACGAAGATCGCTCTCGCCGCGCCGCGGCTTATCGCCTCAATTCCTACGGCTCCCGTCCCCGCGTAGAGATCGACGAACACAGCGCCATCGATGCGTGGCGCCAAAACATTGAAGAGCGTCTCGCGCAGCCGATCGGGCGTCGGGCGCGTCTCCGTCCCCGGAACACTTGCCAATCGTCGACTTCGCAGCTCACCGCCAATCACTCGCATCTTTTATCCCACCAATACAAGGCCATAACGCCGCTGCCAGTGATCCCGAATGTAACCGACCACGCGCCGCAATTCGACATCAGAACTCGGCTGCCGGATGAACGACTGTGCCTGCCCGCGCGCGACCTCCAGAACATCGGTATCGCGCAGAATATTCGCCACGCGCAACGCCGGCACACCCGATTGCCGGGTACCGAAAAACTCCCCAGGACCACGCAAACGCAAATCCGTTTCGGCGATCTCAAACCCGTCGTTGGATTTCACCAGTGTTCGGATTCTTTCCCGCCCCGCGTCGCTCAACTTGCCTGTGACCAGAATGCAGTAGCTCTGCTCGCCGCCGCGGCCCACGCGGCCTCGCAACTGGTGCAACTGCGCCAAGCCAAACCGCTCCGCCTGTTCGACCACCATCACCGTGGCATTGGGGACATCCACCCCGACCTCAATCACTGTCGTGGCCACCAAAATCTTCGTCTCGCCTTTCGAGAACTTTTCCATCGCCGCTTCTTTGTCGGCGGCAGGCAGCTTTCCATGCAGCAGGCCCACGGGGACCAGCGGGAAAACAATCTTCGACAAATGTTCATACATCTTCAGCGCGGCCTTCATGGCCTGTGTTTCCGATTCCTCAATCACCGGATACACGACATATGCTTGCCGCCCCGCCTGAATCTGTTTCTTGACAGACGACCAGACCTGCTCGACGCGATCTTCCGTGACGTGTTCCGTCACAATCGGCTTGCGGCCTGGAGGCATCTCGTCAATCACGCTCACATCGAGATCGCCGTAAATGGTCAGCGCCAGCGTGCGCGGAATAGGCGTCGCCGTCATCACCAGAACGTCCGGATGGGCTCCCTTTTCCATCAGCGCTTGCCTCTGTTCCACACCAAACCTGTGTTGCTCGTCGACAATCGCCAGCCCCAGCTTGTGGAACTCCACATCGGGCTCCAGCAGCGCGTGTGTCCCGACAATCACGTGCGCGAGGCCAGCGGCAGCCAGCCTCCGCAGCTGCAGCTTCTCGCGCGCCGTGCAGGATCCCGTCATCAGGATCACCACATAGCCCAGCTTCCCCAACTGCCGTTTGAAGGAGAAATAATGCTGCGTCGCCAGAATTTCGGTGGGCGCCAGCACCGCTACCTGATAGCCGTTCTCGATGGCAATGATCGCGGCTTCCATCGCAACCAGTGTCTTGCCGCTTCCGACGTCCCCTTGCAGCAATCGATACATCGGATGAGGCTCCGCCATGTCGCGCGCAATCTCGCCCAATACTTTTTTCTGCGCGCCCGTCGGACGAAACGGCAGCATTTCTTTGATGCGCTCTCGAACGCGTTCTGTGAGCGCAAAAGCGATGCCTGGCTGCTGCCGCGCTTTGGTGCGCTTCAATTCCAGGCCGCATTCCAGCCAGAAGAATTCCTCGAAAATCAGGCGGAATTGCGCGGGAGAACGAAACGCATTCAAGAGCCGCAGGTCCGCGTTTGGCCCCGGACGATGCAGCTCTTGCAGGGCTGTCCATAAGTCCGGCAACTTGAGCATTGTACGAATCCCTGAAGGCAGAGGATCTTCGGTGATCGGCGCGATGCTCGCGAGGATCCGATTCGTCAGCGTCCGCAGCGCGCGCGTATTGACCTTGCCCGCCGCCTCGTAAATCGGGACAATGCGGCCCGTGTGGAGCGACGCGTCACCCTCGTCATCCACGCTCGAAAGGATCTCGTATTCGGGATGCATCATCGCCAAGTGGCCCGTGTAAGAATCGAACTCTACCTTGCCGAACAGAGACACGCGCTGCCCCGGTGCGAATACGTCCGACAAATAACCACCGTGAAACCACTTGCCCGTGAGCAATCCGCCCGTTGCGTCCGTGAAGCGAACCTGGAACAGCCCCACCTTGCGCCGCGGCATTCCCGTGGTTTTTGCCGATTGCACTTCGGCCAATACCGTCGCCATTTCGCCCGGCGCAAGATCGCGAATCGGTTTCACGTTGGTGCGATCTTCGTACCGAAACGGCGCGTACGTGAGCAGATCTTCCACCACGCGCAGGCCCTTCGCCTCGAGCATGGCGGCTCGGGCTGGGCCAACGCCCTTCACGTACATGAGTGGAGTGGAAAGGTCCAAGGCTTCGAAGGGATTCGTGGTTACGAAAACTGCGCTCTGTTCAAAAGAAGCGCGTCGCTCCTAGTGTACAATGCGATTTCATGCCTCAATTACTGGAAGGAAAGACGGCGCTCATTCTCGGGATCGCCAATCGCTGGAGTTTGGCCTACGCCATCGCGCAAGCCTATCAACGAGAGGGCGCCCACATCCTGCTGACGTATCAAAACGAACGCCTCAAAAAAACAGTAGAAGAATTGGGCGCGTCCCTCGGAGCCGCGCGCATCATCGAATGCGACGTCACTCGCGAAGAAGATCTCGCGCGTCTTGGTGAATCGCTTGCCGGTGAGAAGTTGCACGCCGTGGTTCACGCTATCGCGTTCGCCAACGCAGAGGATTTGAGCCGCCCGTTTGTCGAAACCTCGCGTGACGGATTTGCGCTGGCCCACAACGTCAGCGTTTATTCGTTGGTCTCCGTGGCTCGCGTCGCCGCGCCTCATATGACCGAAGGTGGCGCCATCATTACGCTCACCTATCTGGGAGCCACGCGCGTGGTCGCGAATTACAACGTCATGGGCGTCGCCAAGGCCGCGCTCGAAGCCACTGTGCGCTATCTCGCCAGCGAACTGGGCGAAAAGAACATTCGCGTCAACGCGATTTCCGCGGGTCCGGTAAAGACCGCCGCTGCACGCGGCATCAAGGATTTCTCCACGGTCCTGGAAAAAGTGGAAGCGCGCGCGCCCATGCGCCGCAACGTCACACCGGCTGAAGTCGGCGATGTCGCTGTTTTTCTTGCGAGCGATTTAGGACGCGGCGTCACCGGCGATGTCCTGTTTGTCGACGCCGGCTATCACATCATGGGGCTATAGCCGCCAACAAGCACCGCTCTGTATTCAAGGCTCCACGCGCGGTTTGACGATCGCCTCGATCCAGTCCATCTTCTTTTCATCGCGCTCCAGTCGTGGATATTTTTCGCCATCGTGGTAATCCACATTCAATGTCCGCGTGCTGCCGCCGCTCTTCGTGATCAACTCGATGCCATTCTCCGAGCTTGCCGCTGCATCCCGAATGGCCTCGCGCATTTGATCCAGCGAGAACGCGTGCCCATTCACAAATGTGATCGTCGAGCCCGGCGTCACGCCGGGTTTCTGCGCCGGGCTGCCGATCATCACATCTTTCACCGCGCCGTCGTTCTTCACAATCATGCCTATGGAAAACACTAAGTCCGCCGTCTTGCGCTCTTCCTCCGAAGCCGCCCAGTACCCGGAGCGCTTCTCTCCGAGCACCAGCTTCCATCCTGCGTTCGCGATTCCCTCGCGCGGAGTATGGCTGCCCACGGAATCCACGCGTTGCGCAAAAAACGTTTCCCAGTCATAAGGCTGAATTGCTTGCAGCGCGGTCACGACCTCGGCCCGTGTGTACGACTTCACGGCCGCCTCGCTCTTTTCTCCACCGAAAAACGCGCGACAGAAATCGTCCAACGATCTCGCGCCCTTCGACTTCTGCCGGATCATCGTGTCGATGTCGAACCACAACAGCGCGCCTTCCGTATAGAAATCCACACTCCGGCGCAGGGCCGAATAATCGTCGCGTGATTCATATAAGATCTGCGCCGATACCGCCGTATCCGTCAACGACCTCCACTTCCTCCCGGACGATTCATCCAGCAGCGCCGCATCGCGCGCCAACCAATCGCGAAAGCGCTCGGGACTTCCCAGTCCGCTTCGCGTGGCCAGCACCTCGCCCAAATATTCCGTCAGCCCTTCGTAGATCCACAGCAAATCGCCCCGCATCGGCTCGTTGTAATTCGTGGTGATCAATCCCTCGGGCCGACGATACCTGCCGTTCCACGAGTGAACGAATTCGTGTGCCAGCATATCCGCGTCGAATTGCAGAACGGATTCGTCCGTCAACGTGCGTGCCGCCAGGCGATCGTCGCTCGATTCGTGATGCTCCAGCCCGAAGTTCGCCACAAAATCGCTCAACGCCAATAGAAAGTGATACTGGCTGTAGTGCCTGGCGCCGAACAGCGCGTTTGTCTCGGCCAGCAAGCGTTTCTGATGCTCAATCCATTCGGGCGTGGTTGCAATCAGGCGATCTTCGTCGGCGGCGATATGCAGGAAATGCGGCGCGCCATCGACCATGCCGAGGTCGATGTTTTTGAAATGCGCACCCGAGAGCACCGGGGAATCGATCAGCGTCACCAAAGAAACGGGACGGAACTCGATCTCGGAATTCCTTGCCCGAGCAATCGGCAACGCCGTTCCGTACTGCCATCCTGCAGGGAGCCGCAGTTTGGCCTGATAGCGCAGGCGCTCGGCAGGCGTGCCCTGCGGATAGAGCACAAATTGATTCCAACTCAGGATCGCGAGCTCCGGTGTCATCGACGAGCCTGACGAAAAGCCGCCTGCATCCGGCGGAGAAATGAAATCGAACGTCGCGTCCACAGACTGGCTGCCTGCGGGAACATTCACGTGAAAGGCGAACAGATCCACGTTGCCGCGCTTCCATGTCAGCGCCTGACCACCCGCGCTGAAGTGGAGATTCACCAAATCCGCGATGGGTCCCGTTGGCCCGTGCTCGCCCGGGATCCATTTCGGATACAACAATGTCAGTGGTCCAGGCGCGGCCGGCAGCGTGAGTCTGACGTGAATCAGCCGCCGAGGCGCGTCAGTTGCATCTACTTCGAGCTTTGCTACGTCTTGCGCCGATGCATGGCCCAGAGCCGCAAATGTCGCAAGGATGACGATCCGCGCTGCGCGTCGCATGCTACTGATGGTAGCAAGCCGGGACGAAATCCCGGCTGCGCCTCCAAGAATCGACGTCGCACAAGAAACCGGCTCCGCGGCCAAAAAAATCGACAGCCGCCACGAAAAACTCGTGTCGTGGAGATGCAGGCCTTGTTATACTGGTAAGTGCCAGTCATTTCCTCGTTGCTGGAGTGGCGGAACTGGCAGACGCACGGGACTCAAAATCCCGCGACCGCAAGGTCATGTGGGTTCGACCCCCACCTCCAGCACCACTGTTAAATCAGCACTATGCCTTGAATATGCTCCGCCAGCGTGCCGTAGACGGCGCGCCATCCAGCACACTCAGGGAGAATGCGTCACCAAAGTTCCTAACTGGTTCGCCAATTTCCGGACCGAGCGTGATGCGGAAGCTAAGCGCATCGATGCGCCTTAACCGTCCCCGAGTCACGGAAGAAGGGCATCAAGCCAGCAGCCGATCTCTTGTCGTGAATGTGCGCCGCACGCCCTGCGCTCTCGCCCGGAGGCGGAAGACCACGTGGCCGATCTCTGGTCAATCTCGCTCCTGAACATCTGTTCAGAAACAATTCAGGAAAACGTCAGTGGTCTCCTTGTCGGCAGCCTTCTATACATATAAGGAGGGTCTCTGCTTTCTCCACGGCCTAAGGAGATGTTACCCGGATTGGCTTTGCTTCGAGCCCGACTCGATATCGTCCTCATGCCCGCATCATTCGTATCGCACGCTTCTGATCGCGATCCACACTCTTCCTGTAGGGCGTCCATCGTTATGCTGATCGTGATCCTCGCAACATGCGCGTCGCTATGCGCGCAACCGGCGCCTCCGGCCGGGATGAGCCTCGCCCAAGCGGTTGATGCCGCGCTTCGCAATTACCCGTCCATCCAGGTTTCGCAGGAACAAATCAACGCCGCAGCCACAGGGATTCAGCTTGCGCGCACCGGCTACCTTCCGAAGCTCGACGCCCTGGCGCAGGTGAATCTCGCGACCAGAAACAACGTGTTCGGCATGATGCTTCCGCAGAGCGTGATCCCTTCCATTTCGGGGCCTGTGCTAGGCACCAACAACTTCGGGACCACGTTCGGCAGCGCGCTCGGGATGCTGGTCACGTGGGAGCCGTTCGATTTTGGTCAGCGCCGCGAGAGCGTCAACGCGGCGACCTCGGCGCGAATGCAATCGGAGGCCGCTCTGAAGAGGACGCGATTTGAAGTCTCCGCGGCTGTGGCCGACGCCTGCATTACTCTCATAGCCGCACAGGAAACCGTGCGCGCGGCGCAAGCCGGCGTGGACCGTGCAGAGATCGTGGCGCGAACCGTCAACGCGCAAGTCAACGCTCAATTGCGCCCCGGCGGCGATGCATCGCGAGCAACGGCGGAATCGGCCGCCGCACGCACGCTTCTGATGCAGGCCCAGCAAGCGGTCGACGTGGCTCGCGTGAATGTATCGCAATTCGTCGGGCTGCCGCCCGTGCAGATCGCCGTCGCGGCGCCCAAATTATTGCAGCCGCCTCCGGATCGAACCATCTCGCCACTCGATACCAATACGAATCCCGTTGCGGTCGAACAGAGTGCGCTTATCGATCACTTGAAGTCCCAACTCAAGATTCTGGAGCGCTCGTACTTCCCGCGTTTTTACGCGCAAGCGTCCACTTACGCGCGCGGCACGGGAGCGGAGACTAACGGACATCTGCTCGGAGGACTCAACGGGCTGGCTCCCACGATTCAGAATTCGGCTGTCGGATTTACCGTGACGTTTCCGGTGCTAGACCTACCTTCGATTCGCGCAAAGGAAGAAGGACAAGCGGCGGCGATTCGCGCTGAGGCGGCGCGGCTGAAACAAATCGCGACGGATCTAACGGCGCACTGGAATCGAGCGGTGGCAACGGCCAATGGCGCTCGCAACGTTGCGATGAATACTCCGATACAAGTGGCGGCGGCGCGCGCGGCCACCGAACAGGCGACGGCGCGATATCAAGCGGGCCTCGGCAACATCAATGAAGTGGCCGAAGCACAGCGCTTGCTGACGCAGTCCGAGATCGACGACGCGCTCGCGCGCCTGGGCGTCTGGCGCGGACTGCTTGCGGTGGCAACCGCCGCGGGAGATATTCAGCCGTTTGTCATGGAGGCGAGCGAGTAAAACATGCGCCTCGTATTAGCTGCGCTCAGCAGGCCCATCACCGTGGTGGTTGCACTCATCTCGATTGCGCTGTGCGCCTTCCTGGCAGTGCAGAGAATGCCCGTCGACATTTTCCCGAAAGGCGGCGATCCTGCGATTTACGTGGCGCAGCCTTATGGGGGCATGGATCCGGCGCAGATGGAAGGATACCTCACGTATTACTACGAGTATCACTTCCTCTACATCACGGGCATCGATCACGTCGAGAGCAAAAGCATTCAGGGCGCGACGCTCATGAAGCTGACGTTTTATGAAGGCACGGACATGAATCAAGCGATGGCGGAGACGATCGGTTACGTCAACCGCGCGCGTGCCTTCATGCCTCCGGGAACTGTGCCGCCGTTTGTCACGCGCTTCGATGCCGGTAGCGTAGCCGTGGGGCAACTTGTTTTCAGCAGCGACGCGCACACGCAGGGCGAACTGCAGGATTACGCGATCAATCGCGTTCGTCCTCTGTTTGCGACGCTTCCCGGCGTTTCCGCGCCGCCGCCGTTCGGAGGAAATCAGCGCACCATCGTCGTTACGCTGGACCCGGACAAGCTCAAGCAGTACGGCATTTCGCCGGACGAGGCCATCGCGGCCGTAAGCAAGGGAAGCCTGGTGATGCCGTCCGGCAATATGTGGACCGGTAACATCAATCGCATCGCACGTACCAATGCGGCGCTAGGCGGAAATCTTGCCGAGTTGCTGAGCACGCCGATCCGCCCGGTCTCGGGAACCGCCGTCTATCTGCGCGACATCGGCACAGTAGAGAACGGCACGGACCTGGTCAGCGCATACGCGCATGTCAACGGAAAGCGAACGGTGTACATCCCGGTGACGAAACGCTCGGATGCATCCACGCTGGACGTAATCAACGCGGTAAAGGCCTCGATTCCGAAATTCAAGAACGCGGTGCCGGAAGATGTCGACGTGCGTTTGGAATTCGACCAATCGCCTACGGTGACGAACTCCATCCGCAACCTGGTCACGGAAGGTCTGCTGGGGGCGTTGCTCACCGGCTTAATGGTGCTGATCTTCCTGCGCGATTGGCGCAGCGCACTCATCGTCGTGATGAATATTCCTTTCGCGCTGCTGGCTGCCGTGGTGTTCCTATGGGCCACGGGGCAGACGATCAACATCATGACGCTCGGCGGACTCGCACTTGCAGTAGGAATTCTTGTGGATGAAGCCACCGTTGAGATCGAGAACATCCACACGCATCTGCTCCCCGGAATTTCGCGTTCGCGCGCCGTAGTGGAAGCCTGCAGCCGAACGGCACTGGCGCGCTTGCTCTCCATGTTTTGCGTCCTCGCCGTGTTCGTGCCGTCTTTCTTTATGACGGGCGTGAACCGGCAGTTATTCGTTCCGCTCTCGATGGCCGTAGGCTTCTCGATGATCGCGTCGTACATTTTGTCGAGCACTCTCGTTCCCGTGTTTTCCACATGGCTGCTGCGGACCCCGCAAGCTCAAGTCCACAAAAAAACCGGATTCTCCGATTGGCTCCGCTCCGCGTATGCCGGCTACCTGGGCTTCGTGCTGCGCCTCCGCTGGCCTTTGGTGTTGGGCTATCTGGCTGCTTCCGCTGCCATCATCTACGGATTGTTTCCCCACATGGGAACAGAGATTTTCCCCGACTCGAACTCCGCTGTTTTCCGGATTCGCTTGCGCGCTCCCTCGGGCACGCGCGTGGAGGAAACCGAACGCATTGTGCTCCGCGCGCTCGACACGATCCGGTACGAAGCGGGCGAAAACAATGTCGCGATCACCAGCGACTTCGTGGGCGTCATCCCCTCCAGCTACCCGGTCGACTTGATTCATTTGTTTACCAGCGGACCGCAGGAGGCCATAATTCAAGTAGCGTTGAAGCCCGACGCTCCGCGCGGCGAAGATCTGCGAGAGCGTCTGCGAAAGAGCCTGCACGATAAACTTCCGATGTGCCAGGTTTCTTTCGAAGCGGGCGACATCGTGGGCCAAGTGATGAGCTCGGGTTCACCCACGCCCGTTGAGATCGCCGTGCTCGGCGGCAACCTGATGGACGTTTATGGCTTCGCACAGAAGGTGCAGGCGCAACTTGCGCCGCTGTCCTTCCTGCGGGATCTGCAATTCGCGCAAGACGTCAATTACCCCACGCTCGACATCAATATCAATCGCGAGCGCGCCGGCCAGTTTGGATTGACCATGTCTGACGTGGTCCGCTCCGTTGTTCCCGCTACTTCCTCGTCGCGATTTACACAGCCGAACTATTGGCGCGATCCGGTCTCCGGCAATGCGTTCCAGATTCAGGTGGAGTTACCGCAGCAACGCTTGCAAGGTATCGATGCATTGGGAGATATGCCCGTAATGCAAAACGGGCGCTCCAGCACAAGGCTCATCGATATCGCGACGCTGAAAACGGGAACCATGCCCGGTATGATTGAGCGCTACAACGGGCAGCGAGTGGTCAGTCTAACCGCGAATATCCACGGGATCACGTTAGGAGAAGCGGCGCAACAGATCAACGCGGCCATCGCGCGGGCGGGAACTCCCCCGCGAGGTATCAGCGTGGCGCTGCGCGGCCAAGCTCCCGCCTTGGCGCAAACTATTTCCGGATTACGCACGGGACTGCTGCTCGCGATTCTAGTGATCTTTCTTCTTCTGGCCGCCAATTTTCAGTCCATCCGCATGTCCTTGGCGATTCTCCTTACGATTCCGGCGGTGCTGTGCGGCGTGCTGCTGATGCTGCGCTTCACCGCGACCACGCTCAATATTCAATCGTTCATGGGCGCGATCATGGCCATTGGAATCGCCGTGGCGAATTCCATCCTGCTGGTCTCGTTCGCCGAGCGCTTCCGTCACGATGGGATGTCGCTGCTCGAAGCCGCGCGCGAGGCAGCCAGTAGCCGTTTGCGCGCCATTCTCATGACCGCCTCCGCCATGATCTTCGGCATGTTGCCGATGGCGATCGGAATGGGCGAGGGCGGATCGCAGGCGGCGCCGCTCGGGCGCGCCGTGATCGGCGGCTTGATCGTCTCCACGTTTGCGACCTTGACCATCCTTCCGTCGATCTACGCGATTTTGCAGCGCCGCGTCTCCGTGGCGTCCGCTTCCTTGAACCCGATGGACCCAGAGAGCCGATATTATGATGCGAAGTAAAACTGCCCTCAGCATAATGGCGTGGAGCGCGCTGCTTTGCAGCCTGAGCGCCCCGCTGGCCTGTGCACAGACCGTGGAACTGGTTCCCGTCGTCGCCAAGCAAGCGTCGCGTGTGGCAGATCTGCCGGGGGAATTCTTGCCGTTCATGAGCGTTGCCGTGCACGCCAAAGTCAACGGCTACGTGGAACGAATCCTGGTAGACCGCGGCAGCGTGGTCAAGGAAGGGCAGTTGCTCGCCGAATTGAGCGCACCGGAAATGGCCGCGCGGATTGCTGAAGCGGAATCGAAAGTACAAGTTCTGGAAGCCGACCGGCTGCAGGCCGTCGCGCAAGTGGCCGCGACGCAAAGCACCTACGACCGATTAAAACGCGCGGCGGAGACTCCCGGAGCCATCGCCGGCAACGAGCTCATTCAAGCGGAGCAACAAGTGGAAGCGGCGAACGCTCTGGTCCGTTCGCGCGAACAAGCTAAGCGCGCCGCGGAAGCGTCGGTGAACGCGGAGAAGGAAATGCAGTCTTACTTGAAGATTGCCGCGCCTTTCGATGGCGTTGTCACCGAGCGCTTCATTCATCCCGGCGCACTGGTTGGTCCGGGCGCGAGTCCCGCACTATTGACCATCGAACAGATTTCGCAATTGAGACTCGTGGTCGCGTTGCCTGAGGAATACGTCGCCGGCATCGGCCAAGGCGCGAAAGTAGCGTTTCAAGTCCCGGCCTATCCGGAGCGCACGTACACAGGGACGGTCGCGCGCGTTTCCCATTCGCTCGATAAGGCGACTCGCACGATGGCCGTCGAGCTAGACGTCGCCAATCGCGATGGTTCGCTCGCCCCCGGCATGTATCCGACGGTGAAATGGCCGGTGCGGACTGCTCGTACCGCGCTTTTCGTTCCTAAAACCAGCGTCGTGACTACCGCCGAGCGGATGTTTGTCATCCGTAATAGTGACGGCCGGGCCGAATGGGTCGACGTCCGCAAAGGTGCCGCCGACGGCGATCTGGTGACGGTGCTGGCGGATTTGAAACCGGGCGACATGATCGTTCGCCGCGCCAGCGACGAGATGCGGGATGGGTCGCCGCTGCCCCATCGAACACCGCCGGGCAAGCCATAGCGAACTCGGTAGAATAGACGCGAGACTCTTTTTGAGATCGCAACCGAGTACTCCGCAATCCGACGACGAAGCTGCCGTCTCCCGCATTCTGGTCGTTGAAGATGATCGCAAGATCGCCGCGGCCATTGGAGAAGGACTGCAAAGTAGCGCCTATTCCGTTGCTCTTGCCTACACGGGCGAAGATGGATTTTTCCTGGCCAATTCGCAGCCCTTCGAGTTAATCGTCTTGGATGTGATGCTTCCCGGTCGCAGCGGGATTGAGGTGCTTTCGGCAATCCGCAAGCTGGGGCGAAAAGTTCCCGTCTTGCTGCTCACCGCGCGCGACTCGGTCGAGGATCGCGTGCTCGGTCTGGATGCCGGCGCCGATGATTACCTCGTGAAGCCCTTCGCATTCCCGGAGCTGCTCGCCAGAGTTCGAGCGCTGCTGCGGCGCGGCACGGCGGAAACAGTGCGTCCTCTTCGCGTACTCGATCTGGAAATGGATCTGGCCAGCCGCTCGGTCAAGCGCGGCGCGCGCGCCATCGAGCTGACGGCCCGAGAATTTGAGCTACTGGAATACCTGCTCCGGCATCAAGGCGAAGTGGTCTCGCGGGAGATGCTGGTGCGCGATGTGTGGAAAGAACAAGTGCGGCACACGCCGCTCGATAACGTCATCGACGTCCACATGGTCCGTCTGCGCCGAAAGGTGGATGAAGGAACCGTGGTCAAACTGCTGCACACGGTTCGCGGCGTAGGGTTCGTCCTGAAAGGGGAGGCTTCGCGCTAACAGATCATGCGACTTCCTTGGCTACGGCACATCCGGACGCGGCTCACCCTGTGGTACGTGGCGATCCTCGCTGCAGCGCTCTTGATCTACGGCGGCAGCACATGCGCGATCGTGCTGTTGCAATTGCGAACCCAAGTGGATCAGCTTGCGATCGAGGATCTGGAAACGGTGGAGGGCATCCTCACCTTCGGTGCCGATCAGAAGCTGCACGTGCGCGAGGACTACCACGATCATCCGTATTCCGAAGAAATGGAGGAGCGCTACCTGGAGGTTCGTGCCGAAGACGGGACGCTGCTTTATCGCAACGAGCACCTGGGGGAACGCGCGCTCGGAGGCAAGCCAGAGCCCGGCGAAGGCGTAAATACGTATTCGCCCCGATCTGGCCGCTTAGCGGATGGCACGCGGATTCGCCTCATCAGCCGCCAGCACATGATCAATGGGCATCCTACGCTCATCCGGTTGGCATTTAGCGAAGAACCAATGTGGCAGCGCTTCTGGCAATTGGCCATCGGCCTTCTGATCGGCCTGCCTTTCGCGCTGGGCGTGGCGGGAGCGGGAGGCTATTTCCTCGCCAGGCGCGCCCTCGGGCCGGTGGAGCGAATGGCCCGCCGCGCGCGGGAAATCAGCGCGGAACAGTTAGGCGCCCGTCTGCACGTTGAAAATCCTCAGGATGAGCTTGGATTGCTGGCGCATGCGTTCAACGAGACGTTAGCGCGTCTGGAACAGTCCTTCGAGCAACTCAAGCGCTTCACTTCCGATGCGTCTCACGAACTGCGCACGCCGCTGACCGCGATCCGCAGCGTCGGCGAAGTCGGTTTGCAGCGGGAAGGTAATCCCGAACACTATCGCGAAGTGATCGGCAGCATGCTCGAAGAAGCGGAGCACCTGGGACGCCTGGTGGAGAATCTGCTGACCATCTCGCGCGCGGATTCGGGCCAGATCCGGCTGCAGAAATCGGCGCTCAACCTGACGCCGCTCGTGCGGGAAGCGGCGTCGCTGTTGGAAGTGCTTGCCGAAGAGAAGGGGCAGTCGGTTTCCATCGACGGCGACGCGGCCATCGGAGTGAACGCGGACCCCGTGGTCCTACGGCAGATCGTCATCAACCTGCTGGACAACGCGATCAAGTACTCGCCGCGCGGTGGTAGGATCTCGGTCCGCATCGGGCAAAAAGATGCCAATACTGTTTGCGTTGAAGTCGAGGATAGCGGCTCTGGAATTCCGGCGCAGCACCGGGATAAAGTGTTTGACCGCTTTTACCGCATCGACGACGCCCGTTCGCGGGACGCCGGAGGAGCCGGTCTTGGCCTCGCAATCGCCAAGTGGGGCGCAGAAGCGCACGGCGGAAAACTGGAGCTGGAATCGCGCGAGGTCGGGTGCGTTTTCCGTCTTCTGCTGCCTGTTTCTTAGGTGCGGGACGAGTACGAAGTGTTTTTGGAGTCACGGTATAGCTCCCGTATCATCGCATCCTCGGAGGTTGGCTGGACTCCTTTAGGCGGATCTGAGCCCATACCGCCGGTTGGTTTTCCCCCACCACTTCCAGCACTAAAATCTATCTATCGATCTTCTTCCTAGGGCCTTAAAACTCAGTTATCCCCCCTGCGGGGAATCCGTACTACGGCGATTTTTCTCTAAGACTGCACTCTATACGGATACTCAAAATCGTTATACCCGCGTAATCTTGAACTGTACCCGAGTTCTACCTCTGGTACCCCGGGGGGGGAGCATCCATGAATAAATTGAATCGGCTGGCTTATAGATTCCTGATCTGGAAAGATACACGCGGTCAGGATCTCATTGAATATTCGCTCATGGCTGGTTTTGTCGCCGTGGCCGCTGGCGCCATCATGCCCGGCGTCTCCTCGAATATCAGCAAGATATTCTCCAAAGTCGGTTCCGTGATGACGGCGGCCAGCTCGCAAGGCAGTTAGGCCTTCCTGCCGTTCTCATATCGCGCAGTTGAACAGATCCTTCGCATCAGATACCCTGACCAAGGTACCCCCGAATCTTGGTGAAGGAGAACGATCCGAATGATTTCTCAGAAGCTACTCGTCGCGACGCTCGTCGCATCCGCCTGCTGCGTCAGCGCGCAGGACAAAGGCGGCAAGAAGCAAGGCCCCCCGCCGATGCTCAACGTCAAGGTTGCCGATTTCGCCGATGGCGCGCGCATCCCTGTGAAATTTACTTGCGCCGCCGGGCAGAATAGCCCGTCGCCCGCGATTTCCTGGTCCAACGCACCTGCTGGCACCCAGAGCTTCGTCCTCATCATGCACGATCCCGATCCCGTCATCGGCGGCTCCATCATGGACGTACTGCATTGGGCGATTTACGACATTCCGGCAACAGCAAAAGGCCTTCCTGAGAACGTCGCCAAGGGCGATCTCCCGGATGGTTCCAAGCAGATCAAGAACATCGCTGGTGGAAACAGCTACCTCGGCCCCTGCCCGCCTCCCGGCCACGGCGATCATCACTACACGCTCGAACTTTACGCGCTCAACGCCAAGCTCGGTCTCGCCTCCACGGCGTCCCGCCAGGAATTATTGAAGGCCATGGACGGCAAGATCTTGTCGAAGGGCGTGTACATCGGCATTGCCGGACAAAAGTAGCTTCTACTTTGCGCGTCCCTTGAAGCCCTGGGCGAGGGTGGCGATTCTATAAATCGTCTTGGCGTTGTTCCTCACGCCTTGCGGTGTTTGAAATTCTTTGCCATCCGGACCCAGGGCTCCCGCGCCAACCACATACATTGTCTTCTTGCCCTTGCCCGCAAATGCCACGCTGATCACAGGACGCGGCGTCGGGATCACGCCTACATACTTTCCTTCCGCGCCGAAAACCTGCACACCCGGAGCCGAAGTCACGTACAACCGACCCTGCGCATCAATCGCCATTCCATCGCCGTTGCCTCCGGCTTCCAGCTTTGCGAATACGCGCTGATTCGTCGCGGAGCCGTCGGGCTGCACGTCGAACGCCACCACTTCCTCCCGGTTCGTCACATAGAGGATCTTCTCATCGCGACTCAGCATGATTCCGTTCGTGCGCAGATTCTTGCCTACTTCGCTGACCTTCCCGGCGAGGTCCACATGAAATAGTCCCTCCGACGTGAAGTACACGTGTCCCTTTTTGCTGACGATCAAATCGTTCACGCGCCCTAGCGATTTTCCGTCGATGTTATCGGCAATCTTCTTGCGCTCTGGCGCGAGCATCGCAACGGCCGTCGGCTCCGCGCACGTGGGACCTTTGCGGCCCGGGTCCGTGCACGTTCGTTCCACCACGAACACGCGGCCTTTCGCGTCCAGCGACACCGCGCCGGTGCCGTGCGTGTCTTCGAGGAACGACGTCACATGATCCTTGCCGTTCAGCTTGCTGATTTTGTTTGGCTGCTCCTGCGCGAACAAAAGTCCACCATCGGACGTTCCGACGATTCCATCGGCGTTGTCCGAACCCTGCCACGCGATGGACCACTGAGATCCTGCGGCGACCACGCCCGGAATTGCGGACACCGCAATATTGCGAGCCCCCGGCATCGGAGCCTGCGCCGCAGCGCGCGGCACATTCCACAGTGCCAGGAACGCCACGGCGACCGCGGCAAAACGTGTCAAATTTCGTGCGCGCGCCTTCGCCGCTTCCTCTTCGCGATTCTTCGCGGGAGCGTTGGTCTCCAACGCGCGCAGCAATCTCCCGGAGATCGCCGCAGCATCGTCCACCGCCGCGTGGAACGCAATCTCGTTCGATTTCGACGGCTTCGTGAAGCCGCAAATCTTACGGACGAATTGCAGCGAGGCCGCGCGCACTTCTTCTTCCGTTACCGGCGGATCGAAATTGAACAACGTTTTGATATTTCTGCACATGTTCGATAGTCTCGCAAGTTTATGGGCCGCCCGGAGCTCGCCGAGCCCCATGCGTCATTCTGTCTCCTGACTTCTGTCTCCTTGACTTCACCCGCGCCATATTATACTGAGGTTCGGTACCAACTCCGGCTCTGCTGGACTTATCCGCTTCGGTTCAGTCGCACTCAGCGCTCTGCTTGCGGATTAGCGTATCGAAAGGGGAACTATGAATCGTACTACTACTAAGTTTTTTGCCTCCGCCGTTGCGTGCGCCGGTCTGATGACCTCCGTCGGAATTGCTTCCGCGGCTGCTGCTGGCGATCCTGTGCTCGCGGCAGATCGCGCCGCTTTTGCTGCGCTCTCCAAGGGCGACCACGCCGCCGCCAACAAGTGGCTGGATCCTGATTTCAATTGGGTGGACGCCGAAGGCATCATGTGGCTGAAGAGCGACGCCTTCCGCGCCAACATCAAGCCGCTCATCGCCGCGCCCACCGCCGACGTCAAAGTGATCGAACACAAGTACGGCGCGAGCGTTGTCTGGATTCAGTGGAGCCAGGGCGATAAGTACTCCGCGCACTTCTGGGTGAAGCGCCCCGGCGGCTGGAAGCTGCTGCACGCTACCGAAATCGCCGCCGTTCCCAAGCGCGACTTCACCGTGGTCGAGCCCACCTACGAGATCCCCTGCAACAACCCTTGCAAGGCTGTGCCCTACAAGCCTCTCACCGAAGGCGAGAAGGCCTCGCTCGAAGAATGGCAGGATCAGGAATCCGGCATGGAGCGCTGGGCCGTGCGCGTCGCCGACGATCAGGATCAACGCGTGGTCAGCACCTACGGCGGGGCGTCACCCTCTAAAGCCGATCGCCTCGCCGGTATGCGCAAGCGCGCCGCAGCGATGCCCAATGCTCCGAAAGTGGGAGCCGCTCCCGCTCTCTGGATCCGCACCTGGGATTTCGGCGATACCGTCGTGATGGTCTCCGTGCAGCCCACCTATGGCGACAAGCCGTATTGGTCCAGCCGCGTTCTCTCCAAGGACGCCAAGGGCTTCTGGCAGATGCGCGAAAGCTATCACAACTTCATCCTGGCCGCGCCCGTCATGACCGCCGTCCAGAATCAGCCGAACTTGAAGTAACCTCGCACCAACGATCAAAATCGTAAATTACGAACGAAGGGACCGCTAAAAACGGTCCCTTTTTTCATGCGAGACTCCTGTCTTTTGACTCCTGACTCCTGACTCCTATTCCCCCTCCCCTCAAGCACTTCCCGTTTCGATTCCACGAACGTCCAATGCTCCCGGTGTACACCATAATCAAGCGTCTGGGTTCGGCGATCGGAAACCAGGCCACGAAACGTGAGGAGTACTCGAGTTCCTTCGCGTTCAGCGTAAAAGCTGCCCGGAGCAGCGAGTGCGATCCGCTGAGGGCTGCGAGCGATACAGGAGCCGATGGTGCGTGCGTCACAGCACCGAGCGTCACGTGCGTTACAGTGAACCCTCGCCGTTGCGGGCAAAGAAACGGCAGCACTCTACCGCTCTAAACGTCGGTAGTCCGCCTAGCCGTGCGGGTCATCAACCGGTAGAAAGCGCGCTTTCGAAACAAAGAAGTCAGAATACAGAAGTCAGGAGACAGAATTCCGAACCGTGATGGGAACGTGGCGCACGGCCGTGCCGTGCCGCGTCCCGACTCATCGGGACGCCTAGGCGGTGACCTTCCGAACCAAACGTCTCGTGTGTGGGATACCTGCGTCTACGCGAACAACCGCGCCTTGAACCACTCCGCCAATCCGCGCGCCACCCGTGGACCCTGCTTGCTCCCGCGGCCCATGTGCGCTCCATCGGCGATGATCCGCACCGTCTTCGGATCTCCCGTCTCAATCAACAGCGGAATTTCCTGCGGCGATATCCACGGATCCTTCGCGCCGTTATACGCGAACATCGGCGCGCACGGTTTATCCAGCCATCCTTGCGCTTCGAGCGACATCGCGGGAGCCGTCTTCACCAGCTCCGCATAATCCTTCACACCGTTCGAATAAATCATCGATTCCAGAAACGGCCAGAAGTAATCCTTTTCCGTGATCAAGCCCTTGAGCCACGGCTCCTGATACGTGTAATGGATGGGACCACCCGCCATGACTGACGCCTTCAAGCGCTTCGCTTCCACGTACGCCATCTTGCCGCCCCAATATCCCGCGTAGCTGTTTCCTCGGAAGCCCATCCGTTTGCCGTCCAGATCCGGCCGCCCCAGCAGATACTCCATCGTCGCGATGTACAGCTTTTCCGTATCCGGCTTGTTGAACACGGGACATTCGCCCGCGCCCGGCATGTCCATGGAAAACGCCGCCGCGCCGAGGCTCAAAATGTCGTTGGTGTTGCGCTCCTCCTTATACACATCCACGCCGCCTGTTGCGATCACGATCGGCGGGCGTGTCACATCCTTCGGCTTGCGCAGGTAGCCGATGATTTCCTTGCCTTCGAACGGAATCGCGATGCGCTCCATTGCCGGATCGAGCGATCGTGCGCCTTTTAAATAGTTCTCGATCGCCTTCTTATACGCGGCCTTCTTCGCCGGATGATTGATCACCGGAAATTTCGCGATGCCGTAGTGCGCCGCCGCCTTGCGATACAACTTGTTCGCTTCGTCCAACTGGCCTTTCTTTTCGAGCTCGTCTGCTTGATGCTCGAACGGTTCGGCGAGCTTGGTCCACTCGGCAACCCACGGCTCGGCATCGAGCGACGTCAGTGTGTCGAAGATCCGCGCCACTTCTTTCGGATCGGCACCGCGTCCAACGAACTCCTGCGCGCGCATTTTCGCGCCTGCCGCATATCCCGGATCTTTGAACGGATTCACGCCCACGGGCCGCAAGATTGGGTTTTGGTCGGAAGACGCCGTCTGCGCCACGCCCTTCTGTGCGGCGGCCAGCGCTACACTTGCACCGGCAGCAAGTTCGATAAATCCACGGCGGGAAGGAGATTCGTTTGTAGACATGATCAGGAGCTCCTCACGGATTATGGCATATCGACTGAATACGCATGCTTCCGGGAATTGCCTGCAGTACCATGTCGTAGAGCACACGTCTCTCATCAATCATCGCCATGCCCAAAAAAGTGAACAATTCCCGCCGCGATTTCTTTCGTAAGGGCGCCGCTGTAGGCGCAGGCGTTGCCGCGCTCGCCAGTGAATCGGAAGCCCAGAAGCTCCGCTACGATCAAACCGCCGACGTCGTCATCATCGGCGCCGGAGCCTCCGGCGTTCCGGCTGCGATCATGGCGCGCGATCAGGGAGCAACTGTTATCGTGATCGACGCGCATCACGACATTGGCGGCCATGCCATGGTCAGCGGCGGACGCATTCCCCTTGGCGGAGGCACGCGCCTACAGAAGAAATTCGGCATCGCGGATTCCGCCGATCAAGTTTTCCTCGACCACACCAGCGTCAAGAACAAGGAGTTCCGCTTCGGCGATCGCGAGCTCATTCGCATGTGGGCCGATGAAAACGCCGCCACGTTCGATTTTCTGCTCGATAACGGCGTGCTCTTTAATGAAGTCGCGCCGGAGATCGTCAACGGCGGATCGATTCCTCGCCTGTTCATCGCCGTGCCCTATTCCGACAACTTAAACGAAACCATCAACGGCAGTCCCGGCTCCGGCCTCATGCGCCACTTGGAAAAAAGCGCGCGCGCGAAAGGCGTCAAGTTTCTGTTGAAGCATCGTATGACGCGCCTGCACCGCGAAGCGTCCTCGGGACAAAACCCCGCCGGCCGCGTCACCGGACTCACGGCGTCTTTCGAAGGCAAAGAAGTTCACATTCAAGCGCGCCGCGGCGTCATCATCGCCACCGGAGGCCACACCGCGAACGTCGAATTCCGTCGTATGTTCGATCCTCGCTTGACCGACGAATACCAAACCGCGGGCGAACCGTGGACCAAGCAGATGGCCGAAGGCGAACTCGCCGCCATGGACCTCGGCGCGTCCATGTGGGCTACGAACAACATTGCGAGCGAACGCGGCTACTCCATTACGAAGACCATCCACATTGGATGCAAGTACGGCTATCGCAATTTGAAGTGGGATCCGAAGAGCCCCATGTTCGATGGCGCGGGAGCCACCGGACTCACCGTCCGCAATTTTCAGGACCTCATCATGGTCAACCAAATCGGCCAGCGCTTCTGGAACGAAGTGGACGAGTCCTACGATTTCTTCAACGCCGCCCTCGGCACCAATGGCAACATGGGCAAGGAAGCCAAGCGCAACGGTGGCGGACCCATCTGGGCCATCTTTGATTCCGGCGCCGTGGAACGCAATAAATGGGACCCGCGCCCTCCATATGTGGATCGCAGCGGCTATTTCTTCACTGCTGACACGATCGCGGAGCTCGCCGCGAAGATCGCGAATCCGTATCAACTGCATCCCATGCCCTCTGCGGCGCTCGAAGACACCGTCAAGCGCTACAACTCTTTCGTCGACGCCGGAGGAGACGCGGACTTCAACAAGCCCGCGCCGAAATACAAAATCGAAAAAGGACCGTTCCACGCCGCGTGGTCCACGCCGATTCTGCACGATTGCCTCGCCGGCTTGCGCATCAACACCAAGTGCCAAGTTGTCGACATCCGCAGTAAAGTGATCCCCGGTTTGTACGCTTGCGGAGAATCCGCCGGAGGCTTCGCGCTGCACGGACTGCCTCGCGTAATTGTTTTCGGCCGCGTCGCAGGACGAGAAGCCGCGTTGGCAAAAGCCTAGTATCGCGTCGGTTTGTGGGGCAGGTTGTAAACCTGCGCGCGATTGGCAATCGCGCAGCTTCCAACGGGCGGGTTGGCAACCCGCCGCAGCTTGCCAAGCTGCCCCACCTCGCCGCACAGCACAAAAGAACGAGAGGCAGAGAAAGATAGCCTCGCGTCACGCACTGTTATAATTGGCTCAGAAATTCGGCCCTTGGGGCCAACGGAGTTCAGACCAAATGATTCGTACAATCGCGATGCGTACAATCGCGAAGCTCGGTTTTGCGTTCATTTTGTGCTCCGCATTGATGTGGGGACAAGCAACCGTTTCTCCCACGCAACTTCCCAACGGCGAACTCGGATTCGCCTACTCGACCACGCTTGCCGCGACCGGTGGATCGCCGCCCTACACCAACTGGATCATCAGCAACGGAGCACTTCCGCAAGGATTGACGCTGAACGCGTCCACGGGCGTCATCAGCGGGACGCCGCTCAGTGTGTTTACTTCGAACTTTAGCATCACCGTGCGCGACAGCACGGCGACCACGTCCGCCGCGCAGAATTTCTCTATCGCCATCGGATCTCCGATAAAGATTTTGGGACCAAGCTCGTTGCCCGGAAGCGTGCTCGGCAACGCGTATCCTCCTGCCGGCGGCGCAATCGCGTTTTCCTCCACGGGGGGCTGGCCTCCGCAAACGTGGTCCGCTACGGGATTGCCCCCAGGCATGAACATGACCATTACGGGCCTTTTGTCGGGCACGTCCACCGCGCAGGGAAACTACACGCCGCAGTTCACCGTCACCGATTCGATTGGCGCCACGGCCTCGGTCACCCTGCCGATTGCCATCACCACGCTTCCCACGTTGCAGATCACTACAGGCCAGACGCTGCCCTCGGGAATCGTCGGCACGTTCTACGGGCAGCAACTTCTGGCCGCGAATGGAGTGCAGCCTTACAGTTGGGCGCTCATCTCCGGATCGCTGCCGCCGGGGATCTCTCTGTCGCGCGTCGGGGAAATTACGGGCACGCCCACCACCACAGGAACATCCACGTTCACGGCGAAAGTCACCGACGCGGCGTCGAACACGCAGACACAAAGCTACAGCATCACTGTGGGACTCGGCCTGATCGGCTCCATGCCGCACCTGGCTGCCGAAGGCGGTTGGAACACCACGTTCACGATCATCAATAAAGGAACGACCTCCGCGCAAACGCAACTGAGCTTGTACGCGAACAGCGGAAATCCTCTGCCGCTGCCGTTGACGTTTCCGCAAACCTTTCCGCCGCCTCCGGTCGCATTCAATCCGCAGCCTGTGGCAACGACCACGCTCGCCACGAATGCGTCCTGGATCGTGCAGGCTTCCGGACCCGCGAACGTTCCGTTCGTGGAAGGCTCTGCCGAATTAAACGCGTTCGGAAATCTCGACGGCTTCGCGATCTTCCATTTCGATCCGTCGCAGCAGGAAGCCGTCGTGCCTATGGAAATACGCAACGCGGCGTCCTATTTGTTGCCGTTTGATAATACCAACGGCGTGCTGACGGGCGTGGCGCTGGAGAACGTTTCCAACGCGCCCGCGAATATCCCGGTGATCGTTCGCGACGACGCAGGCAGTTCGTATATTGCGACGACGATCGCGCTACCTGCGTTTGGTCACACGTCGTTTGTCTTATCGACGCAGTACCCGTCCACCGGCAACAATCGTGGGACGGTGGAGTTCGATACGCCGGGTTTCGGCGGGAGCAATCCCCAGCAAATCAGTGTGCTCGGGATTCGCTACACCGGCGGGACGCTGACCACGATCCCGGCGCTTGCCAACGTGGGGAAAACCGGCGGACTCATGGCGCATCTCGCCTCCGGTGCCGGATGGCAGACCACCTTCGCGCTGGTCAATACAGGCAACACGCCGGCGAATGCAACGCTGAGTTTCTTGGGCGATAACGGAACACCACTGGCGCTGCCGTTGACCGCACTGAGCGGCATCAATGCCTCGCCGCTGCCGGGCTTCCCGACATCGTACTCGCAAATCATCGCCCCCAACAGTTCGCTATGGTTGCAAACTTCGGGATCCGCGATCAGTGCGCTGCTTACGGGATCCGCGCAATTGATCACCTCTGGAAATGTGAGCGGATACGCGATTTTCCGTTACAATTCGAACGGCCAGGAAGCGGTAGTGCCGCTGGAATCGCGCAATCCCGGATCGTTCCTGATCGCCTTCGACAACACGAACAGCACGGCTACGGGTATCGCGATCAGTTCCGGATCTGCGCAGCCTGTGACGATTCCCGTTGTGATTCGCGACGACTCCGGCAAGGTGCTTCCCACGGCGCCGATCCCGCTGGTTGCCAACGGTCACATGTCGTTCATGCTGGCGCAGCAATATCCGCAGACCGCGGGCATTCGAGGAACGGTGGAGTTTGCGGTCCCCACGGGCGTGCCAATCAGCGTCCTGGGAATACGCAGCCCTCCGGCGCTCACGTTTACGACGTTGCCGGCACTGTCCAAATAAGACGGCGAAAAGAAGTGCGAACGATCGCGCTTGAACTAGGCCTTGGCGGAAGCTTGCACCGGGTAATGATCCCCGAGCCACTTCTCGATCTTTTCGCGCTGCGCAGTGACCACCACGCGCTGCCATTTGACAATGCCCGTGCGTTCGCTGTACTCGGCCATTACGTAAGAACCCTCGTTCAACACCTGGATCGAGCCTTCCGGCTTCGTCCGCTTAAAAGTAAAGGACGGAGGCGCGGTGTGTTCTTTTTTCATGTACCCCTAGGATAGCAGATTTGCCCGGTATTCGCCCAATTCTGCGAAAAACGCGTGAATCGGTACGCGCAGCCCAAAAACAAGCTATACTGGAAATGTAGCGGAAGTTATCGCGCCCTCCTTGATTGAAAAGCGGATTCGTACTTGTTCCTGCCTGGCTCGCTGATTCCCACAATAAAACCAAGTAATGAAAACCTTTTCCGAGCTTCCCCTGTCCCGTGTCTTACAGACCAACCTGACCAATAATGCGTTCGTAATTCCGACGCCTGTTCAGGCCCAATCCATCCCCCAACAACTCAACGGCCAAGATCTTGTCATCACTGCGCAAACCGGCACCGGAAAAACGCTGGCATTTGTGCTCCCTCTGCTTGAAAAACTTTTGAAAAATCCTCCGGTGTCGGGATCCGGCCCAGCCGCTTTGATCCTGAGCCCCACGCGCGAGCTCGCGATTCAGATTAGCGAATGCTTCGCGAAGCTGGCCGTTGGCACAGGCATCCGTGCAGCGGTTGTCGTGGGCGGCATGAACGAGAACGCGCAGCTCAACTCCATTCGCAAGGGCGCACAAGTGATCGTCGCCACGCCCGGACGGCTCAACGATTTTCTGGATCGGAAGGTCGTGAAGTTGAGCGGCACGCACCATTTAGTATTTGACGAAGCCGACCGCATGCTCGACATGGGTTTTCTGCCCACCATCAAGCGGATTCTGGGCGAACTGCCTGCGGGCCGCCAAACCGTGTTCTGCTCGGCGACCATCGAAACGTCCGTCGCGCACCTGATTCATAAACATCTGAAGAACCCGGTCCGCGTGGCGATTGGCTCCACGACGAAGCCGGCCGAACACATCGAGCTTCACGTTTACGAAGTGGATCAGGACCGCAAACTCGGCTTGCTCGAAAAAATGTTGCGGGACGCCGAGGGATCTTTCCTCGTGTTCGCGCGCACCAAGCACGGCGCCGATCGCCTGGCGAAGAAACTCGCGCGCAGCGGATCGAAGGCCATCGCGATTCACGGAAATCGAACGCAATCGCAGCGCAACCAAGCGCTCAAGGGATTCCAGGACGGCAACTATCGCGTGCTGGTCGCGACAGACGTTGCGGCACGCGGCGTTCACGTCGAGGGCATCGCTCACGTCGTCAACTACGATCTTCCGCAGGTCCCCGAGGATTTCATCCATCGCGTGGGTCGCACGGGACGCGCAGGACAACGCGGAACGGCGTCCACGTTTAGTACGCGTGAGGAACGCAACGAGATTCGCAAGATCGAGAAGCTACTGGATCTTCGCTTGACGCAGCAACCGGTGCCTGCGGGCCTGGAACGCGAGTCGAAATCCGCCAACGCCGCTCTTCCTCCGATGCACGCTTCGCGCGAACCGCGCGGCCGCCACGAACAAGGCTTCGGCAGCAAATCTTCCGGCCCCAAGGGCTTCGGAACGAAAAGCTCGGGGGCCAAGAGCGGTCCGCCGAAACGTTTCGGAAGCAAGAGTTTTGGTCCGAAAGGCAGCGGCCCCAGGACGGCTGGCCGCCGCCGCGCCAATTAGTTCTCCGAGTAAAAAACTTTTTTCAAGTAGTCTTCCCCGTGTCCGGGTGCTTGCGCCCGGATGCGACGGACCGGATCCGAAACGAAAGACTTGCTTGCATCCAGCATCATCGAATTGTAATCTTATCGTCACGGCTATGTAATTCTTTTTGGTGCGGCTGCCGAAAAGAAAACCGGAGGACGCATGAGAAGCGCAATTTCGTGGCTCCCTTTCATCCAGCGATCACTCGTTGCGGTAGCTGTCAGTGCAATTTTTGTGACGCCGCCGCTCTGGGCGCAGTTGTCTGCGTCCACGAATCGCACCGGCTCGATTGCTGACGATTTGCATGCCGAGGCCCTGGCCAGTCAGCGGGACGGTCAGCCGGCCAGAACTCGCCATCCGCAGGGGCTGGTTTCTTCTGACACTCTCCGTCATCCGGTGAGCGATCGGGTCCGCAAGCTGTTGCGCCGCGCGCTCGATGCGATGAATATAGGCAAGCACGAAGAGGCCATTGGGCAGCTCCAGGAAACGTTGTCGAGATATCCCAATTCCGCCCCGTATGTTCATAGTTTCCTGGGCGTAGAGTACATCAAGACTCGCCACTTCCATGAAGCGGCGAACTCATTTGAACAGGCCGCGGTGTATTTTCCGCACGACGCGACCACGCACTACAACTTCGGCGTATCGCTCGTATTGGTCGGGGATCTCGACCGCGCGGAGCAGGAAGCACGCCGCGCGCTAGAGCTCGATCCGAAGATTCAGCCCGCGCAAGAGCTGCTACATATCTTGCACCAATCCCAGTAGCGCCCGCGACGCAGGGCTTGGTCGAGGCCTGATATTGCCTCCGTTGTTATGGGATTGCAGAGATTCTCGGCTTACCTCAGCGCCTAGCGATCCCTCAGCTTGACATGAGCCTGCCGGTTGGAAATAATCGGCAGGCCATGGATATTTCAAAGGACACATCGAAACTTATGTCGCCCACCCGCCGCGATTTGCTGGCGGGATTGGCTGCGCTCGGCGCGGGTGCGGCGCTCTCTCGCGGACGCCTGACGGCGCAAACACCGGGAGGAACAACGCGGCGCATCGATGTCCACCATCACTTTGCGAACCCCGAGCTCATCAAGCTCATGGCCGATAAGAAAACGGCCGGCTGGAACACGTGGACGCCTTACTCCCCGGCCAAGGCCGTCGAGGACATGGACAAGGGCGGGGTGCAAGCGTCGATGCTTTCGATCACCACTCCGGGTATTTGGTTTGGAGCCGCGGACGAAACCAAGCGTCTGGCGCGTGAGCTCAACGAATACGGCGCTAAGATATGCCGCGATTATCCAGGACGCTTCGGCTTGTTCGCCGTGCTCCCTTTGCCGAACGCGACCAACGCGCTGAAGGAAATCGAATACGCGTTTGACGTGCTGAAGGCCGATGGCGTGGGCTTGCTTAGCAGCTATGCCGATAAGTGGCACGGCGACGCGGCCTTTGCGGAAGTCTTTCGCGAGCTGAATCGCCGCAGGGCGATCGTCTACACGCACGCGCAGGTGGCCGATTGCTGCCAAAGCCTGGTCACGGGTATCAGCGATACGACGATCGAATACAACACAGACACGGCGCGGACCATCATCAGCTTGATCGACAGCGGCCGCGCGGCGGAAACTCCCGACATCAAATACATCTGGTCGCATGCCGGCGGAACGATCCTGGCGCTGCCGGGACGTTTTCTGGGCCAGCAGGCCACGCGCGCGAATCTCGCTAAACAGGCCGATCCGAAATCAAAGCTTGGACAATTGCGCCGCTTCTACTACGATACGGCGGGGGCGACGAATCCGATCCAAATGACGGCATTGAAAACGCTGGTGGGCACCTCGCAGATCATGTTCGGCACGGATTTCCCCTTTGGGCGGAGCGCCAACATCGCCGCCGGCCTGGAGGAATCCGGCACGCTGAATGAGGCTGAGATGAAGGCAGTGAATCGCGAGAACGCGGTGAAGATCCTGCCCAAGTGGGCGTAGGGATCAGGATCGCTAACGGCTCGTCCGAGCAATGGTAGAACCCCGCGCGTAAGTGCGGGGATACATTTGCGGGTGCGTAAATCATAGATGTATCCCCGGGCTCATGCCCGGGGTTCTACCCACAGATGGACAGCGTTAAAAGCAAAGGGCACGTCCCGCGATCGCGAGAGCGTGCCCGATTCTTCAACGTAAGAACTGACGGGCTACTTGCCCGCTTTGATTTCCTGATACACCTGACCGATAAAGCGGTCACGCGTCATTCCGACTTCCAGAACCTTGGCATCCAGATCGGCCGTGGGCTTCGCGGCGATCACTTCGTCCTGGCTCTTGCCTTCGGAGATCAGCTTCATCACGCGATTTTTCACCGTCAGCAAAATATCGCGATGCGCGATCACGGCATCGCGGCCTACGGTGGCGCCGTGGCCCGGGATGATCTTCGTGTTCGGACCCGCCAGGCCAATCACCATTGCGAGTCCATCGAGCATGCCGTTCATGTTGCCGCCGTTGCCGCGGTCGATGTTCGGATACTGCACGGAGCGGTAAAAATCGCCCGTCATGATTACGTCGTTGTTGGGGAACACCACCAGCGTGTCGCCATCGGTGTGCGCGGCCTTGACCGGCAGCAGGCGGATGTCTTCGCCGTTCATGTGCATGGTCACCGGAGCATCATAGGTGATCATCGGCAGGCCCACGGAGGGCATCGCGGGAGTCGGTTGGCCGTTGGCGCCTGGATTCGGATAGGCCAAACGATAGCGCAGGTTTTCGCGCGCCAGAATCGTCACGCCCATTTTGCCGAAGTTTTCGTCGCCACCGGTGTGATCGCCATGCACGTGCGTGTTGACCATGAAGCGGATCGGCTTATCGCTGATCTTCTTGATCGCAGCGGCGAGCTTGTCGCTCAAGGGAGCGAACTGGCTATCCACCATGAACACGCCGTCGGGGCCCACCAGGACGCCGACCATCCCGCCCGAGCCTTCGAGCGTGTAGAAATTGTTCGTGACCTTCGTGGTTTTGATCTCCACCTTGCTGAGATCGCCCTGTGCGCTTGCCGTGAGGGCTGCCATCGCCATCGCTGCGGCTAAAAACGTCGTTCGAATTGCCAGTTTTGCCATATTCGTAGTTGCTCCTTGTAAGGAATGATCGCCCTTCAGAATAACAGACGCATGAATGTCGAAAGCCCCGCTGGTCCACGTCCCGCAGTTCGCGTATCATTACGAGAGCTAGATCTCCGGAACGAAAGCTCTATTTCCAGAGGAACAACTGCTTATGATGAAACGTCGTTCGATTGCCGCTGCCCTGTTCGCGCTCGCCGCTGTCTTTATTTACGAGCAGCCCGCGATGGCCGCCACCTGTGAGAGCCTCGCGTCTCTCACCTTGCCGAATACGAAAATTACTTCCGCTCAGACCGTCAGCGGCGGATCCTTCACCGCGCCCGGCACGACGAACCCGATGGGCAATCTGCCGGCCTTCTGCCGCGTCATGGCGACGCTCACGCCTTCGAGCGATTCCGATATTCGCATGGAGCTGTGGCTCCCCATGGAAGGCTGGAATCAAAAGTTTCAAGGCGTCGGCAATGGAGGCTGGGCGGGCAGCATCACTTACGGAGCGCTTGCGACGGCGTTGCGGCGCGGCTATGCGACGGCATCGACGGACACGGGCCATCAGGCTCCTGTGACCAGCGCGGAATGGGCGCTGGGGCATCCGGAAAAGGTGGTGGACTACGCGTGGCGCAGCGAGCACGAAATGACCGTGCAATCGAAAGCCATCCTCAAAGCGTTTTACGGCATGGCGCAGAAATATTCCTATTGGACCGGATGCTCCGGCGGAGGCAAGCAGGGCTTGGCCGAAGCGCAGCGCTTCCCGGACGATTACGACGGCATCGTTTCCGGTGCGTCCGCCTACGATCTGGTTCCGCTGCACGCCGCCTGGATCCGCCTGGCGCAGGTCGCACACAAGACCGAAGCCAGCTACATTCCGCCGGAGAAATATTCGTTGATCCACAACGCCGTGCTCGAAGCGTGCGATGCCGCGGACGGCGCGAAAGACGGGCTGCTGGAGAATCCTCTGAAGTGCAAGTTCGATCCCAAGGTGCTGGCTTGTAAGGGAGCCGATGGTCCCAACTGCCTGACTGGTCCGCAGGTGGACGCGGCGATCGCCATCTGGTCTCCCACGAAGAATTCGAAAACGCAGAAGGTGATCATGCCGCCGCTGCTCGCGGGCAGTGAGAACGCCTGGGGCACGCTGGCCGGGCCGCTGACGGATAACCAGCCCGCGAGCCGCGAAAGCTCGGTCGCGATCAATACCTACAAATACTGGATCTTCAAAGACGCCAAGTGGGATTACAAGTCGCTCAACTACGATAAAGACCTCGCGTTTGCGTACAAGGCCGACAACGGATTGAATGCGACGAACGATCCCAACCTGAAGCCGTTCTTCGCGCGCAAGGGCAAGCTGCTCATGTATCACGGCTGGGCGGATCAGATCGTGCCTCCGCAGCACAGCATTGAATACGTGGCAGCGGTGCAGAAGAAGACGGGCGCGGCGGCGGCCGATTCGCTGCGCTTGTTCATGGTCCCCGGCATGGAGCATTGCGGCGGCGGCGTGGGTCCCAACCAGTTCGATTACGTCACGGCGATGGAGCAGTGGGTGGAGCAGGGTAAAGCTCCCACGGAAATGATCGCGACGCATATGACCGCGGGCAAGGCCGACCGCACGCGTCCGCTGTGCGCGTATCCGCAGCAGGCGAAGTACAAGGGCTCGGGGAGCATCGACGAGGCGGCAAACTTTAGCTGCGTGGCGCAATAGTCGGCGCGCTGTTAGCGGAGGAATATTGATATGCCCGATGTCGATTGGGAATTTCACGATACTGGTCGGGTTCTCGCCGCGTCGCTGAAATGTTGCGGCGAGCCTAGATTGGAGAGCGGAAAACGAGGGTGGTACCAAGTCTCCGAACATATCCCCTGGCGTTTCAATTGGCAGCTTCAGGTTCGGTCTCTGATCGCGGAACCAAAGGCGGACTACGGGCTAGCGATGTCGCCGAAAGGGCAGCGCAAGATAACATTCGACGATGGACTTGGTTGGATCGATATCGACGGTGAGAGCTTGGCACTAAGCTTCCGGATCCCTGACTGTCTTGACCCGCCGAAGAAGAAGTCATTTATCTGGCAAGGGGGTATCTACTTAGCAGAGACGGCGTTCCACAGCCAAATCAAGCTCGTAATAGTTAACCCCAAGGATGGAAGCGATTTGAGGCGTTTCGAGGCCACATCTACTCGTACCGGCGGTGTCGCTTTCGTGTCGCCCGACGGACGCGACCTAGGCCAAATACGGGATTCAGAAGTACGCGGGCGAAGCGAGCGGATTCGTGCAAGAGTACGCGAGAAGAGACCGGAATACCTGGAGGGCACTCCAGACTCGAAAGGGCGAACCCGCATTAATCAAAGATCGTTTTTTGATACATTGGCGGAAGCTGCGAAGTTTGTCGACTCCCGCCCGGCCGACGGCGAGTGATTGTGCAAACAGTTAGTGTAAGTTCCTAATTCCCGTCCAATCCTAGCCAAGCCTTTTAGAATTTTACAATCCGCTTCTGAATCTTCTCCCTCGGCTCTCCTCGTGTCACAATGATGGCCATGAGCAGCCAAGGCGCTTTCCTCCACACACCCGAGTTTGAACACAACCTAAACAATTTGGCCGCGGTCGCCATCGGTGCTGGCCTGGGACTTGCGCCCGGACAGGAGCTCGTGATGACCGCCACGCTCGATGCGTTGTCGCTGGTGCGGCGCATCACGGAGCAGGCGTACAAAGTGGGCGCGTCCTTGGTGACGACGCTGTTCACGGACGAAGCATCCACGCTGCTGCGCTATCGCCACGGCACGGAGGCCACGTTCGACGCGGCTTCAGGATGGCTGTACGAAGGCATGGCGCAAGCCTACAAGAACGGTGCCGCGCGGCTCGCGATCACCGGTAACGATCCATCGCTGCTGTCGAAGGAAGACCCGGCCAAGGTGAGCCGCGTGAATCGTGCGACGTCGAAAGCGTATCGCCCAGCGCTCGAGTTGATCACGCGCCACGACATCAACTGGACCATCGTCGCTTGCGCCACGCCTGCTTGGGCCAAGGCGATGTTCCCGGATCTGGCGGCGGATGACGCGCTCGCGAAGTTGTGGCAGGGGATCTTCGCGGCCTCGCGCACGAATGTGGCGGATCCCGTGGCCGCGTGGAAGGAGCACGACGCCAAGCTCCACGCGCGCGCCGAGTGGTTGAACAACAAGCGCTATTACGCCCTGCATTTCAAGGGGCCGGGCACGGATCTGCGCGTCGGCATGGCGGACGATCATCTGTGGCTCGGCGGAGGCACCACGGCGCACAACGGGTTGTACTGCATCCCCAACATGCCTACGGAAGAGGTCTTCAGCACGCCGCACAAGGATCGCGTGGATGGTACCGTCACCAGCACCAAGCCTTTGTCGCACATGGGCACGCTGATCGAAGGGATTTGCGTGCGCTTCGAAGGCGGGCGCATTGTAGATGCGAAGGCCACGCGCGGAGGCGAAGTGCTGCAGAAGATGATCGAGACGGATGAAGGAGCTCGCCGGTTGGGTGAAGTCGCGCTGGTGCCGCATTCGTCGCCCATTGCTTCGAGCGGACTGCTGTTCCTGAATACGTTGTTCGATGAGAACGCCGCGTGCCACATCGCTCTGGGCCAGGCCTACAGCACGTGCGTGAAGGACGGCAACAGTCTGACGCCCGAACAGCTCGCTGCGCGCGGAGCCAACACCAGTCTGATTCACGTGGATTGGATGATCGGCTCGAACAAGATCGACGTCGACGGGATCAGTGCGTCGGGTGCGAGTGAGCCCGTGATGCGCGCGGGAGAGTGGGTTTAGCGCGGCTTCGAAGACGTCGCCGATTGCAGAATATTTTCGAGCATATCGGGGATTTCAAAGATCGCGCGATTTTCGATTTTTTCTACCGCTTGGTGATACTGCGCGAGCGATGCGATCATTTTCGCGGCCGCTTCGCGAATGCCGCCGAAATTTTTCAGCACCACGCCGACGCCCTTTTCCGTGACCCAGTCCGCGTTGTAGCGCTCCTGCGGCAAGGTCCACGCGTTGCGCTCGACGATCACCGGGAGCTTCATTGCCACGGCCTCGCTAATGCTTCCCGGACCGGGCTTGCCGATAAAGAAATCGGAAAGGTGCATGTAATACGGGACCTCTTGCGTGAAGCCTTCGATAAAATGCGGCGCTCTTGTTGGCAGGGCCTTTAGCTTGGTGGCGAGTTCGGTGTTCTTGCCGCAAATCATGATGAGCTGCGTGTCTTGCAGTTCGCGTGCGATGTCCAGCATCACGTTCGATCCTTGGCCGCCGAACAACACGAGCCCGGTGGGTTTTGTCGGATCGAGCCCGAGCTTTATGCGCTGCGCCGCGCGATCCACGTTAACGGGATCGTAAAAGCGCGGACGCAGAATCATTCCCGACGTTTTCAAGATGCGTTCCGCGGGATGCCCCAGCGCACGCGCCTGCGCGACGGCGTGCTCGGTACCGCAGATGAAGTATTGGTCCTGGTTGGGCTCAATCCAGAAATGCGGGGGAAAATCCGCCATATCGGTTAGAATGGTGGTGTAGGGCACTTGCGGTAAAGCCGCGCGGAGGCTTTCATACATCGCGCGATTAAAGTTCGGCACCACCGAGACGACCATATCCGGTCGGGTCGCCTTCCAGTGCTCCGTCAACAAGCGCACCACGGGCTTGTGATTCAGCCGAATCACCGCATGCATAAACACCAGGCCTTGCGCCGAGCCCAGCGTCCAACCCTTTGCCAGCATCAGGTTATAGACATCTTCGAGCCGAATGCCGGTGACCTTTTTGAAGACGTCGAGGGGCTCCAGAATCTCCTGGAGATTTACCAAACGGACGTCCCAGTCGCGCGCCTGCGATTCGGCCACGGCCTTGAGCGCCGTCGCTGCGGCGCGATGACCGCCGCCGGCGTCGAAGAAGATGAAGTCGATTTTGGGTTTTGTCACATTTGTGGGCCGAAACAAAGTCGTCACCAATGTTTTATACCAGTGTCACTACGGTGTCATGCAAGGGCCTTAAAAAGATAACATGGCGGCACCGGTTTTACATCTCCAGGAATGGATCGTCACACGCGACCACCGCGTGATGCGCCGCGTGAACCGCTGGACGCCTCCTCGCTGGCTGCGCCTGTGGATGATGGCGGCTACTCGTGGCGGCGACGGATGGCTATGGTATGCCATGGCAATCGTCATCGCCGTCGTCGGCGGACCGGAACGTTTTCATGCGCTCGGCGCAGCGTTCATTGCCGTATCGACGGGGATCGCGCTCTTCATCCAAATGAAACGGACCTGCAAGCGCCGCCGTCCTTGCCACATTGAACCGCATTGCTGGGCGACGCTGCTCCCGCCCGATCAATTTTCTTTCCCCTCGGGCCATACGATTACGGCTTTTGCCGTGGCCACGTCGCTGAGCATGTACTATCCGGAAATGATTGCCGGGCTTTTCTTCTGCGCGCTGAGCGTGGCGGCTTCCCGCATCATTCTGGGGATGCACTTCCTGACGGACGTGATCGTCGGCGCTGCGATGGGCGGATTGCTGGGATACGTCGCTGCGCAGTTGATGCTGTAGTAATCCTCAAGGTCAACGGCGTCTGAATATTCGTTTCCACCAGGACAGTTTTGGCTTTATCTCAAAACCTACGGGATCGCGATTCACCATCGGCTGTAATGCAATACGTTGGATCAGCCATTCATTCGCGGCTATCACGGACGAACCCTCTGCGCCGGATTCGACGAGGCGAAATTCGAGATGCAGATTCACCTCTCGACCAGCACAATTCGCCGGAAATCGAACGGACATGATTGATTCAGCTACAGGAAAGGCAATCAGCGGATGCCCTTCATAGTCCGCGAAGGCAATTATTCCGTCCTCTCCCACGACGGTGTGGATTACCACGACACCTTGGATACTCGCGGCTCTCGCGAGCGCCGGATATAGGAACTCACCGCCCTGCGCGACGCACGTCACCTCCGGTGCTTGCCAAAAACTCAGCAATCCGAGAAGTGCGGTTGTCGCGAATGGCATGTCAGTCCTCTTGCCAGGGGTTCAAGAGCAGAACTCCCGTCTGCTTGAAGTCGGCAACGTTTCGCGTCATGACGTGCAAGCCGTGACGTCGGGCGGTGGCCGCGATCAGGCCGTCAGCGGCAGGAATAATGAGCCCGGCAGATTGAGCCGCAGCCGTCAATTCGCCCCAAATGTGTGCCGTCTCCAGATCGATTCCGAGCAGGCGATCCGCATAGTGCCGTTCTAATGCGCGGAGCCATCGTTCCAGATCGCGCTTGTTGTGACTTTCGCGCAGCCGGGCGACGCCCTTGGCGATCTCTCCAATGGAAAGCACGCTCACGAAAAGATCTTCACTCGCGAACTCCTCGACGGCCTTGAGAACTCCGGAGTGCGGCCTGGGACGGCGCACTTCAGACAGAACGCAGGTATCGAGCAGCACTCTCACAGCTTGACCCTCAAAGCTTTACGGCGCGCATTGGCGACCGGTCACGTTTCAGGTCCACCCGTTCCAGGCTGGGCCCCTTGCCTACTAGGAAATCCTTGAAGTCGGCGCGCGCTCCGGACAGTTGTTCGTAGTCCTTCTGGTTGATCACGACAACGGTTTCATCGCGGCGGCGTACCGTTTGCGGCCCTTCCGAAAGGGCTCGGTTGACGAGTTCGCTAAAGCGATTCTTGGCGTCGGCAAGTTTCCACTGGGCGTTACGGTTCATAGCAATCTAGCCAATCTAGCTACATTCTACCACCGGCCTTCCTATCATCCATCGTTCAATTCACGCGAAATTGTCCCAGCGCCTGCTTCAGCACATCCGCGAAATTGGCGCCGCTTTCCGACCACACTAGCCGACGCTCCAGATCGAGGCCTTTTTCGAGCTCTCCGGTCAAATGCAGCAAGCTCTTCAAATTCGACTGCCCCATGCGCAAGCTGCCCTCTACTCCGGGGATCGGTAAAAAACGCGCGTCGGGACCAAATTCGATGCGCAGGCTGTCGTCCTGATCGCGCACGAAGTCGGGACCGAAGCAGAAGAGCGTCGCGGCGGATGGCGACAACTTCCAGTCGCCGTTTTCCAAGTTCCACAAATCCCAATATGTGTCGATTTCGCAGGCGGAGTCCGCTTCCATGAACTCGCGCGCAGCGTTGATGATCTCGCTCACGGGAATCTCGGGAGGGAACTCGCGCTCCAACAACGAAGGCTCGGCATGCTCGATTGCATACACGCGCAGCACGGGGCCGCGCGTGGCGAGCTTCGACGTCGGGAAGCGCTCCAACATCTTCTGGAATTGGTGCAGGACCGGCTGAGTGCGCTTATCGTTCACCCAGCCCGAAAAGTAGAGTCGATCGGGCACCTTCAAATTGTATCGCCCTAAGGCGCACAACCTGTACTCTAAAGAGAGTGCTGACCGATCTTGTTCAAATCCGCCGCCTCGGCGAGCAAAAGAAGGAAGAGAACCTGCGCTTCCGCAAACACATGAAGTCGCACGTGTTCGTGGAGCGCCAGTTCCGTAAGGCCGCGCAGGATGTCGAGGACGCCATCGATTGCAAGGCGTGCGCCGAATGCTGCCGCGTAACGGAAGTTCAACTGGTGGAGCGCGACGTCGCGAAGCTCTCGCGCTTCCTGGGCATGAAGGAGCACGAGTTCTTGCGAGATCACGCCGCTGAGGATGAAGACGGCCAGGTGATTCTCAAACGCGTGCCGTCGAAAGATCCGAAGGCCAAGCCGGGCGACCTTGCCTGCGAATTCCTGGATGGCAACGAATGCACGGTGTATGAAGCGCGTCCCACGAATTGCGAGCGCTTTCCGCACTTGCTGCGCGGTGCCGGATCGCTCGAAGCGCGCATGTGGGCGTTTGTGGACCGTGCGACGTATTGCCCCATCGTCTACAACTGGCTGGAAGCGGTTAAGAAGCTAACGAAATTTCGCAGCTAAGCGCGTCACTTAATCGTGCCCGCGATTAGCGTCCCAGCAACAATCTCGCTACACGATTTTGCGTAGTCGATTCCATCCTGCATGTGCGCAAGCCGGAGCGCGCCTCCACGCGCAGCGTCCCCTGGCGATCGCTGACTCTGTAAGCCGCGCGAGCTCCATGCTCGCCCGCCAGCGAATCCAGCGGCCAGTCCGAATCCGCAAACATCCGGATGGCGCCGTCTTGTGTAACGAGCACGGTCCATTCGGAACAAGACAAGCCCTTGGCTGCGGCCGATTCCGCCGCCTCCAGGATTTCGTACGCCTGCTCCGTGAAGCTCACGTTTACCGTATCGCCCTTTCCCCGTGGAATTCGAGCTATTTTCGTCGCGCGCCGCCGCCCGCATTTCAAGTCGTAGGACCGTGTGCCCCAAACGTACTGGGACGACGCGCGCAAGCGACTAGTCCCGAGTGCCAGAAAGATCTATGGTCGGGGCCATTTCCACAGCGCAAACTAAAGTCCTAAGTGAGGTTTGTCCGGTGCAGCCGGGAGTTGGGAAATATTGATGGGTTACGAAAGGAAACGGCAAATCGCGCGCACATCGATGCCACGGGCCTCCAACGGGAGGGCTGAACGTATGTCCCTATTCTCGTGTCTGAATCCCCGAGCGCATTCGGAGCGTTGTTTATGAGACGCTTGCTGCGCACAGCCGCCATTGTTCTCGCGCTCGCGGATGTATGGGTGGTCTATCGCTTGTGGCAACCCATTCCTCTGCCGTTTTCCGTCGAATTTCTTCATCCACCGCCGCCTTTGTCCGTACGAATGATGGGCGTCAGATCGGTGGAGTTCCCCTATTCCGTTGTGATGGGGGGCGTGCATGACGCGCAGGAACTGCAAGGATTTGCAGCGATCGACCCGGTTGTCAGCCGCCACTATGCGGACATCAACACGTCGCGGTTGGTGCTGACTGCGTTTTCGGAAGACACGCAACGCTTCGTGTCTTACCGCGTAGGAGCCAACGTCTATTGGACCGCGAAGCCGGTCACGATCAAGGCTGGCGAACCCGTGCTCTTCGATGGCAAGAATTACGTGCGCGTACGTTGCGGCAATCGCATCTCCGCCGTGCGCATGTTTCCGATCCTGCCGCATGGGCCAACCGAAGCCGACCTGGAGCTTCCCACCATTGGGGCTCCTCAGGAAATTGCTTTTGCCACGCCGCCGCCAGAACTCCCGTTTGGGACGCCTGAAAACGTCCCCGGGCCTGCTCCGGAGAGTCCGTCTGCATCGGCGCCGGGAAGTCCCGAAACAGAGGCACCCGGCCCTATTGTCGTATCACCCGAGCGGCCAGGCTTCCCTCTGCCGGGACCGCCGCAGGTAATCATTCTACGTGGACCCCGGCGTCGGCGTCCGCCTGCTCCCCCGGTATTCCCGCCCGTGACTCCGCCAGTCACACCACCCGTGACTCCGCCAGTCACTCCACCGGTGACTCCGCCAGTCACTCCACCTGTGACTCCACCGGTCACACCACCCGTGACTCCGCCAGTCACACCACCCGTGACTCCGCCAGTCACACCACCCGTGACTCCGCCAGTCACTCCACCGGTGACTCCGCCAGTCACTCCACCTGTGACTCCGCCAGTCACACCACCCGTGACTCCGCCAGTCACACCACCCGTGACTCCGCCAGTCACGCCGCCGGTGATTCCGCCAGTCACGCCACCCGTGATTCCGCCGATTATTCCGCCCGTGACTCCGCCCGTGGTGACGCCGGAACCGAGCACGTATTTGCTGATCGCGACGGGCTTCGCCGCGATGGCGTGGTGGAAGCGAAGGAAGAATTGAACCAGGGTTGGGCTAGGCGGTGAACGTCGCACCTGGTTGCCACTATCCACTGCACCTCCGCTTCGCCTAGGAGAGCCAATCATGACACCATTTGTCAGATCTCGACGACGGAAATCGCAAGGGATTGCTGGCCCAACCGGGTTGTTTGTCGCGCCAGGTTCCGGCGGGAAAAATGTTCCGAATGATCAAAGTAGCGTATTCTACGAGCATAAGAAGGAGGATCCACCCTATGCGGTCCCAGGTTGCTGTTCTCGGAGTTTTCGTATTGTTATTTGGCGGATGCGAACAGATTGTTGCCGGTGGATTTACCTTTCAAAGCGTTTCCGATCCGAGTAATCCCAACTTTACGAAACTTCTCGGGATCAATAATTCCAGTACGATCGTGGGAACCTCCGGCAATCCTACTGCGCGGGGCTTTGTATTGACGTTGCCAAGCTCATATACTCCCCAAAATTTTCCAGCCTCCGCGGCAGGCATGGTGACGGGGATCAATGCGAGCGGCAGTACCGTCGGAGTCTACGTGGACGGTGGCGGGACCACTCATGGCTATACAGATATCGGCGGTACGTTCACGACCGTCGACAGCCCGGGCTCTGCTTTCAATCAGGGATTGGGCATCAACAACGGGAACACTACCGTGGGCTATTCGTCCTCCGATGCCACCGGGGCGACGGGACAGAAGGCCTACAGCCAGACGGGCGGAGCTTTCACGAGCCTTGACGGGCTGCTGCCCAGCAACCACAATAGCCAAGCCGTTGGTATCAACAACGCTGGTAACGTGGTGGGCTTCTATATGCCCACGACCACCACCTCGATCGGCTTTCTGGATATTGGGGGAGTCATCACCACGCTCGACCCGTTCAGTTCCACATTCACTCAGGCGCTCGGGATCGATAACAACGGAGTGATCGTCGGCATTTACAGGGACGGTTCCGGTAATCAATATGGCTACATTGACAACGGTGGCACATACACGAGCATCGATCCTTTCGGGTCGACAAATGTTACCGTGAGCGGTTTGAACGACCTGGGCCAGATCGTCGGTTTTTATAGGGACGCCAATCAACACACGATCGGCTTCGTTGGAACTCCCTCGTCGGTTCCTGAGCCCGCTTCGGCGGCCCTCATGGGCGCGGGACTCCTCGCCTTTGCCGCTGTGCTTCGGAAGAAGCGCACCTAACGCACGTCACACCGCAGTACCGCATCGCTACGCATAACGCGTTCTAGCGCCGCCCCGATTTCACGGGACCGTTCTTCAAGCTGGTATAGATCGCTTCCACGAACATATCCGTGGTCCACGGTCCGGACGTCGCGCCATAGCGAGTATCGTATTCCACGGTCAAGTGCGCCGCTTTGATCTGATCGAGCGTGGCGCCTTTGTCCATCATGGCTTGCACGCGATCGCGAATAATCACCAGCATGTCGCGGTTTTCCGCCACTTCAAATTCATCGCAGATACGGCCGTGCCCGGGGATCACCAGCGTTCCGCCCTCGCCCTGATGCTTGTAGACCGTGCGATCCAGAATCGCATTCAGCGCCGCGATCAACCCTTGTAGGCTGCCACCATTCTTGATGTCGATGAATGGATAGCGCGTGGTATCGAACAAGTCGCCTGTGACGATCACGTCCGATCTGCGGAAATGCACAAAGCTATCGCCGTCGGTGCTGGCGTTGGGGGTCCAGAAAATCTCCACGGCTTCGTCGTTGTAATACTTGCGGCGACGTCCTTCGAGAAACGTATCGGTGGGCCAGCCCTTCGAGTCCGTTGGCGCGACTTTGCCTGTCGGCGCGCTCATGCGCGTCTGTACATTCTGCTGCGCAATGATCGTCGCGCCCAAACCAACGTACGGATTGGATCCGGAAAAGAACGAACCCGGCAAGCTGGGGTCCGCGCCCGCCTCCCACATCTTTGCATTCCCTCCGGTGTGATCCGCATGAAAGCTGGTGTTGGCCACGAACTGAATCGGTTTCTCTCCGATCATTTTCTGAATCGTTGCGGCGATCTTTTCCGTGAGCTTCCCGGCGCCTGTGTCCACCACGAACGCGCCCTGTTCGCCAATCTGCACGGCGATGTTCGCTCCATCGCCCACGAGCAAATAGATGTTGCCCTGCACCGGGAGCACGTGAATGTCGCCATCGTGCGGATCCGGATCCACCGCCTTGCTGGTTTGTTGCGGACCCGCGGCGGGAACCAGCAGCGCTTTTGCGGCCGCCTCTGCCGCTGCCCGATTCTGTAGCTTCGGAACCATCTCCGGATACTGCGACTCCACGCCGCCCATCGTGCCTAATAGCGGAATCTCGTATTTATCGGCAAACTCGCGCAAGTACGGATTCGCGCCAAACGCGTAGGCGGGCACTTGATCCGCGGCGCGGCCGATGATCTGCTCGCCGTCGTCGCATGCATAGAGCCACGCATCCGGATTCCGGTCGTAGCGCCGGAACAGCGACGTGCGGATCAGAGGCTCCGCCAAATAAACGGGATCCGTAATGATGCTGGTGTAGGTGAGCAAATCTGCGTGACGCATGAAGTGTTCGACCAGCGTCGCCTGATCGCTCATGGCCACGCCGTTGGTGCGGATGTAGTTGCGCTTCAGGTGCGTGGTATACACCGTCAGCACGTTGCCTTCGTACTTGCCGGTGGAAAATCCCAGAAAGCTGTGTTTTGCGTACGCAGGAGGATGCGGACGTCCGTCCATCCAAATGGTGCGCGTGCCTTCCGTGATCTGGCCGTAAATCTTGATGTCGATCAGCTTCTGTGTGAACGGATCGCGATCTTCCCAGAAACGATCGTTGCCGCCGCCGTGCAACAGACGCGTCGGCTCGTAAGCCATGCACTGCTGTTGACGCGACGTCCAACGCGAGGGATCCCAGGTGAGTGCGTAGAGCCGCCCGGCTTCATTGAACGGAACCCCGCCGTAATCCGTCAGCATGACGGTCGCGCCGCCGACGCCGGTCTCCGCGATCGTCACCCAGCTGCCGGCGATATCCAGCCCGGAAGATTGGCTCTGCGCGAACGCAACCGAACCGCTGCCTAACGTGAGTGCTACTGTCAACCCTGCAAGATGGACCCGATGCTTCATCCGCCGCAGCTCCTTGGTGGAAATCGTCGCTCAGTATACATCACGGGTTGCTCGGTGGCATCCGTTGCTGTCGGCACTGTCGCTAGTATGTGATCTGTCCGGTCTAATTCACACATGAACTGTCCGCTTTTGAAAAAGCGGCGGGGGAAGCTGGAGGTTGGACACCTCACAGCAGTACTCCGCGGCGGAAAC
>CAITIX010000319.1 GCA_903892565.1 uncultured Acidobacteriia bacterium
GGCAATGCAATCGTTCCGCAACTCGCGGCGGAATTTATCCAAGCGGCGTGCGAGTCATTCCGCTAACGAGAAATCCAGCCACAGCCGCGATTAAAATGACGCTCGCCATTCCAACGCCCGCCCGAACTGACAGCGTCCCGGCTGTTGGCTGCGATGCTTGGTTCGGCGTCCGGTCGGATAAAAATAGACGCTTGACAATGCAAGACTGCTCGCATACAGTGACGGCGTATGACAAACCAACTCTGGCAAACAAACGAACCGCCGAAAGATGGAACTGTAATCGTGGCTGTGGGTCGCGTGATATGGTCGGACGAGTTCTCAACATCCGTGGATCAATTCGTGGCGGCTATCCGCTGGGAAAAAGATTCGTCGGGCTACGAGGGCTGGCACTACAACCGCGATGGAATGGTGCTGGCGACAACCCTGCAAGACGAAGTGAAGGTGGACTGGTGGGCGAACTTCCCAAAGGAGGAAGCCGCATGAAATGCCCTAAAAGCGGTCATGCCTTCAAAGCTGTGCAATTCATAAAAGGCGGAAAAGCGCGCTGGCGTGGCATGACAAAAAAACAACGCTCACGAGCCGCCAGTGAAGCCGCGAAAGCACGATGGGCTAGGACGCCGAACGGAGAGTTCAGGCGCACAGACCCGCCGTTGAAACCATGACGACACTCGAACAATCCAAGCCTGCCGACGAAGCCCGCGACTCTCGAACCTCGGAGCGGGGCTGTGTCGTCCTGCAACGATTGGTTAGGCATCTTGTCCTATTTTCAGGAGGTCTTGTCTCTTGGGCGACCGCGAAGCGCGTCGTAGAGAAACACGGCACTGACGGCGTCGTGCTGCTGTTCGCTGACACGATGATGGAGGATGAAGACCTGTATCGCTTCATTGTCGAAGCGTCGGAAAATGTCGGCGTGCCGCTGACTCGAATCGCGGACGGTCGCAACCCGTGGGAAGTGATGCGAGATGAACGAATCATCGGCGGCGGAATGACTGGCGCTGACCCATGCAGCAAAATCCTGAAACGCCAACTGCTCGACCGATGGACGCGGGAAAACTGCCAGCCTGAAACGGTGTCCCATGTGGGACTCGACTGGACAGAACACCACCGGCTAGACCGGATGCGCGCGAGAATGCCGGAACGCAAATGGTCTGCGCCGATGACGGAAGCTCCCTACATGACGAAGCCGCAAATGATGGCGTGGCTGAAACGCGAAGGCATCGAACCGCCGAGACTCTACAAGATGGGATTCCCGCACAACAACTGCGGCGGCTTCTGCATCAAAGCCGGTCAAGCGCACTTCGAGCTACTGCTGCGAATGATGCCTGACCGCTACGCCTACCACGAACAGAAGGAAGAAGAAATGAGACAGATGCTCGGAAAAGACTATGCCGTGCTGCGCGAACAGCGCGACGGAAACAAATACCCGCTCACGCTGCGGAAGCTGCGCGAACGGATTAAGTCACAAGGCACATTCGACCAATTCGAGTGGGGCGGCTGTGGCTGCGCGATAGATGCCTAACGACCAAGCTCACCCACAGCCGGGGGCGGCAGTGGTGGAGCGGAAAGGAAAACATGAATGAATCCAAAACGACTGAGCGTGCAGAGGACACCGGCTGTTGCGGTGCAGCGCGTGGTTCGGCGGCGTCAATGCCAAGACCGACCATCGAAGAACTGGAACGAATGCTGGCCAGCGGAGAACCGCTTAAAATACAGCTACAGCCCGACGGCTCAATCAAGGCGGTAAGACCAGTAGTGTGCGCCATCACTGAGTGCGAAGGGATGGCCACAATGATAGACATGCTGGCAGCGCACGCCTCAGAGGACGACCACAAAAGCGGCGAGTATGGCAACTGGTGTCACGACTCGGAAATCCTGCGGATGGCAGCACGCATCCTGAAACGCTACAGCGAGCCGCCGAACAAGGATTAGAAAACATTTGTCGCTTAATATGAATCGGAATCAAGCCATTGAAACCATGCGGGATGTGATACGGCGTAAGCACTTATCGCTTTCGACTGAGGAAAATTACCTGCAATGGCTGGGCCAGTTCGTTCGCTTCATCCAAGAACGATGCCAGACCGGTTTGCCGGCTCAGAAGATGGAATCGTTCCTGACTCAATTGGCCCGACAGGGTGTTTCGGCTTCCACCCAAAACCAGGCGTTTTGCGCAATCTTGTTTTTTTACAGGGAAGTGTTAAGAGATCGGAAGAGCGTCGTGTAGGGAAAGAGTGTCTTCGCCTGTGTAGATCTCGGTGGTCGCCGTATCATTAA
>CAITIX010000320.1 GCA_903892565.1 uncultured Acidobacteriia bacterium
AGGACCCTCCCTTTCGACTTACCCAAAGACGGCGCTCATTGTACATGAATTATGCGTGAAGCGTAATCCCAAGCCTCCGCATCCCGCGCATCCGTAAGCTAGTCCAACTTTGGATCAAAGTGCTCTGGCGGGGATCGCCGCAAAATTGCGATTCAACACGGAGCGACCTATTCAGTTCGTGGCACTAGAGGCTTTTACTTTCGCCAGCTTTTCCTGGAACTCAACCTCGCGCGCGGCGGCATAGGCTCGGAATATGTCGCGATTCACATTGAGCTTGCTGTCGGCTTTGAGTTTGGCAATGCGCTCGGAAATCGTGCCCGAGGGCTGGCTCACAATTCCGCCCCAACCATAAATGCCGTTCTCCAGGTAGATGTCCACGGGAAGAAGTTTTGCCCAGGTTGCGAACGTGTGTTGTACGGAGGCCTCGTTGATATAAGGACTGCGGCTGATATCGTCCGGGAACTCCCAGCAGCAGAATTCGATCACGCGGTAGTTGTGGCCCCCTTCTTTTACGTTGAAGAGCCAGCTGGCCGATGATCCGCGCCGAGATCGACGTCCAGGCGGACCAGCGGTTTGAGCTCGGCGGGTCGGGTGGCGCGGTAGTATCCGATGCTGAGTCCGATGGCGGCGAGCGTAGAGAGGGCGGCTACTGCGGTCGCGATTTTGCCGAAACGCGACGGAGCGGACTGGGCAGACTGAAGGTCTGCCGCAAGCTGAAGCTTGCCCCACTCCGGATTCTCGAGCGCGATGCGGGCTTCGCCGATGGCTTGCAGTCGCTGCTTGCGATCTTTCGTGAGCATCCGCTCCAGCAGCCGTCGCAAATACGGCGGAGTCCCTGCGGGCAGCAGCGACCAATCGGGATCAAACTTGACCACCGCCTCCATCACATCCGGCGTGGTGTTTCCCGTGAACGCCCGCTTGCCCGTGAGCATCTCATACAGCACCGCACCGAAAGAGAAAATATCGGTGCGGCGATCCACCGGACGGCCGACGGCCTGCTCCGGCGACATGTACGCGGCGGTTCCTAGAATCGTCCCCGCGCGGGTGTGACCGATGGTCAGCGTCGGCGAGTTGGTCATCAGCGCCCCAGGCGAGGGTTCGTCTTCCAGCACTTTCGCCAGTCCGAAGTCCAGCACCTTGACGACACCGTCGGGAGTGATCTTGATGTTGGCGGGCTTCAGATCGCGATGCACCACGCCGCGGTCGTGCGCATATTCAAGGGCGTCACATATCTGCGCTGCAATGCGCAGCGCGTCTTCGAAGGGCAACGCGCCAACGGCGATTTGATCCGCGAGCGTGGGTCCTTCAATGAGCGCGAGCACCAATCCGCGCGACTCTGTGGAATCCACGAGTCCATAAATGTGGCCAATGTTGGTGTGATCGAGCGAGGCGAGCACTTTGGCTTCGCGCTCGAAGCGCGCGAGACGCTCCGGGTCGCGCGCCAGCGCCTCCGGCATTACCTTGATGGCGACTTGTCGGTCGAGTTTGGTGTCGTTGGCGCGATAGACTTCGCCCATGCCTCCGACCCCCAGCAAAGAGAGGACGGTATAGGGCCCGAGTTTGTCGCCTGGCTGGAGCGGCATGCAGTGGATTCACTACAGTTTATCCGACGGAGAACTGGATTGGGAATGTATTACGCGCAACACGGAAGTAACTTTTTCAAAATTGGGATTTGACGTTAGCTCAGTCACGACAATTTGAGGCTATTTCGCGACCGGCACTCTGCGCTGCAGTTCATCGGCGAAATTTTCGAGGAACACCACATGGCTCTGCGACTGCTGCGCTTCCCGCGTTTCCACCGGCATCAGCGCGGCGATGCGTTTGCCGTCCGGGGCAAGATCGTAGTTTGTTGAACCGACGATCCCAAGGTTCGCCAGTGGCTTGTCGGACCATAGCCGGGGCTTATCTGGGACGAACGAGTCCGCTTTCGCGCTATATGTGGCTACCATGATCCGGTTATCATCCGTCCGGAAGAACAACTCCGGGCCAGCGCCGCGCTCCGGCGCATCCTCATGCATCTTTTGTCCCCACTCGCCCGACAGATCAACTTGGGCGGCGGCCGGAACGATTAGGGCTGCAGCGGCTATTCCATAAAGCAGCGTTCCGATCCATTTATATTTCGAGATTCGCATTTGGTGGAAACGGGGGCCCTCCGCAAATATCATCGCTCAGAACGAGTTCGCCTGCGGAAGGGAACCATCTCGGTTACAGCCCAGCCTGGCCAAGACATGCGCGTTCTCCTCTGCCTGTATTCGCAGGACAGGAGCATGCACTTGGTGCATCGAGCTAAAGGCAAAATATCCAACCTACGAGGATAGTTTGGGTACGCTGCCCGGGGCTTTCAAGCAGAAGCCGAGTAACGACGAAACGGAAAACCGCGATCTTTCGGATGTGGCATGGCTAAGGCCGGCCCGCTTTTCGACGCTATCGTGCACAGGGAAGACCACGTAAGGGTTGTTTGGGTTCGTCTTCGTAGTGGTGAGAACCCGCAGCGTCATTGCCCCTTCTCGCTGCACAATGTGCGTGGGGATTGGCCGCTTTCGGGGAGCACGACGGAATCTGTCGGCGAGTGAATGTTTGATTTAGGGGAACGAAACATAACGCCATCAACGGCGGGTTTCGCACACGTATTGCTCGCGAACCATCATTCATGGTAATTATGAGCGTTGAATCGCTGGCTGCTCATCGCCGGGTGTTTGTGCGGCTGCGCCGCTGCTCAGGATAGTGCCCAAAGGGTTCCTCGGCAAAGCATTCCAACCACCGGAGCGATCGAGGGAATCGTCCAAAACGACCTGCGGCTCGGGTTGGGCAATGTCGCCGTGACCATCCGCTCGTTGCAAGACGCGGGATCGAACAATCGTCAGGCCGTACTTGTGCGCACCACCGGCGACGGCGTGTTCCGCGTGCTCGATGTTCGTCCGGGCCGCTACAGCATTCGCGCGGAGCTCGCAGGATTCAGCAAATTTGAACGAGCAGACCTGACCGTCCGCGCCGGAGAATTGGTCAGCATGGAGGTGACGCTCCTCCCCACGGGTAGTCCTGTGACGCGGCGGATCCCCGACGAGGCTCCCGCTCCGACCTACCGCGACTTGCCTCGTGCGACGCCGGAAAGCGCCAGCGAAGCGCTGCCTCAGACGATTCCGCCCGAGCAAAAAGTATTCATCAAAACTCCCGATCGTTGGAAGTTCGATTGGCCGGATTATCATCGCTATGGTCCGAAGGACGAAGCTCCCTACGAGGGCAAACACATATACGATCCCTTCCATCGCAACAAGTTCAAGGGAGACTATCCGGTCCTTGGGCAGCAGACCTTCCTTGCGATCAATCTAACGAGCGACACGTTTGCCGAGGGGAGAGCCTTACCGCTCCCGAGCGGCGTCGCGACCAGCGACCCCAACAGCCCGAATTTCTTCGGTCGCTTCGGCCAATTTGCCCTGGTCCAAAACCTCGCGTTCTCGTTCGATCTCTTTCATGGCGACACTGCGTTCAAGCCGATCGACTGGCGCATTCGAATCACGCCGGAGGTGAACGTCAACTACATCGCCGTCGAGGAAAACGGCATCGTCAGTCCGGACGTACGCGCGGGAACCACGCGACTCGATGCGCACCTCGGGCTGCAGGAAGCGTTCGTGGAAGCGAAGATCAAGGACCTGGGCCACAACTACGATTTCGTCTCGGCGCGGCTGGGCATTCAGACTTTCAACAGCGACTTCCGCGGCTTGATCTTCTTCGATCCGGAACCGGGAGCGCGCATCTTCGGCAACCTGCGCGCCAACCGCTACCAGTACAACTTGGCCTATTTCGCGATGCTGGAAAAGGATTCGAACAGCGGACTGAACAGCATGTCCTATCGCCATCAACAAGTCATGGTAGCGAACCTCTATCGGCAGGATTTCATCAAGCCGGGCTATACGATTCAGGCGAGCTACCATTTCAACAAAGACGACCCATCGGTAGAGTTTGACACGAATCATTTTCTAGTGCGTCCCGCCCCAGTCGGCGGCGTAGTCTCGGGAGGAAAAATCCAGACCAACGCCATCCGCGCGCATTACCTGGGCGTAACGGGCGACGGCCACTTCGGACGATTGAATATCAACCATGCGTTCTATCAGGTCCTGGGCCACGATACGTTCAACACGATTGCGAATTCCCTGCCCTCTCGCAACAAGGACCGCGACATCAACGCACAGATG
>CAITIX010000321.1 GCA_903892565.1 uncultured Acidobacteriia bacterium
CGGCGCACGCCTGCTATTCAGAGCGCTCTGCAAGGGAGGCCTTGTCGAACCACTTGCGCGCTTCGGTCGCGTCTTTGGGGATGCCGAGCCCTTGCTCGTACAACTTTGCCAGATTAAACATCGCCGCTGCGTTCCCCAAGTCGGCTGCTTTTCGGAACCATCGCAACGCCTCAGGATAATCCACGATCACGCCGTCGCCGTTTTTGTACATCACGCCCATGCTGTTCATGGCCTTGTCGTTCAACGCAGCCGCCGCACGAAAGAACCACGCCATGGCTTCCCCTGTATCTACCGCGCCACCGACCCCGTCGCGATACATCACGCCGAGATTGAACATCGCCTGGTTGTTCCCTGCGTTGGCGCTTTCGCGAAACCATCGCCGCGCCAGTTCGTAGTTCCGCGTGACACCCAGGCCCCTGTAGTAGAACACTCCGATATTGCACGTGGCCTGCGTGTTGCCCGCTGCCGCGGCCTTGCGAAGCCACACCATAGCCTCTTCGTAATTGACGGACGTGCCTTGCCCCTCGCTATACATCACGCCGAGATACGATGCCGCCTCCACGCGTCCCGCTGCCGCTGCCTCGTGAAACGCCCCGAGCGCGACGGAGTATTTCCGTGCCTCGTACATTTCAATCGCACGATCCAGCACGGTCGACGGATTCGCCACCGGCGGCGCAGCGCTACCGGGTTGCGAGATCTGCCCATGCACGGAGACACACGCCATCCAACACACAACGCCCGTGCGCAGGACCTTGCTACAGCATCGCGCGTACTCAGGCCAGCCAGCGATGTTCATCTTCTTTAAGTTAATCAGACGCGGGCCCTCGCCGTGCGGTTGCCGCTAGGAGTTGCTTTGTACCTCACTACAATCGACCCTGAATACGATATGATTGACCCGGCACGAGGCTCGTCCTAGACCATTGCTTAGTCGTTGATAGGAGACTCCAATGCGCGGTCCCAAGAATATTGTGATGATGATCGGCCTTCTTTCGTTTGTCGGAATCCAGCCAAGCCACGCCCAAGTGGGCTCCAGCCCCGACCTTCGCCTCAGCGTTGTCGGCGTCGGCACACAGAACTATGCGGACTCGCTCAACTTTTACACCAAGGTGATGGGCCTGCGGCCTGCGTTCTCCTTCAGCCCGAACGGCAAAAGGACGTTTACCTACCTCCAGATGAGCAAGGATACCTTTCTGGAGTTGCAAGAGAACCCCACGAACGCTCCCGGCCTGACGCATATTCACATGCAAACCCGTGACGCGGACGCTATCATCGCGCGCTTGCGAAAAGCCGGGGTTGCTACATGTAGTGAAACCGTGAAGACCAGTTGCACGATCAATTCCCGCATCGCAGGGCCCACGAAAGAGAAAAACGCCGTCATTGTCGATCCGAACGGAATCCGCATTGAACCCACGGAATTCACGCCCGGATCGCTCACCAAGAACGCATTTGACACGTGGGATGGCGCGTCAGTGCCGACCAAGGCAGACGCGACGCGCCTCATGGTCGTCGGTATCGCCGTCAAAGACTACGCGGAGTCCGAGTCCTTTTACGAGAAGGCCGTAGGCTTTCCCGTCGCATTCAAGTTCACGAGTCCGGACGGGCAGCGAACGACAAAGTATTACCAAATCAGCCGGGATTCGTTCCTGGAGATGCAGTCGGCCACGCCGGCCATGCCGGTTGGTTTGTCGCACGTGCACATCGTCACGGGAGACTTGAACGCCATGATCGCGCGTCTTCGCCAAGCGGGTCTGGCGTCTGCGGCGCGCACCGCCACCACTCCGAATACGGTGACCGAGGCGGGCCTCACGCAACCCAGCAATGTGAAGAGCGCCAATGTTTTCGATCCCAACGGAATTCGCCTGGAGCTGAACGAACTGCTCCCGGAGTCGCTCACGAAAAAAGCCATGGATTCCTGGAAGTAGCCGCTTCACAAAAAAATCCCGCGAAACCACGTGGGTCTCGCGGGATCTCAAACTTCCGAAATTGCGAACGACGACTAGCTCTTCTGCTGCTGCATCGCCGCCATGCGTTCCTGCATCGCACGGGTCAAATGCGGCGTGATTCCGATCATGCGTTGCACCAGCATCAACTGCGCGCGATGATGC
>CAITIX010000322.1 GCA_903892565.1 uncultured Acidobacteriia bacterium
AGGGTGCGGAGAATCGCAAAGATCGCTTAAAACGCCCCTAATGCGCGGGAAAAGGCATTTCGAAAATTCTTCGCCATGTTTCGTGAGGCGCTGGTCCGTTGACGCCAGGAGCGGGAAGGGCTGTTCTGGCGGGGATGAAGCGTGGGGGGGAGAGCGGTCGCGGTTCCTGGCCGCTGCAAGCGGACGACTATGGCAGTTTCGGAGTTTTCGTAGACCGCAACAGCGAGACCCCGCGGGTAAAACCCCGGGGCATGAGCTCGGGGATACATCTACACTTGATCGCGACGCCAACTGTATCGCCGCACTGACGCGCGGGGTTTTACGGTGGCGTTGCGGCCCACTGTAACTATGAAATTGGTCTAGCCGTTCGTGGACGTGGTCGTCGCTGCCGCTGCCTGGAACGCGCTATAGTCCACCTGCGTTTGTTTCTGGTATGCGAACTGGAACGAATTGAGCGACGAGAGCGAGCCGCCATCACTGAGTTGGGCCGCGGACACGCCTTGGCTCGGATCTTGAATGCCGGCCGCGAGTTGACCAATCAGCGCTCCAAGATCTGCGAGCTCCTTGTCGTTGAGCGATCCGTTGACCTGAACGTTGACGGCTAGACTATCGGACGACGATGTCGATCCGTAGTTAACGCTCGTGTTGATGTTCGAGTTCGTGCCCGTTCCGCCGCCCTGCGCTTGCAGCGTTTGGGCGTGCAGTTCGCTCAGAGCCGCGAAGGAAATGCTGATCTTGTCGCCCTCGTTGGTGGTGACTTCCAGGTCTCCCGTTTGCGTGACTTTCGAATCCAGTGTGGCCCCTTGTGCCGCGAATGAACTCGATGGGGCGTTACTCTGCGTGCGCGCACTTTGTCCTGCGCCGGTCTGACGATCCGAGCGTAGACGTCCCGATTGCGCCGATCCATGCCTGCCCGCCCAGGCCGATGCGTTCGGAGCCGGAGAAAATCCGTGAATTCGGTACGCCATCAAACCCTCGCGAACCTCTTCGGCGAGAGCCTATTGTTTTTGAGGAGAAGTCGAGGGACTCAGGAGAGTCCGATCAAGCACCTTGCGTGGATCGCGCAGCCGAGGGGATCCACACAAGGTTGTTCAAAACTTCAGGGAATCGCCTCGCGGCGGCTACTGCCCCACTTGCCGCGAACCGAGATCAATGCCGAGCTTCTTCATCTCTTCGGCGTAGTAGCGCTTGTGCAGCAAATCCCACTCTTCGGTGCCTTCGGAGATTTCGCGCTTCTGCGTGCGGATCTTGGTGCGCGCGGCGCGGTCCACTTTTTCTTCCGTCTGCAAGAGTTCGGTGGTGATCTTCACCAGCTCCAGGCGAACCTCGTTCGGATCGCGCTTCAGGCGGACTTCGCGGCTCTTGCGTAGCGCGGCCACGATCTTGTGCGATAGATCGTTGATCTTATCGCGCGAGAGCTTCATGGCGTCGCCCGAATCGCGTCCGGCGGCGCGAATCACTTTACGCTGCGAGATCAAGGTGTTCTTGATCTTGCGGAACATGTCCTGATAGCTGACACCTTCCTTGCGCATGTACTCGCTGTATTGCTCGAGCATGTCGCGCACTTCGTCGTTGAGCTGGTCTTCAATCGCGAGGTCAGCCTCCACGACATTGGCGATGTTCGCGGCTGCCGAATCCGGGCTGGATGTCTCCATCCATTGCGGTGTCAGCTTCCGGACCATCTGTCTGGATATGTATTCGATGAGCTCGCTAGCGAGAAGCACGTGAATTCCAGTCTATCGGCCACATGCCTAGGGTGTCAATTTGGACTATTGCCGCGATGGTGCTCGCGGAAGTCGTCGTCGATCGGTTTTCGGCCGCGAAAGCCTTCGTCCGCGCCGTGCCAGAACGCGATCCCGTCCTCGCCCAGCTTCCAACAGAGGAGCACTTCGCGTCCATGGTAGAGGGCGGGGAAGTCGATCAGGCCAATGTCCAGAACTTTGATCTGCGCCCCGAGTTCCTCGACGCGTTCGACGGCTGCGGTGAGCGCTTTGGTTGCCGAGTCCTTGCGAACGCGCAAGGCCAGAATAGGGCCCGGGTTTACGCGCGATCCTCCGGACATACGAATTCGCTCCATCGAACTGTGGAGCTCGCTCTCGGCTGCCTGGTATTCGTCCTTGTGAGCGATCGCCTCGCGCAGGGCGCGTTCCACGTCCGGTAAAAGGCGTTCGGCTTCTTCGAGCCTAAAGTGTCGCGACATCGAATTACAGACTATACGTTCCTGCGGCCGGCATTCTGGAGACCTTCTCGATACATTCTGCAGACGGGACACTCCTCACACTACACTATGGAAAGGAACGTAACCCGATGAGCGAATCCGATTTTCCACTTCCACCCGCGAATTTTGAGTTTTTAGTGTTCTCCCTCAAGACGCAAGCGGAGATGCATCTGGGGCTTGTGAGCTTCGGCGAAGAAAAGCCCGATGCTCCGAATTTGCCCGCCGCGTCGCATGCCATCGACATGCTCGCGATGATCGCGGATAAAACGCGCGGCAACCTGACGATGGAAGAGCAGCGCTTAATGGAGAATTCGCTTACGGAGCTGCGGTTCCGCTATGTGCAGGCCTCCGATGCGAGTCAGAAATCGGGCGAGGGATCTTCGGCCTCCTAGCCCCGGATTGCCATCAAAGAGGATCGTTCTTAAAGATTCATGCCAGATCAAGCGCTACGTGTTACCGTGCTGGGCTCGGGCACCAGTTCCGGCGTGCCCACCATTGGCTGCAAGTGTGCCGTTTGCGCGTCTACCGATCCTCGCGATAACCGTCTGCGTCCGTCCGTGCTTCTGCATTACGAAGGACGGAACGTGCTGATCGACGCCACGCCGGACTTTCGCGCGCAAGTCCTGCGCGCCGGAATTGAACGCATCGATGCGATTTTGCTCACGCATTCCCACGCCGATCACATTCTTGGTCTGGACGACATTCGTCCTTTGAACTATCACCAGGGCGGATCGATTCCGGTTTACGGAACCGAGAAAACCTTCGACGTCGTGCGCCGCATTTTTCAGTACGCATTTGATCCTCGACCGTCGAAATCTTCCGCCCCGCGCGTAGACCTTCGAACCATCGATGCCACGCCGTTCGAATTGTTCGGACGGCAGATCATTCCGATGGAGCTACCGCATGGCGATGCCAACGTGCTTGGATTTCGGATCGGGAATTTGGCGTACCTGACGGATCACAACGATATCCCCGACGCCGCGCGAGCGCAGCTCCAGAACCTCGACGTCTTATTTTTGGACGCACTGCGGCATCGTCCTCACCCCACGCATTCCACCGTGGAGAAATCCGTCGCCTGGGCGCAGGAAATCGGCGCGCAGCGGACGTTCTTTACACATATGTCGCACGATATCGGACACGCACAGACCGAAGCGCAGTTGCCGGAGAACATCCGGCTTGCCTATGACGGTCTGCAGATTGAGGTCGCGGGCTGAGCCATGCTGATTGAATTATGAGAGTCGCACGATCTCTTGCCGAAGCCGTTGAGTTTGGTCCCACCGCGGTGGCGCTCGGAAACTTTGACGGTGTGCACATCGGTCATGTGGAGCTAATTTCTACGACCTTGCGAACGGCCCGCGAGCACGCGCTGGCGCCGTCGGTGCTGACGTTTGATCCGCATCCGGCCACCATCGTCGCTCCGCATCGAACGCCGCGTCTGCTGACGACGCCGCGCGAACGATGCAGTCTGCTCGCGCGCGAGGGAATCGAAAATGTTCTGATCCTGCCGTTTACTGCGCTGGTTTCGCGTTGGACGCCGGAGGAATTTGTCGAACGGGTCTTGGCGAAGTCGTTCCACGCGAAGGCTGTGATTGTGGGCGACAACTTCCGCTTTGGGCATCATCAGGCGGGCGACACGCGCGTGCTTGCCGAACTCGGCCGGCAGTTTGGATTTGAAACGCACGTGGTGAGCGCGGTCTCCCTGCGCGGACGCGTCGTTTCCTCGAGCGAAGTTCGTAAAGCGATCGACGCGGGAAACGCCAGTCGCGCCGGACGCATGTTGGGGCGCCCATTCAGTCTCTCGGGCGAAGTTGTTTCCGGCCACGGCATCGGTTCCAAGCAAACCGTGCCGACTTTGAATCTGAAAACTCCGGCGCAAGTCATCCCCAAGGTGGGCGTGTACGTCACCCGCACGTTTGACGCGAGGAACGAATCGCAGAGTTGGGATTCCATCACGAACGTGGGCTATCGTCCGACGTTCGAAGGCGATCAGCGGCACGAATTGAGCATCGAAACATTTCTGCTTTCTCCGTTCACGCCTCCCGCGCCCGCGCGCATTCGCGTGGAGCTTTTGCATCGCTTGCGCGACGAACGCAAATTCGAATCCGCCGACGCATTAAAAGCGCAAATCCTTCGTGACGTCGGACGAACGCGGGCGTTTTTCCGCAGAATCGCGTTACTAAAACAAGGCCTGGGACAAGAACGAGCAGAATTATTACAATAGGTTATGGCACTCTCCGCAGGAAAACTCAAACACATGAAGGCGCTGTCCAACAAGGACGGCATCATCGCAGCGGCCGCTATGGATCAACGCGGCAGCCTACAGAAGTCCTTGGCAACCGCCAAGGGCGTTTCGCCGAAAGAAATCACCTGGGACATGATGTCGGAGTTCAAGACGGCGGTCACCCGCATCTTGACGCCGCACGCCTCGGCGATTTTGCTCGATCCGGAGTATGGCCTGGATGCGGCGAAAGCGCGTTCCTCCAACGCCGGGTTGCTGCTTGCGTATGAAGAGTCCGGCTACGACAATACGAAGCCTGGCCGCTTGCCCGATCTTCTCCCGCATGTTTCGGCGAAGCGCATCAAAGATTGGGGCGGCGACGCGGTGAAGATCCTGATCTATTACTCGCCGTTCGACGACGCGCAGGTCAACGACATCAAGCACGCCTTTTGCGAACGCATCGGCTCCGAGTGCGAAGACAACGAGATTCCGTTCTTCCTCGAATTCGTCGGCTACGATCCTAAGGGCGGCGACGAAAAGGGCCTCGATTTTGCGAAGATCAAGCCGGAAGTTGTCATCGGCAGCATGAAGGAATTCTCCAAGCCGCAATACAAGGTCGACGTGCTGAAGGTCGAAGTGCCGATCAACGCCGAATTCGTCGAAGGCAGCTCCGTGTACAAAGGCCAGAAGGCGCAATCCATGGCCGAGGCGATGGATCTGTTCCGTAAGGCCGCGGATGTGGCTTCGAAGCCGTTCATCTACTTGAGCGCCGGCGTCGGCAATGCTCAGTTTGTGGAAGGCCTCCGCATGGCGACGGAAGCGGGCACCGATTTCTCCGGCGTCTTGTGCGGCCGCGCGACGTGGAAAGAAGGCATGCCGATCTATGCAACGAAGGGCATCAAAGCGCTGGAGGATTTCCTTTCCACCAAGGGCGTGGAAAATATCAACGCGGTGAACGCCGCGCTGAAGGGCGCTACGCCTTGGTTTAAGAAGCTGGGCGTCGCGGTCTAGACGGATGAGCCGTTCCCGGCTAGGGTCGGTGTTGCCATGATCGTCACATGATTGTCAAACGCGTCGCCGACCTTGCCCGCTTCTCGCCCGAAAAAATGGGCAAGGTCGATATCGCGCGCGGCGAGACCTTGTTCATTGGCTTGAATTGCTTTGAGGCTGGACAAGAACACGCCGCGCACGCGCATGCAGGGCAGGATAAGCTCTACTTCGTCCTCGAAGGAGAAGCCGAAATTCGCGTCGGCGATCAGATCTCTTCCGCGAGCCACGGCGCTGCCGCTTTCGCGCCTGCGGGAGTTGTGCATTCCATCCGCAATACAGGCTCGGGACGTTTAATCGTGATGGCCGTGCTCGCGCCTCCTCCAACCGCAAAATAAATCCGCAATATACTACCCTGTACGTTGGACCATCCCTTAGGAGCGTAATCACGATGAAATCTGATTTATCTCGACGCGACCTGCTCGCTCTCGCAGGACTCGGCCTCGCAGGCGCCACATCCGCCCTCGCGTTTCAAGCTTCCAAGAAACTCTACGCCTACGCTTCGTCCTGGACCAAAGGTCCGTTCGGCATCGGCGGCGGTGGCGGCATTACGATCTTTACGGTGAACACGAGCGATGGCTCGCTCACGCAGGTGGGCAAGACACCCTCCGAGTACGATGGCCTCAACGTCGGCAGCATGTGCATCTCGCCCGACGCCCGCTTCCTCTATTGCACGCACGAAGCGCCGACCATGGACGGCAAGGCCGGCACCGGCGGCGGCGTGCACTCTTTCGCGATCAATCCCGCCGACGGCTCGCTCACGCACTTGAACGTTGTGCCTTCGCTCGGCGTCAATCCCTGCTTTCTGGTGATCGATAAAACCGGCAAGCGTGTCGTCGTCGCCAATCACGGCGATTTCAACAAGGCTGTGCACGTGGTCAAGCGCAACGGTGTTCCCACGCTGGAAGATTACACCGACGATGGCTCGGTCGCGCTTTTCCCGATCAAGGCCGATGGATCGCTCGAAACCGCCAGCGATGTCGCGGTATTCCCGGAACGTCCTGGCACCGAGAAGGGCGCGGGCGCCGCGGCACACTCCGTCAATTTCGATAACACCGGACGCTGGATCGTCGCCTGTGACGTCGGCTACGATCACATCTACTCGTACCCCTTCGACCCCGCCTCGCGCACTCTCGGCAAGCCCAAGGTCCTGACTACGCCTCCCAATCGC
>CAITIX010000323.1 GCA_903892565.1 uncultured Acidobacteriia bacterium
GAACCAAAACAAGAAAGCCCCCGTCGGCCAGCCGACGCAGCGCCAAAGGGGCGGTAGGCTAAACCGGACAGATCACGTGTGAATCAAACCGGACAGATTGACAAACTACGAACACCGTTGCTGTCGGCACTATCGTCGGCGCACTTCATTTTCGCGTTAGAATCAAAAGTTGAGCGAATTCCAACAGCGTTGCCGGGACATCGCCTCGCGCTTGCCCGAGCTCAAAGCCGACTGCTTCCTCGTCTCGTCCGGGGCCAATGTCCGCTATCTTTCGGGATTCGCGGGATCGAACGCGCTGATGCTGCTTACCCCGCGCGAGACGCACTTCTTCACGGATCCTCGCTACGCCATCGATGCCACGCAAAGCATTGGCGCTACGGGGATTGCTAAGGTGCACGTGGTCAAGGGCCCGCTGGCGACCGCGGCTGCGGCGATCCTGCAGCGCAAACGCTTGAAAAAGGTTGCCTTTGAATCGGCATCTACGCTTTACGATCAGTACACACTGCTGCAGGAAAAGCTCCCGCTGGGGGCTTCGCTGGTTTCCGCCGGGAAGGTCATTGAACGGCGCCGCATGATCAAGTCCGAGAGCGAGATAGCCACGATCCGCGAGAGCGTTAAAGTAAATTCCCAGGCTTACGCGCACGTTTTGAAACGAGTTCGCCCCGGCGTCCGCGAACTCGATATCGCCGCCGAAATTGAATATCAGATGAAAATGCTGGGCGCCGAAAAACCTTCGTTCGATACGATCGTCGCCGCCGGTCGCCGGACAGCTCTACCCCATGCCCATCCCACGGACTACCGGCTGGGGCAAAATGAACTATTATTAATCGATATGGGCGCGAGCCTTGGCGGCTACTCCAGTGACATGACCCGCGTGGCTCACCTCGGCCGCGTGTCGTCCCGCATTCGGGAAATGTACCGGGCTGTTTTGGAGGCCCAGTTGGCGGGGATCGATGCCGTCCGCCCGGGTGCAACCGGGGGCGATGTGGACTCGGCCACCAGAAACGTGCTGAAAAAGTTCAAGTTGGACAAAGAGTTCGTGCATTCTACGGGTCATGGATTGGGTTTGGAAATCCACGAAATGCCCCGTCTCGGCAGCAAGGATCCGACGGTGCTGCAAGCGGGGATGGCCATCACCATCGAGCCCGGAGTTTATGTGGAAGGCGTGGGCGGGATTCGCATTGAAGACACCGTTCTCGTGACCCAAACGGGCTGCGAGATTATGACCCCTACGCCAAAAGAATTCGTGAGACTGTAACTTCATCAACTAATGACCAACCAGGAAATCAAAGAGCTCCTCAAAATTTTCAAAGAGAGCGACGTGGCGGAAATGGAAGTCCAGCGCGGCGATAATCGCCTGCGCTTGCGTCGTGCGGAAATCGCAAAGGACGTGGTGGTTGCGGCTCCCGCGCCCGCCGTTGCGGCTCCTGCGCCGGTGGCCCCCGCGCCCGCCGCTGCTCCCGACGTCTCTTCGAAAGACGTACTCGTGAAATCGCCCATTGTGGGAACGTTCTACGAAGCGTCGTCGCCCGGCACTGCGCCGTTCGTCAAAGTCGGCGATCGCGTCGAGCCCGGCCAGATCCTCTGCATCATTGAATCCATGAAGCTCATGAACGAGATTGAAGCCGAGGTCGGTGGCACCATCGTCGCCCGTCTTACGGAAAACGGCCGTCCGGTGGAGTACGGAGAGGCGCTGTTCTCGATTCGCCCGCGTTAACGGGCGGCATTCCCCATGTTTCAAAAGATCCTGATTGCGAACCGCGGCGAAATCGCTCTCCGCGTCATCTGCGCTTGCAAAGAACTCGGCATCCGCACGGTGGCCGTGTATTCGGAAGCCGATCGCCACAGCCTGCACGTCCGCTTCGCCGATGAAGCCATCTGCATTGGACCGGCGAAAAGCGCGCGCAGTTATCTCGATATTCCTTCCGTCATCAGCGCCGCGGAAATCACGAACTGCAACGCCGTGCACCCCGGCTACGGCTTCCTTTCCGAGAACGCCGATTTCGCGGAAGTCTGCAAGCTTTCCTCGTTGCACTTCATTGGGCCCACGCCGGAAGTAATCCGCCGCATGGGCTCCAAACAAATCGCCCGCACGGCGATGGCGGAAGCCGGCGTGCCGATTCTGCCTGGATCCACGGGCATTCTGCAAAGCCTCGATGAGGCGCTCGAGGTTGCCGAAAAGATCGGTTATCCCGTGATGTTGAAAGCGTCAGCCGGAGGCGGCGGACGCGGCATGCGCATTGTGCGCCACGCCGACGAAATGATGCACATGCTGGCGCAGGCGCAGGCCGAAGCCACTGCGGCATTTTCGTGCGGCGACATGTACATGGAAAAGCTGGTGGAGAATCCCCGGCACATTGAATTCCAGGTGCTGGCCGATAACCACGGCAACGTGGAAATTTTGGGCGAGCGCGAATGCTCCATCCAACGCCGCCATCAAAAGCTGATTGAGGAGTCGCCCTCCACTGCCGTCACGAAGGAACTTCGCGCGCGCATTTCGGAATCGTTGCGCGTGGCGTTGAAAGCCGTGGGCTACACCAATGCAGGCACCGTTGAATTTTTGATGGACGCGACGGGCAATCTCTACTTCATCGAAGTGAACGCCCGCATTCAGGTGGAGCATCCGGTTACGGAAACGGTCACGGGTGTCGATCTGGTGAAAGCGCAGATCCGCATCGCTGCCGGAGAAAGACTGGACCAGATCTTGCCGTGGTGCGCGGCGCACGCCGCATCACAAGGCCCGCGTCCGAACATTGCGCTGCGCGGCCACGCCATCGAGTGCCGTATTAATGCCGAGCATCCGGAAACGCTCGTCCCCTCACCGGGTCGCATCACGGGGCTCAACCTGCCGGGCGGCATCGGCATCCGCGTGGACACCGTTGCGTATCAGGACGGCGTGATTCCGCCGTATTACGATTCCCTCGTCGCGAAGCTCATCGCCTATGGAGGCACCCGCGCCGAGGCCATCGCACGCATGAAGCGCGCTCTCGACATGTTTGTGGTCGAAGGGATTTATACGTCGATTCCGTTGCACCTGAAGATCCTAGATCATCCGGATTTTGTGGCGGGAAAAATCGATACCGGATTCTTGGTGCGTAGCGGGATTCTTCCAGAGAAGAAGTAGTGACGTGGCGCACGCACTCCTGCGTGCCGCGTCGAGACTCTTCTCGACGCCTGCGGTTGCCTTTTCCGAGCCGGTTAGATTGGGCACGCTATGATCGTTGCGAGGTGGCCCTATGCCAACCGACCTCAATCAAGACAAGCAACAGGCGTACGCGTTGCTTAGCCAGCTCTCGCCCGATCAGCTCTCCGCCGTCCGCGAGCTTCTGGAAAAGATTGTCACGGTTCCCGAAGCCATCAGCGACGACGAAGAGCGCGCCGTTGCCGAGGCGAGAGAATGGCTCAAGAACGGCGGCAAATCCATTTCACACGAAGAGCTGCTGGCGGACCTCGGGCTTACGCTGTCCGACTTCCTCGCGATGGGAGAACGGGCCACCGAACGCCGCACGCAAATCGAATCTTCTGGTGAATGACGCGGCAGAGGCTGTCGCTCCCGGCCGGGCAGATGGCGGGACCAGGAGGTCCCGCGCGGGTCAGGAGACCCGCCCCACAAGGATCGCTCCACACTGACCTGCAATCCACGATGATTCTGAGAATGGTCGAGTGTTACTTCTTTGGACGCTTGATTTCGATCACGGGGATTAGCGAATTGGCGGTTTCCTTCAATGTCGTGGACCGCGCGCGCTGCGTGGTCATTTCGGTGTTGAGGCTGGAAACGAATGCCTCGATCTGGCGCTGCATTTCTTCCATCTTCTCGCGCATGTTGAGAATGATTTCCACGCCCGCGAGATTCACGCCGAGGTCGCGCGTCAGCTTGAGGATCACTTCCAGGCGCTCCATGTCCTCGTCGGTGTAGAGGCGCGTGTTGCCGTCGCTGCGCGAGGGTTTTAGCAATCCTTCACGTTCGTACAGGCGCAACGTCTGCGGATGGATTTCGTATTGCTCGGCGATGGCCGAAATCATGTAGCCGGCTTTGCGAGACTTAGCCATAGTTAGTTCACGCTACTTGGTTGTTGGTATGCCACCGACGGAAACAGCAGATCCCTCGACTTCGCTCGGGATGACAAGGAGGACTTGGGATCACAAGAAGTTCGTGGCTCGCAAGAAAAAAGTGTATGGCAAGAAGAACGTGGATGACAAATGCAGGTCATACCTTGCTCCAGATTTCCGCGCGAGGATCTTCGGGATGCAGCGTTGCGTACTCGCGCAGGAGTTCTTTCGTGCGCTCGTCCTGCACCACGGGAGCCTCAATCTCAATTTCGATAATTTGATCGCCGCGAACATTGGTGCGCGCGTTCAACACGCCTTTTTCGCGCAGGCGGAATTTTTGCCCGCTCTTGGTGCCTTGCGGGACCTTGAGCAGCGCGCGGCCATCGATGGTGGGCACTTCGATCTTGGTGCCGAGTCCCGCTTCGTCGATGCGCACGGGAACGGTGATGTGGATGTCGTCGCCTTCGCGCTTGAAAAACGCATGCGGTTCGACGCGTACGGTGATGTAGAGATCGCCTGCGGGAGCTCCGTGCGTTCCGGCGTTGCCTTTGCCTGCGACGCGCAGGCGGGAGCCTTGTTGCGCACCGGGAGGGATGCGCACTTCGACGGTCTCTGAACTCGAGATGCGTCCATCGCCGTGGCAAATCGTACAAGCGTTGCGCAAGCGCCCGGAGCCTTCGCACTTGGGACACGTCAGACTAAAGCGCATGGCCCCGGCCATCTGCGTCACTTGGCCGCTGCCGTTGCATTCGGGGCAGGCCGTGTTCGCGCCCGAGCGAGATCCCGTGCCGGAACACGTGGCGCATTCTTCCTGGCGATTCACCTTCAGGCGAATCTGCGTGCCGCGAATGGCTTGCCAGAAATCTACGTTCAGGCCGTATTCGAGGTCGGTGCCTTTTTGCGGAGCTTGTCCGCCGGGCTCGCCCTTCTGGCCGAACCACTGGCTGAAAATATCGTGGAAGCCAGCGGTTTCTTCCGGAGGCGGAGCGGAACGTCCGCGCGCACCGGCAGCTCCGCCGCCCTTATTGAAAAGATCGGAAAAATCGAAACCACCGAAGCCCATGTGAGGGCCGGCGCCGGGCCCTCCTGGTCCACCGGGACCGCCGGGAGGCACGCCGTTTTCCGAATAGAAGCCGTACTGATCGTACATCTGCTTCTTCTTCGGTTCGCTCAGAATATCGTAGGCCTCCTGAACCTTCTTGAAATGCTCCTCGGCGGATTTGTCGCCGGGGTTCAAGTCGGGATGATGTTTGCGCGCGAGGCGGCGGTAGGCTTTGCGGATTTCGTCCGCATCGGCAGCGCGCTCGACGCCCAGCGTTTTGTAGTGGTCGGTGGCAGCCATAACTATGAGCGGACCGAGCTCGGGGACCAGGGTCCCCGCTTCCCAGCAAAAATACCAGTGCTCCCGTTAAGCTTTATCAAGAGCTCTAGCTGTCGCTGCTTCAATTCTTTGTCGTACGCTTCGCGTCTTGCACTATCCATGAGCGTCTCATATGCATCTTGAATACGAAGGAATCGGACTTCACTGCCTGGGTTGTGATCAGGGTGATATTTCTTTGCACAATCACGGTGCGCCTTCTTCAACTCGGATACGGAAACGTCACTGCCGACGCCGAGTACCTGGTAATGGGTACGCTGTTCAAAACGGCGCTCTGCTTGTTCGCTACTTCGTTGCCTAACGTTTCTTGCTCGCCCTCGCACCATTTAGCGCTCCCGCTCAGTTATTAAGGAACGGCCGGACAACAGTTCGTACTCGCGTCCGGCCCCTGGCCCTTACTTCTTGTCGTCGACGTCGACGAATTCCGCGTCGACCACGTCGTCCTTCGGCTTCTCGCCTCCGGGAGCGGCACCGGCCGCGCCCGCGTCAGGCGTCGCGCCAGGCGTTCCGGCAGACTTGTACATCGCCTCCGCGAGTTTGTGGCTCGCGGCAGTGAGGGCTTCCGACGTCTTGGTGATTTCTTCGACCGAACCACCACTGATGGCCTTCTTGGCGGCTTCGAGCGCCTCTTCGACGTTCTTGGCATCGTCGGCACTGATCTTGTCGCGATGATCCTTCAGCATCTTTTCGATCTGATAGACCATGGAATCGGCACGGTTGCGCGCTTCGATTTCTTCCTTGCGCTTGCGATCGTCGGCACCGTGAGATTCGGCGTCCTTCGCCATCTTCTCCACCTCTTCCTTGCTGAGGCCGGAGGAGGACGTGATGGTGATCTTCTGTTCGTTGTTGGTGGCCTTGTCCTTGGCCGTCACGTTCAGGATTCCGTTGGCGTCGATATCAAACGTGACTTCGACCTGCGGAATGCCCCGCGGAGCGGGCGGGATGTTGGACAACTGGAACACGCCGAGCAGGCGGTTGTCGCGCGCCATGGCGCGCTCGCCCTGCGAGACTTTAATTTCGACCGAGGTTTGATTATCGGCTGCGGTCGAGAACGTTTCGCTCTTGCGCGTGGGAATCGTGGTGTTGCGTTCGATGAGCTTGGTGAAAACTCCACCGAGGGTTTCGATACCGAGCGACAGAGGCGTGACGTCGAGCAGCAGCACGTCTTTCACTTCGCCGCCGAGCACGCCGCCCTGCACCGCCGCGCCGATCGCAACCACTTCGTCGGGATTCACGCTGCGGTTCGGCTCTTTGCCGAACAGGTTCTTCACGATCTCGAGCACTTTCGGAATGCGCGTGGAGCCGCCGACCAGCACGACTTCGTCGATCTGCGACGGCGTCATGCCGGCGTCGGCGAGCGCCTTCTTGCAAGGCTCCACCGTGCGTTCCAGAATATCGGCAACCATTTGCTCGAAGCGCGAACGCGTGAGCTTGATCGCCAGGTGCTTCGGACCGCTGGCATCGGCCGTGAGGAACGGCAGATTGATTTCGGTTTCGAGCAGCGTGGAGAGTTCGATCTTGGCTTTTTCCGCGGCTTCCTTCAAGCGCTGCAGAGCCATTTGATCTTTCGAGACGTCGATGGCCTGGTCCTTCTTGAATTCCTGGATGAGCCAATCGATGATGCGCTGGTCGATGTTGTCGCCGCCGAGGTGTGTGTCGCCGTTGGTGGACTTCACTTCGACCACGCCATCGCCCACTTCGAGGATGGACACGTCGAAGGTGC
>CAITIX010000324.1 GCA_903892565.1 uncultured Acidobacteriia bacterium
GCAGGCGACCCGCACCATGGAAACAGAAGTCGACGTGCCGAATCCCAACTTCGCGCTGATCCCGGGTATGTTTGCCGAAGTGAATTTCACGACCGATAGTCGCAATCATGCGCTAACGATTCCCATCGCAGCCGTAGATCTGGCGGCGGGGAGCGAAAAGGCTGGCAAGGTTCTCACGGTCAGTCAGGATGGCGTCGTGGAATCGCACGACGTTTCTCTCGGTCTGCAAACGGCGGACAGTTTTGAAGTCGTTTCCGGCTTGCAAGAAGGCGACGTTGTGATCGTTGGAAATCGGGCCAACCTGCGCGCCGGCCAGCATGTGCGGCCCAAGTTCAGCGACGTCGGGGCAGGGGCGCAGAAATAACATGTCCCGCTTTGCAATACAAACGCCTTACTTCATCGTCGTCGTCGCGCTGATTGTGGCCATTGTCGGCGGCGTCGCCCTGGTGAGGATGCCGGTCGACCTGTTTCCGGAAATCAATATCCCCATGGTGGTGGTCGCGACGTTCTACAACGGCATGCCGCCCGAGCAGATCGAAACGGATATCACGGGTCGTTTTGAACGACAGTTCACGCTGGCGAGTGGTGTGGAGCATATTGAATCGCGATCCCTGCCTGGGGTCAGTTTGATCCGCGTATATTTCCAGCCCGGTTCCAATGCGGATGCCGCGGCCAGCAGTATTGGGAATCTGGCAATGGCGCAGTTGCGGCGTCTGCCTCCCGGCACTTTGCCGCCAATCGTTTTGAAGTTCGACGCGTCCAGTCTTCCGGTATGTCTGGTAACCGTAGGCGGCGAAGGATTCAACGAAACGCAGTTGCGCGATATGGCGCAGTTTTCCGTGCGCAACCAGATGGCCAGCGTGCCGGGCGCGAGCGTTCCGCAGCCGTTCGGAGGAGGCTATCGCCAGATCATGGTGTATGCCGATCCGTTCAAGCTGGAAGCACGCCAACTCAGCCTGATGGACGTGGTCCGCACGATCAATCGCTCGAATTTGATTCTGCCTGCAGGTGACGTTCCCATTGGACCGTTCGACTACAACATCTACACGAACAGTCAACTGCCGAGCATCCCGGAGATCAATCAGCTGCCATTGAAGGTCTCCGGAGGATCCGTCGTTCGGATCGCCGATGTTGGCTTCGCGCAGGACTCCCACCAAATTCAGACGAACATCGTTCGCGTGGATGGCAAGCGCGCCGTCTACACTCCGGTGCTGAAACAGGGCGGCGATTCCAATACGATTCAGGTGGTGGATGGAGTGCGCGCGATTCTGGGGCATCTCGTGGATGTTCCGAAGCAACTGGTTACCAATGTCGTATTCGATCAATCCACCTTCGTCAAGACCGCCATTCAGACGCTGCTCGACGAGGGCGCGCTGGGATTGTTCTTGACGTCCATCATGATCCTCATGTTTCTGGGCAGCATGCGGGCGACCGTGGCCGTACTGTTTTCGATTCCGCTTTCGGCATTGGCGGCGTTCCTTGCGATCTCGTTTGGCGGGGGCACGGTCAACAGCATGGTGCTCGGCGGACTAGCGCTCGCGATGTCGCGCCTCATCGACAATTCTGTTGTCGTGCTGGAAAACATTTATCGGCATCTGGAGTTGGGCGAAACGCCGGAAGCTGCCGCTGAGAAGGGCGGGAGCGAGGTGGCTCTTCCTGTGCTCGCCGCGACGTTGACAACCGCAGTGGTCTTCTTTCCGGTGACGTTTCTCTATGGCGTGAGCCGCTATCTATTTTCGGCGCTCGCATTAACCGTGGTGCTGGCGCTATTCGCTTCCTACATCGTGGCGATGACCGTTGTCCCCTTGTTCTGCGCGCGTTTCTTGAAGGCGTCGCACCACTTCACGCCATCTTCCGAAATACCAGTCGAGGTCGAATTAAAGAGTACGCGCAATCGCTGGAAGCTCGGAGAACGCTTCAATGTCTGGTTTAACGATCGCTTTGAGGACTTCTTGCGTGTTTATGATCGGATGGTTGGCGGCGCTTTACGCGCGCCCTGGTTAACGGTTGTGGCGTGCATAGTGCTATTCGGCGCGAGCCTGGTGTTGTTTCCGAAACTGGGGCTCTCGTTCTTCCCCCGCGCCGATGCCGGGATGTTTGCCATGAACGTGAAGGCGCCTTCCGGCACGCGCGTCAACATTACGGAGGGGGAAGTCGCGAAAGTGGAGGGAGTCATCCGCAAGGTGGTTTCTGCCCAAGACTTGAAGTTGATCGTCTCCAATATCGGCGTCACACCGGACACGTCCGCGATTTACACGACGAATTCGGCGTCGCACACCGCATCGATTCAGGTGGCGCTCAAGGACGGCCACAAGACGGGCAGCTTCGAATACATGGCGCGAGTGAAAGCCGCGCTGGCCGAAGAGATGCCGGAGTTGAATACATATTTCCAATCCGGCGGCATGGTAGATGCGGTTGTGAACCTGGGCCTGCCGGCCCCGATCGACGTTCAAGTCGCAGGCACGAACATGGAGCGTTCGCACGAAACTGCGGTTCAACTCGCTGCGGAAATTCAGAAGATTCCGGGCGTGGCCGACGTCTATATCCCGCAGGATGTCGACTATCCGGCACTCAAGCTGGATGTCGATCGCACACGTAGCAGCGAACTCGGACTCGATCAGCAAGAGGTCGTGGGCAACGTGATTACGGCCTTGAGCAGCAATCAAATGATCGCGCCGAGTTACTGGGTGGATCCAAAATCAGGGCAGGATTACATGCTGACGGTGCAATACACCGAGGGTCAAGTGAAATCCGTCGAAGATCTGAAGTCCATCGCATTGCGGGCCGGCGGTAGCCTGTTGCCGACGCGTCTGGACGCCATCAGCAGCGTGAAGCGCATCTCGTCCCCGACGGAGGTTGATCACTACCAGATTCGTCGCGTGATGGATATTTACGTGCGGCCCTCGGGGGAAGAACTGGGCGCGATTGCCGACCGCATCGACGCGATCATCGCAAAGACCAAAGTTCCCGAGGGGCTTTCGATCACGCTGCGCGGAATGGTGCAGGGCATGCGGGCGTCCTTTAAGAGCTTCACTCTGGGACTGATTCTTTCCGTCGTGCTCTTGTATTTGATCCTGGTGGCGCAGTTCCGAAGCTTCGTCGATCCGTTTATCATCCTGCTCGCGGTGCCTCCGGGATTGAGCGGCGTGATGCTGACACTTTGGCTTACGGATACGACGTTGAACGTGATGTCGCTGATGGGCGTGGTGATGCTGGTGGGCATCGCGGTTTCCAACAGCATCTTGATCGTGGAATTCACTAGGCAGCTGCGGGAAGGCGGCATGGGCGTGCGGGAAGCTGTGGCGACGTCGTGCAGGGTGCGTTTGCGTCCGGTGCTGATGACTTCGCTTGCCACCATCATCGGACTGATGCCCATGGCGATGAAACTCGGCGAAGGCAGTGAAAGCTACGCTCCGCTCGCGCGCGCTATTTTGGGAGGTCTGAGCTTCTCGGTGGTATTCACCGTATTCCTGGTGCCCGCCGCATACCTGCTCATTTACCGAGGCCGGGAAGAGAGCGCTGCAGCTTGATGAGGCGAATCTTGATCCTCATCCTGTCTGCCTGTTGCGTTTTCGCCCAGGCTCCACTGCATCTATCGCTGCCCGAAGCCCAGCGCCTGGCAGTCTCTAACAATCCACAAATCAGCGCCGCCCAGTTCACTGCCTCCGCTGCCGCGCAAGTCCCGCTGGAACTGCGGTCAAACTTCGAGCCCACGTTATCCGGTGCGGTGACCGGCGTCGGAGCCGACTCCGGGAGCCGATTGGCGGCCGGAGGACTGAACAATCCGGTGGTCTACAGCCGCATCGGGACCGGACTGCAACTCAGCCAGCTTGTCACCGACTTCGGACGCACCGGAAATCTTGTGAACTCCGCCAAGTTTCACGCACAGGCGCAAGAGCAAGTCACGCAAGCAACGCGGGCGCAGATTCTGCTGGCCGTGAATCGGGCATATTTTGGGGCGTTGCGTGCGGAGGCTGTTCTGAAGGTCGCCCGCCAAACGGTGGATGCTCGTCAACTGGTGGTCGATCAAGTGACAACGCTCGCCAATAGCAATCTCAAGTCGACCTTGGACGTGAGCTTCGCGAGTGTGAATCTGGCCGACGCGAAACTACTGCTGGCAAGCGCGCAGAGTAATGTCCAGGCGGCTTACGCGGAGCTGGCAACGGCAATCGGACTCCCGAACCAGTATGGCCAAGGCGGATTCGAGCTGGCACTGGAAGCGATGCCAGACAAGCTTCCAGATTCTGTGGATCCTCTCATGGATCAAGCGATACGCGATCGGCCGGAGCTTGCGAGCCTTCGGCTGGAACGAAGCGCCGCCGAACGCTTCGTCCAAGCGGAACGGGACCTGAAACTTCCGACGATTAGCGTCGCCGCAGCTGCGGGCTTTGCCCCGAGTGGTGACCCGCAAGTACCCGGGCGTTACGGTGCGATTGGGATGAACGTCAATATCCCAATTTTCAACGGCTATCTTTACCGCTCGCGCAGCCGGGAGGCCGAACTGAAGGCAAAGGCCGCGGACAAGAACGTGAGTGATCTAGCGAATCGCGTGACGCGCGACGTGCGCATCGCCTATCTCAATGCGACCAACGCTTTTGAGCGGCTGAGCTTGACCGCCCAACTGCTCGATCAAACGAAGCTCGCGCTCGACCTTGCGCAGCGGCGTTACGACCTGGGATTGGGATCGATTGTCGAATTAAGCCAAGCCCAGTTAAACGTCACGTCAGCCGAGATTTCCGGGTCAAGCGCGGAGTTTGACTACCAACTGCAGCGCGCGATTTTGTCGTATCAAATCGGAGAGCTCCGCTAGGGACTGCGATGGCCGAGCCACTGTGGCGCCGCGTTCTATTTCCGAGGCGCCGAGGCGCGGCGCTGGGGGGCCCCAGAGTTCTTGCCTTGACCTCCTCCGCTACGGACCAAGCGTTTTATCGAAGTCTCAAGGCACGCGGGCAATGGGACATGGAAATAACGCAATCCGTTCCCGAAGCCCTCCGCATGCTCTCAGCTGGTTCCTTTTCGATTGTTGTGTTTGACCGCGAGTTTCCCGGCTGGGACTGGCGCGACCTGCTGGTGCGAATCGTGGAGCGCTCGCCGCGAAGCTGTTGTTTGTTAGCGTCGCGAGTGAGCGACGAATACCTGTGGCGTGAAGTGGTTGCGCGCGGCGGTTATGATGTTGTCACGAAGCCGTTGGCGGATCCTGCCGTGAGTCTTACCTTACAGCGCGCCTGGTATTACTGGAAGACGGAGTCGCCGCCGATGGTGAATCCTTCGGCCTAGGAAGTCACGATCCCTTTGCGAACCGCATACAGAATCATCTCGGCGGTGCTGTGAAGGTTTAACTTTTCCAGCACGTTGCCGCGATGCGTCTCGACGGTATGCAGGCTCAGGTTCAGCTTCGTCGCTACTTCCTTGTTCGATTTTCCCTCGCCCAACATTTGCAGGATTTCCCGCTCCCTGGGAGTGAGGAGTTCGTAGCTGTCCTCCACGCCCCGTTGGCGCATCTGGCGCATGTAATCTTCTGCGAGCATTTTACTGATCTCCGGACTGAAGAACGCTTTTCCTTGATGCACGGCATGAATTGCATGGATCAGGTCTTCTTCGGGTGAATCCTTGAGAAGGTATCCGCGAGCTCCCGATTTCAAGGCCCGCAACACATAGCTTTCGTCGGCATGCATGCTGAGAATTACGACAGCCGTTTCGGGACGCTTTTCCGTGATCCTGCGTGCAGCCTCAATTCCATTCAGGTTGGGCATTCCAATGTCCATCACGGCGACGTCGGGATGGACTGCGGCTGCCTGCTCCACGGCTTCGCGGCCATCTGCTGCTTCTCCTACCACCGCGAATCCGTTCTGGCGTTCCAGCAATGCCCGGAGTCCTCGCCGGATGACTGTGTGATCGTCCGCTAAAAGAATGCGAATTGGGTTCATGACGTCACCGCACCCGATCTTGTATGATCTGTCACCAATGGCAACGTAACCATGATTAATGTACCCTTGTTTAGCTCCGAAGCGAGTTGCAGAGTTCCCCCCAGATGTTCCACGCGTTCTTCCATGCCCAGCAGACCCAGTCCCCGCGTGCGCTTCGGGTCGAAGCCTCGGCCGTCATCCTGAATCGAAAGCAATAAACGCTGCGGCTCCTGCTGCGCCACGATGCGCACCGAAGTTGCAGCGGCATGCCGGGTCGCGTTGTGCAGAGCTTCCTGTACTACGCGATAAATGCAAGTCTTGAATTCTTCGGGTAATTCATCGGAAACGCCCGCGGCAGCGACGTCCACTCTCAGGCCGGTTTGCCGGGACGTTTCACGGGCTTGCCACTCCAGGGCGGGAATCAATCCCAGGTCGTCCAACATCGAAGGACGCAGCAACAATGTGATGTTGCGCACCATCTTCACCGCATTGTCGACAATCCGGCGAAGTCCCGCGACCTCCTGCTCCATTTCCCGCTGGACGCCACCGCGGATGGAAGCGGATAGGTTGCTCAGCCCTACGAGAATCGCCGAGAGAGATTGCCCCACTTCGTCGTGCAACTCGCGCGAGAGTACACGGCGTTCTTCTTCCTGCGTTTCCACTAAGCGAGCCGATAGATTTTTCAGTTGTCCACGCGCTTCCATTACCTCCGCGTATCGCGAAGATGCCTGCTTCTCAAGATCCAGGATGCGGCGGCTGGAGAAGACTGCCAGAAGTACACCCAAAGCAAAAGTTACCGCCAGCGTGACGCTCAGTCTGGTGCGAAATTCGGCAAACAAGGCGGCCACCCGCAGATTGCCGGAGTCCATCTGCCGTTCATTCATCGTCTGGATTTGATCTGCCAATCCCAACATCGCTTGTCGACGCGGAAACACTTCATCGCGCAGAAACAAAAAACCATTTTGGCGGCGTTGTTCGGGACTCCACTGAAACACCGGATCCAGCGTGTGCCAGAAGTCATCGAGACTGCGACGCAGGCCATCGAGCGGCGTTCTCTCCTCGGGCCTCATCAGTTCCCTGTAGGCAACGATGATGGCATCCATTTCGCGACGCAAGCGATTCAGTTCCGCCAAGTTCTTTTCCGCCATGGAAGGTTGCGGATCCAGCAGATAGTCGCGCGCATACGTTCCGGAGAGATAAACGTCCGAACGGATCTGGTTCAGGACACGGCTGCGCTCCAAAAATTCGCGCTGAATTGCCGCACTTCCGGTTTGCATTCGGCCCAGGACTTGGATGCCGTCAGCGCCGGCGAAGACCATCATGAGGAGCAGTCCGCCAAATCCGGCGAGTAAGAAAGTGCTGCTCTGCCTTTGGAACATACAGACCGGCAAACTAGGCCGACGCCGGACCGGGGCCGACCATCAGGCAGATCATCCTCTGGGTACGAGAAATGAGGGGCGCGTGAGTGCCGACGATGTACCTTATCAACCTTGAACTCGGATTCAGGCTCAACCTCTTCGGCA
>CAITIX010000325.1 GCA_903892565.1 uncultured Acidobacteriia bacterium
CACGCGGACGTCGGTCGTATTGCGCGGCAAGTGGGTGCTGGAGAATATTTTGGGAACGCCTCCGCCCGCGCCTCCGCCGAACGTTCCGCCGTTGAAGGACCGCGGCGATGACGGAAAGATTAAGTCTGTACGCGAGTCGATGGAACAGCACCGTGCAAACGCGGCGTGTGCCAGTTGCCACTCCCGTATGGATCCGATTGGGTTTGCGCTCGAAAACTTCGACGCGATTGGCCAGTGGCGGACGACCGAGGGCGGAGCCAACACCGTGATCGATTCCTCCGGTGTGCTCCCCGACGGCACGAAGTTTAACGGCGTCGCCGAACTGCGCAAGATTTTTGCCAGCAGGCCGGATCAATTGGCGCTGACCGTAACGGAGAAACTTCTCACTTACGGCTTGGGTCGCGGAGTAGAGTACTATGACCAGCCGGCGCTCCGGAAGATTTTGAAGCAATCGGCACCGACCAATTACCGCTGGTCCGACATGATCTTCGGCATTGTGAATAGTGAGCCATTTCAGATGAGGAGGACAAGAGAGCTATGACGATTTTTAAGAAAGCTATCCCGCGGCGCGCGTTCTTGCGCGGAGTGGGGACGACGCTCGCACTGCCTTTTCTTGACGGGATGGTTCCGGCGTTCGGCGCCGCCACTAAGACTCCGGTGCGCATGGGATTCTTCTATGTCCCCAACGGCATCAATATGAGCCAGTGGACGCCGGCGAAGGAAGGGGCCGCTTTCGACCTGTCGCCTACGCTCAGTTCCCTCGCTCCCTACCGCAGTCATCTCAACGTGCTGAGCGGCTTGGACGCGAATCAGGCCAATGCGCTGCCGGGTGAAGGCGGTGCGTTCCACACGCGCACGACGTCCGCGTATTTGACGGGCGTACATCCGAAATTGACGAAGGGCGCCGACATCCAATTGGGCGTGTCCGTCGACCAGCTCGCGGCCAAGGAATTGGGCAAAGAGACGCAACTTGCGTCAATGGAATTGGCGCTCGATGGCAGCGATCCGGCTGGCATTTGCGAAGGCGAACTCACCTGCGCATACAATAATCTCTCGTGGAAGAGTTCCACGTTGCCGCTGCCGGTGGAAAATCGTCCGCGCGCCGTCTTCGAGCGCCTTTTCGGCGATAGCGATACAACCGACTCGGCCGCCCGCCGCGCGCAGATCCAGGAAAGCCGCAGCATTCTGGATTCCGTCACTGCAGAAGTGGGACGGCTCAACACTAAGTTGCATGCGAAAGATCGCGCCAAGATGAGCGAGTACCTCGATGCCATCCGCGATACGGAGCGCCGCATTCAGATCGCCGAGGCGCAAGCGTCGCGCGAACTGCCGAGCATTACGCGCCCTGGCGGCAGCGTACCGGCGGAATTTGAAGATTATGCCAAGTTGATGTTCGATCTGCTGGTCTTGGCCTATCAAACGGATTTGACCCGCGTGTCGACGTTCATGCTGGCACACGAATCCAGCGTCCGAACCTATGCGAATATTGGCGTGCCGGAAGCGCACCACGCCGTTTCCCACCATCGCGGCGACATTACGCTGATGGGTAAGAAAGCGGCAATCGACGCCTACCACGTAAAAGTATTTTCGTACTTCATCGACCGCTTGAAGTCCACTCCGGACGGCGATGGTTCCTTGCTGGATCATTCGATGATGGTGTTCGGTGCAGGTATGAGCGACGGTAACATGCACCTGAATCAGGACCTGCCGGTGGTGATGCTGGGCAGCGCCGGTGGCCGCATCAAGGGCGGACGACATATCCGTTACCCGAAGGGCACGCCGATGACGAACATGTATCTCGCGATGCTGGATAATCTGGGCGTTCGCGTAGACAATCTCGGCGACAGCACAGGGAAACTCGAACTGCTCGCAATGTAAGATTTTCGGCAGCGAGCGCGCTTGGTGCGCGCCGCCGCTTGTTGAGATATCACATTCGAGATATCACGGGAGCCGTAGCACTTTCTTTGCCTCGGGTTCTGCCCGAAGAGGGCAGGATCACGGTCGGCTCTGTTGGACGGGCGCACGTCAGGCCCGAATCCAACGGGTTGGTGGAGTAATTTCTGGCAGGGGAATGCGCGGTCTTTATTATCAAACGCGCGTTCCGACATCATAATTTAATGGAATCCATCGTAATGTCGAAAACGCGTAGTGTGTCGATTCATAAGTTCGCAAGAACGATCACGATTGTCGGGGCATTGGCGACCATGTTCACCCTTGGCCTCTCGCCGTTAGCGGCACAGGGGACAAGCGTCTCAGGCGTCGTAAAAAGCGCTGCGGGACAACCCGTAGCGGGTGCGCTTGTTAAGGTCAACAGCGATAGCTTCGCCTTTACCGCGGTCAGTCAGGCGGACGGTCGCTACACATCGCCTAATCTTCCAGC
>CAITIX010000326.1 GCA_903892565.1 uncultured Acidobacteriia bacterium
GGCTCTAGACACCCTTGTCGACATAACGCGCCATTTCGACGGTTATCCTTGGCTGCGTTCTTTTGTGGTCGCCGAAACATCGCCGCAGAATACGGCGCTCGCGCCTGCACTGGAAGCGCTTCTCGAGGATGGCATCGGCATTCTTGAGAAATACCAAGCGTTTGTTCAGCAGCCCGTCGTGGTGCCCGATGCCGCGCTACAGTCTCAAGAGTTCGCCGCGATCTTGTCGAAACTTGCAGGAGGCCAATCGCCCTTCGGGATTTTTGCCTTTTCTGAAAGGAAGCTGAAACCAGTCGTCGAAGATGTCCGAGTACTGGGGCGCAAGCCGCAATCAACACAAGAATGGGGTCATGTTCGCGCCTACGTGCAGTGGCGAGGCCGGGTTTCAGAGCTCAATACTCGCTGGAACGTCATTGCCGCCGATCTCGGCCTCGATACAGCACAGCCACTTTCGCTCCGGCAGCTTTCGGGTCTCACCACAGCCTTGCAAGCCACCTTGGTCATGGCGCCACAGACGCGCCAACACCTGGATCATTGTCTACAGCAGACGCTTGCCAAAGCGACGGGAGCTCTATGGCCTGATGCGGAGCGAATGGGCCGGCTACGTGATTGCCTGCGAAATGCCGCCGCAGCCACGCGCCTCTCGGCATCGCGCGCGGAAGTCGCCCGGGTCTTGGCCCTGTTCGGGGAGCGTGGCGGAAAAATAGGAACATTGGCGAAGAATTTCCTTACCGAAGCCGTAGGGCGCGCAGGCGTGCACCCAGACCGGGTCGAGGCAGCGTGGCAGTCCGTTCTATCGGCGGTCGATGATGTCGCGCAACATCGGTCCCACCTCAATTGCGTATTAGACATCACCGCGCGTCTTGAGCGCGAGGGCGTCCCGGCGTGGGCTGAGCGCCTCAAGCGTCATCCGGCGCTCGACGGCAGTGACCCCGCCATCCCAGCGAATTGGATGGAGGCTTGGGATTGGGCTGCGTCTGAACGATATCTTGGCCATATCGATCAGCGAGAAGCAATCCGCGCACTCGCCGACGAACGCGCCTCGCTCGACGAAGCAGTCGCGAAATCCTTTGAACGCCTTGTACGCGAACGTACCTTCTATGCGCTTGCGCAGAACATGACGGGCCCCGTGCGGTCAGCTTTGATGATGTTTGCCACCGCGCTTCGCCGCATTGGCGGCGGCACCGGGGCAGGGGCGGCGCGCCACCGCCGCGCCGCCCGGCAAGCGATGGCACTCTGTTATGGGGGCGTCCCGTGCTGGATTATGCCGTCGTGGCGCGTGGCGGAACAGCTTCCGGGTGAGATCGGAACCTTCGACCTTGTGATCATGGACGAGGCATCGCAATCCGACATCAAGGAAATAACAACACTGCTGCGTGGCAAAAAGGTGCTGGTGGTAGGAGACGATAAGCAAGTTAGTCCCACGGCCGCCTTCATCGAAAATGCAAAGATCGACCGGCTGGAGAAGACATATCTTGCCAAACAGCCATTCAAAACGCTCCTGCTTCCGGGCGCTTCGCTCTACGACCTTGCCAAGGTGATGTACCCTGACAAATTCGTTATGCTGCGCGAGCATTTCCGCTGCGTTGAGCCGATAATCCAGTTCTCAAAGCAATTTTACACCGAAGATCTCATCCCGCTTCGTATACCGACAATACAAGAGCGGCTCGATCCTCCGCTCGTAGACATATTCGTGCCGGACGGTCGCCGCACTGGCGATAAGATCAACTATCGTGAAGCTGAGGTTATCGTCGATGAGATTAGGCACATCATCGAGACCCCCAACCTTGCGACCAAAGGTGCCCCTGACGCTTGGCGGAGCATCGGCGTCATCTCGTTGATCGGCTCAAAGCAGGCGGCATTAATCAATCGCATGGCGCTGGAAGCCTTTGGCGAGGAATTGGTCATGCGACACAAGATTGCCTGCGGCGATAGCGCCACGTTCCAGGGCAACGAGCGCGATATCGTATTTCTATCGATGGTAGCCGACTCCGCTAAGAAGCAATCCCAGACAGCAACGCATTTCGAGCAGCGCTTTAACGTAGCGATGTCGCGCGCACGTGACCGGCTTTACGTCGTACGCTCGGTGCGCGAAGAGGAGCTAAATCCGAAAGACCTCAAGGCGAACGTGATCCGTCACCTGCGCGAGCCCATGAAGGGCCATGCGCGCCCCAGCGGCGACCTCGCCGCACTTTGCGATTCAGACTTTGAACGCGAAATACTCGGCCGCCTTCTGAAGCGCGGCTACCACGTAACGCCCCAGGTCGGTGCCATGGGATACAGCATCGACATGGTCGTAGAGGGCAGGGGAGAGCAACGTCTCGCGATTGAGTGCGACGGCGACAAGTATCACGGACCAGAGCGTTGGTCGGACGATATGACGCGCCAGCGTGTCCTCGAACGTGTTGGATGGCGCTTCTGGCGCTGCTGGTCTTCAAGTTTCACCATCGATCCCGACGGCTGCATGGCTGATCTCTTCGCAACGCTCGATCGCCATGGCATTCATCCCGATGGCGGGGAACAGCGGCAGCCGAACTATACTGAGCACCGAGTCGCCAAATCAAGCAAACCCGATCCGGCCGCCGAACGCATAAAACCCTCCGCAGCGCCTTCGCGCAGCGGCATCCAAATCGGCGATCGCGTGATCGTCCGCTACCTCGACGACAACAAGTCGGCGAGCTTTGTACTTAGTGCCAATCGCGACGATCTGGTGAACGGTTATGTGAGTGCGACGAGTCCGCTAGGTTCCCAGCTTCTCGGTGCCAACGAGGAAGATGAGGTCGAATTCCAGGCTAACGGCGTGACGCGGCGCGTCCTAATCGTGCAGATGGAGCGTGAAAAGGCCGACGCGGCGTAATGATGCGGCAGATTGTCTGAAGAGCACGGGTACCGCCTTGAAACCTAGTTGGGGGCTGGCCGGCTCCCGAGTACACTGCGTGGAAGCGCAAGGCCCAAACCGATATAAGGTCCAAAAGCGGAAAGCCGAAATGGCTGCTAATCGTGCCGCAGCCGCGCCGCTGGAGGACCATCGCAAGTAGGCGCTGCTCCGTCGGTTAGTTCCCAGGCAAATGTCGAGGTCAATAGGTGCTTTCTGATAAAGATGCTCTGGAAAGAGCGATCGCACAAAAATTCGCGCAACTTCTCGTCGATGATGAAGCGGGTTGGGAAAATACCATCCAGTGGATAAACACGCTCGCCTTGGACAACGGTGTCGAACTATTTTTGGAATTTAAAAGCTCAAAACATGCAAGCGATTCCTTAATGTGTGGGCTGCGCAACTATACTGATTTCGCGCAACGCTTTCCGAATGGCAAGGCAGAATTAGACAATTTTGAGGTAGCAGAGGAACTGTTTTGGCGCTTGATGCCTTTTTAAGAGCCAAACAAATTTTAAGCTTGCAATCAATCGCTCGACCAATTGTAGAACTGTTTCTGGCGCGGAAGCACAGCCTACGTGAAAGTCGGCGGACGCGTGTGTTTCTCGCCTAGCCGCGTGGCGGGCAGGGGACGTCGAGACGAGCACAAGTCTTGGCATGCCCCGTGCTTGTGATCTCGTATTGCTTGGCGAAGGGCGCAAGTTCCCATAGGGGTCTGCCCGGTGCGCCCAATTGGAAGCCCAACTATTCGGCTCGGTTCCCTAGCGGAACTGCGGGTTGTATCCCACATATATTGCTAAATTTTGGGGGCAAGCGAGCGATGACGGAGCCTTCCTCGGATAAGAAACTCTTTCGGGTCCTTGCATTAGACGGCGGGGGCGCAAAGGGTTTCTACACGCTCGGAGCCCTGAAAGAGATAGAGGACTTTGTTGGCAGCCGGCTCTGCGAGAAATTCGACCTCATCTACGGGACTTCTACAGGCGCCATCATCGCCGCGCTGCTTGGGCTAGGTAAATCAGTCGACGAAATTGAAGAGCTTTACCGCACGCACGTCGTCACGGTGATGTCCCGCTGGCTACCGCGCAATAAGACGGGAGCGCTGGAGACCC
>CAITIX010000327.1 GCA_903892565.1 uncultured Acidobacteriia bacterium
AATTTTGGGGTTTTCGGTATGGCCCCAGCGCCATCATCAGCCAGCGGCTTCAAAGATCAGTAGTGTGTTTAGAAGGTCACGCCGCCGCTGCAGGGACTCCATAGAGCGCCCCAGCTTAGGCTGAAGGCCGGGAGCATGGGCAACAGCGAATAACGAGTCCAAGGCCTTCTGGCCGGGATTGCGCTAGGATTCCATAGAAGCGCGGGGCCGGTCGGCCAACCGTCGCCGGACAAACCACCGCCGTCCGGCTTGCCCCGCGCCGCAATCTCGTTGGGTCGGCGGTGTTGGCGGTGGTGAATATGTCGACGTCCGACGCTCCAAAGCAGTTTGACAGCAGCGCTCTTGAACAATTCCTCGACGACGCCGGGCCTGAGTGGCTTGCCCTGACGGACGATCCGACTGACGACCCGATCAGAAAGGCATTTGCGAACTATCATCTTGATCCCCAAAAGCCGGGGGCTTGGCGGCAATTACTCGGATACTTAGCCAAAGAGCAATATGGTGAACATCGGGGGCGGCCCAAAGAGTGGTCTAGCGCCAAAGTTGGACAGCTTCTTAAAGAGATCGCACAAATAAAATCGCAGAACCCCTCATCAGTATTTCTCTCGGACGCAGCAATCGCGAAAAGTTTAAAGAAAAGGCCAAATTATAGGCTCTCGGAACGAAGGTTGTGCCAACTTGTCAAAGAAGCCCTTGGCATGATCGAACAGCCAATGGCTGAGATTGCGAACAAAGAATTCCCTGAGCTGGTTAAAACCTCTCCTAATAAAATCAAAAAACTAATACGCGAGAAGGCGTTAGCCTTCGTCGTGGGCGAATGGAAGAAAATAACGCCCTAATTATGTGCCGATAAACTGCGCGGCTGGTTGGACTATTCCATTTATTCGGCGTTCGTTTTGCTGCAGAAAGACATCAGACTGATTGCATGAGACCTATACGAGGGCTGACATGGCAGCGCGCTACAATTCCGTCATCGCCCTCACATTCCGTCTTTCTCCCGATGCCGCCGAACGCTGGCGGCGCGTCCAGACCACTCAAGGCATTTCTGGGGCAAAGTCTTTCGAACGCCTCATCTACCAAATCGACAGATTTATCCAGCATCAACTCAATGACGAAGAACGCGCTGCCTATGTGGGCGGCAACATGGATCGCGCGGCGTATGAAGCAGTACTCGACCGTGTTGAGCCTGATGCGGCGTCGATCTCGCACAGGGCTTGGGCACCCCTCGATGATCATGCCCCGAACACTAATACACCAGTAGCTCCGCCTCGAGCACGCAGGTCAGGTAGGATTGCGCGATGACTGATAGACCAAAAAAACGAAGACACGTGACGTTATCGGGTGCAATCACGCAAGCGCGCAAAGCAGGAATGACTCCGGTCAGCGCGACGCAGATGCCGGACGGCAGCGTGTCGTTAGAGTTTGGCAACCGTGACGGTAAGGACGACTCGAAAAACGACCTCGATAAATGGATAGCGAACCGTGCGAATTAGGCTCAGAGGCATCAACTCAAGGCGTAAACGGCTCGCGAACGGCACAGTGCGGACTTATTTCTACGCATGGAAGGGCGGCCCGCCCCTGCGAGGCGATCCCGGCACGCCCGATTTCGTGGCGAGCTACAATGAGGCCGTTACCAAGAGAATAGCACCGCCGACCGGAACACTGCTGGCGTTGCTGTTCCGCTTTCAGGAGAGCGCAGAATTTCAGTTCGGGATTTCGCCACGCACCCGCAAAGATTACATAAAGCACATTAAGCGCATCGAGCGCACCTTCGGCGATTTTCCGATCAAGGCGTTGGACGATCCGAGATCGAGGTCGGTGTTTCTCGAATGGCGTGACCGTCTGGCGCAGACATCGCTACGGCAAGCCGACTACGCCTACGGCACTTTGGCGCGTGTTCTCTCTTGGGCGCACAATCGCGGACTGATCATTAAAAATCCATGCGCGAAAGCTGGCAAGCTCTACCACGGCAGCCGCGCCAATAAGATTTGGCAGGATGATCATGTCTCGCAGTTCCTGCGAACAGCGCCGACTTACCTTCGCCTCGCAATGCTACTCGCTATTAACACGGGGCAGCGGCAAGGCGACCTGTTGCGGCTACCATGGAGCGCTTATGACGGCGCAACGATCAAGCTGCGCCAACGCAAGACCGGCGCATATGTCCCGATCCCGGTCGCTGATGCTCTCAAGACCGCGCTCGACGCTGCACCGAGGCGCAGCCCAATCATGTTGACGAATAGCGATGGCAAGCCGTGGAGCGAAAGCGGCTTCCAAGGGGCTTGGGGCAAGGCGACGACACGCGCTGGCATCCGAGGGCTGACGTTTCATGATCTGCGTGGCACCGCAGTGGTGACGCTGGCGCGGGCCGGATGCAACGAAGTCGAAATCTATTCGATCACCGGTCACAAGCCGGGCGATGTGCAGGCGATCCTGACCACACATTATCTGCCGAGAGATGCTGAGGTCGCAGGTAACGCTATTGCGAAACTAAATGCGTACAAGACGGCGCGAGGAGATCAAAAGGAGGACGAAAACCTCCCGACTACGCTCCCGACTGCGCTAAAAATGACGAAGCTGAAAACAAGAAAATCGTAAGGAAATCAGTTGGCTGGGGCGGGAGGGATCGAACCTCCGAATGGCGGAATCAAAATCCGCTGCCTTACCGCTTGGCTACGCCCCAACTTGCTACACAAATGCATGGTCTGGTCCGAAAACCGGTTCCCACTTTTCGGGACCATGCATTG
>CAITIX010000328.1 GCA_903892565.1 uncultured Acidobacteriia bacterium
GTCAACGCCGATGGCAGCCAGGCCTGGATCCGGATTCTTGAACTTCGGATTGGTGTAATCGAACAGATCGTAGCGCACGCCGTAGTTCAGGGTCAGGCGACTGGTGACGCGCCAGGAGTCCTGCGCATAGAAGCCGTATTCACCGGAGTTCGGCTGCGACAGGGGTCCATCGGTTCCCGCACCCGCGAACGCCTGCGTGAAGCTGAATGGATTGTTATTCGCGAAATCAGCGTAGCTGTTGAATGTATACGCCCCGCTGAAGTTCCCCGGGAAGAAGTTTCCGATGCGCTGCCAGATCAGGTCCGCGCCCATTTTGTAGCTGTGGTTGCCGCGAACGTGGGACAGCGTTTCCGCAAACTGATACGTCTTGGCGTTGGTGTAGCGCGGGCTGAAGTTGTTGCGGCCGAACGAGAGGACCGTAGATCCGCCCTGCTTCAAGACAACTTCGGGAGAGGTGGAATTCGCCTCGCCGGGTTCGTCATCACGGGTAAACGTGAAACGCGATTCCAAGAGCGTCGCCGGAGAAATCGTCAAAGTGTGAGTACCGGAAATGTTGTCGGTGGTCACGCTGGCGTTGCCGGTGTGGCCGACCGCGCTGGTCTGTCCGCCGTTCTCGTAGTTCACGCCGGTGAAGCGGTTCGCGTTGTAACGAATTCCCAGACGTTGCTTGTCGGAAATGTTCCAATCCACCTTGCCGAGGTAAACATTGTTATTGAGGCTCTGCGCGTAGGACGTGATGTACTGTTGGATCGACGCAAACGCCGCTTGCGACGCTGCGTCCGCCGGAGCCTTCACGCCAGGGATCACGGTCACGGGCGAATTGTTACGCTGGCCGTCGTAATCGAAGAAGAAGAATAGCTTGTCCTTCTTAATGGGGCCGCCGAGGTTTCCGCCGAACTGGTTGAAATGATAATTCTTCTTCGGTGCGCCGATGCGGTTGTTTTCCCAGCTGTTGGCGTTGAGTGCTTTATCGCGGAAGAATTCGAAGATGGTGCCGTGAAATTGGTTGGTGCCGCTCTTCGTTACGACGCTGACCACGCCGCCGCCTGCGCGTCCGATTTCCGCCGCATACGTGTTCGTCGAGACCTGGAATTCGGCAATCGCGTCCTGGCTGAAGCTGTACGGACTGCGGCCGGTTCCGGCGCGTCCCGTGGCCTGGCCAAAAAACGTATTGTTGGCGTCGGAGCCATCAACCTGCAAACTGTTGGACGTTCCGCGCTGACCGCCGAAGGAGAAATCGCCGCCGCGAGTCGGGTCGCGCACCACGCCCGGAGACGCCAGCGCCACATCCATAATGTTGCGACCGTTAACCGGCAACTCAGCAACCTGCGCCGCCGTGATCACGGTGGACGTCGCGGACCGCGTTGTTTCCACAATCGGCGTGTCCGAAGTTACGGTAACGGCTTCAGCCGTAGAACCAACGGCCAGCTTGATATCGATCGCAGCAACGGAGCCGACTTCCAGTTTGATGTTGGTCGCTTTCGCGGTTGAGAATCCCGTCTTCTCGACGGAAACTTCGTAGGTGCCGATCGGCACGCTAGAAAAGCTATAAAGACCCGCACTGTTGGTTTCTCCTGTGCGCGCGAAACCAGTTTCCGACTGCGTGATCTTGACCTTCGCAGTCGCAACAACAGCGCCGGATTGATCGGTCACTGTTCCGTTCAACGTCGCGCCTCCGGTACCGGATTGGCCGTATGCCGCGAACGCTGCAAAACTTAACCCCAACAAAAGTTTTTTAAGCATAGTCTTATGGTACTCAAGGACCATTAATATTTCATGAAACGATCTTCATGACAGCTCATTGATCGTGATAAGCTGTCTCCTATGAAGAAGTTACAAACCAGCCGGCGAAAACTTTTGTCGCTGGCCGGAGGCCTCGCCACGCTGACCGCTTGCGCGAAAAAGGAAACTCCGACCGAGCTCGGAAAACCGCTGTCCAAGTACGGCGACCGCTCGCCGCATGAGACGTCAGTGCGCACTTTGCCTCCGGCGGACTCGCCCACGCCTTCGACAGGATCGTCCCGGACGCCGCTCCAGGATTCCTACGGCATCATCACTCCTTCATCGCTGCACTTCGAACGGCACCATTCCGGCGTTCCGGACATCGATCCCGCCAAGCATCAACTGCTGTTGCACGGATTGGTCAACCAGCCGCTGATGTACACCCTCGACGACCTGAAACATTTCCCGTCCGTTTCGCGCATTCATTTCGTGGAATGCTCCGGCAACGGGCGCTCAGAATATTCGGCGGCGCTCGGCTCCACGCCGCAAGCCAGCCACGGCCTGGCGAGTTGCAGTGAATGGACCGGCGTTCCGGTTTCCGCACTGCTCAAAGAAGCAGGGTTACATCCAGACGCTAAGTGGATCATCGCCGAAGGCGCCGATCCATGCCATCTGACCCGCAGCATCCCGATCGCGAAAATCATGGACGATGCGCTGCTGGTCTACGCGCAGAACGGCGAGCCTCTACGGCCCGAGCAAGGCTATCCTTTGCGGCTGCTGCTGCCCGGCTACGAGGGCAACACGAACATAAAATGGTTGCGGCGTATGATGGCCTCGGCCGAGCCCGCCATGACCACGCACGAAACAGCCTATTACACGGACTTGCTGCCCGATGGCAAAGCTCGCCAGTTCTCGCTGGATTTAGAAGCAAAGTCTGTGATCACGCGGCCTTCCGGAGGACAGAAATTAACGTACGGCCCCGGCGCTTACGAAATCACGGGCCTTGCGTGGAGCGGACGTGGCAAGATCGCGCGCGTGGAAATCTCCACGGACAACGGCAAAACGTGGAAAGACGCGGAGATGCAGCAGCCCGTGTTCGGCAAAGCGTTCACGCGCTTCCGCCTGATGTGGAATTGGGATGGGCAGGCGACGTCGATCCGATCGCGCGCCACGGACGAAACCGGATATCTGCAGCCTACGGGCGACGAACTGGCCGACGCGCGCGGCAGGAACTACGGGTATCACAACAATCAAATCAAGACATGGTTCGTGAAGGCCGACGGGAGCATCTCGCATGATGAGCACGTGTAGAACGGCGGCGTTCGGTCTCATGCTCTGCGCCTCAAGCATGATGTGTTTCGCCCAGACGCGCATCGGCAAGCCTGCTACCGACGCCCAAATCGCCGCGA
>CAITIX010000329.1 GCA_903892565.1 uncultured Acidobacteriia bacterium
TCCCGCCCGGTTTCGCAGTCGCCTCTAATTCTTCGGCGGCCATTCCTCGTCCGTACCAATCCAAAACCGACAATCGGGAGCCCAATCACCCGCCAGTTAAAATGCCAATTGTGCCGCCGTCTGCCCCGGCAGGACGTTGGGCGGTGTTCCGCCGCCTCTGCCGCTATTACATGGATTGTCTTCTGCAGGACGAAGCACCGCAACTGCGAGCTTATGTCGAGAACGAAGACGATACATGGATTCCAGTGCAACAGGTCCCCTGGACGCGTCTTGCGGTTGGTGGTGATTTTGCCGTCTCGCTCGCCAGAGAACAAGCGCCGTTCCAAAGAAATCGCGTCCGACGCGGCGAAGACGAGTGTATCTATCTCTGCTATCCGCTGGTCTTCGTAAAACCCAAGGAAACTTCGGGATTCGTCGTGCCTATTTTTGCACAGCCCATGCAGGCAGATTGGCGAGGGGGTGTTCTCCACCTTCAACCCGACGGACCAATTGCCGTCAACAGTGCATGGCTCGAATTCCGCTTCCGCCAACGCGGCGAGCGGGAGGCATTCCTTCACGCGATGGGCTTTTTGAGCGAAGCCAGTGGAGACGACGATAACGGAGAACGGGCAGCACCAGAGGCAATGGATTTCGCCCGCATCGCTCAAGATGCAGGGCATTACGTGCATGACCCAGAGCGCTTTGCCGAACAGATGGAACCATTTTCGCTGAGCGTGGTACCAGATTGGGATGAAGCGATTCCCGGCTTATACAACATCGCGGCACTCACGCTCGGCCCTCGATTGCGCTACACCCGGAGCTTGTTGCGCGATCTCCGTAACATCACAGAAAAGTTCTCCGACGAAGAACTTGATCGGACGGCACTGGCAGCGTTGTTCCCACACGAAAAACCTCCTTCTGAACAGTCGCCGCCCTCATCGCCGCCTCTTGACGCTCCTGCGCCAACCACAATGTTCGCCGCTGATCAGCTCGTCCAGACGCGGTTGCTCCATTCGAGTCAGCGCGGGGCCGTCTCGAACTCGTTGTCAAATCCGGTATCCGTTGTCACGGGACCACCCGGCACCGGAAAATCAGAAGTTGTGGCGGCGATGCTCATCAATCAATTGCTCAGGGGCAAAACAACGCTGTTCGCCAGCAAGAACCACCAGGCGTTGGATGCGGTCTTGCCACGGCTTAACAGTGCGGTGGAGGGTGGCGATCTCATCATTCAAACGTCCAGTCGCGATCTCGCTCAACGGCAGAACTATCTGGCCAAACTCCAAAGTCTCCTGGCTCGCCCGCCCCGTCCCGACGCCGCACAGGGAGACGAATATCGGCTGCAGTTTTCGTCATTATTCGCCCAACAGCGTTTAGCACTCGAAGACATTTCGACATTGGAGCGAGTTCGGAAAGAATACGAAACCCTGACTACGCAGCTCGGAGAATTGCGAAAGCTCCTGCCACTCGCTGCACAATCAGAGGGGGCCATTGCCCGTTGGCCACAGCAGATAACACATGAGCAAGTAGAAGTGTTGGAAGTGGAACTGTGCTGTGCCTTGGTTCAGCCCGTCGGTATCCTCCAGAGATTGTGGCATTGGCTTTACCAAAATCAGATCAACGAACGGCGAAAAAACGCACGTCAGTCGGTCCTCGGATTCCCGAATCCATTTGCGGATCGCGGATTACCCGACACGGAA
>CAITIX010000330.1 GCA_903892565.1 uncultured Acidobacteriia bacterium
AGCAATGGAGAGGGGTTAGGGGTGAGGCAAAACGGGAATGGCAGACACTATGCGTTTGCCCTGTTACTTACAGCAGAATAATGACCAATGTTCCGGCCACAATCAGTAAGCCCCGTAAAATGACTTTGGGTTCGGCGGGTTCTTTCAAAATAAGAATGGACAATAAAATCGTCAGGGCGACGCTGAGTTTATCAATCGGCGCGACGCGCGAGGCTGGCCCCAGCTTTAAAGCCCGGAAATAGCACAGCCACGAAAGTCCCGTTCCGAGTCCCGAGAGAACCAGAAATAGCCAGGATCGCTGGGAGATCGGTGCATGCGGCGAATCCGGCCGCGTAATCACAACCATCAACCATGTGAACACGACCACAACAGACGTACGGATGGCGGTTGCCAAGGTCGAATCCATCTTCTCTACACCGAGTTTCGCCAGGATTGCGGTTGCGGCCGCGAAGACGGCGGAGAGAAGCGACCATCCGAGCCACGTTATGGAAGTGAGTTGCATGAGGATCCTCAGTTCAAATTGTGTCAGACCGCGAGCGCGAACCGTCGATCCGGTGGCGCGTGCGCGGAGACAGTCGTCGGGCACGTCCACCATTTGCGCGCATGCGCGATACACTTCCTAGTTGGAGGAAATCTATATGAGCCGAAAGCGATTTGCGATCGCGGCGATTTTAGTGGCCGGATGCGCGGCCGGGACTGTTTCGCTTCTGCGGGCGCAGCAACGCGCCACCGACGTCACGATCGGCGCGAACGACTTGGGTGGTGTGGTCACAGGCGCGAACGGCCCGGAGGCCGGCGTTTGGGTTATTGCCGAAACCACGGCGCTTCCCACAAAGTTCGCCAAGATGGTGGTGACCGACGATCGCGGCCGCTACGTGATTCCCGATCTTCCCAACGCCGCGTCCTATGACGTGTGGGTGCGCGGCTACGGCTTGGTGGATTCTGCGAAGAGCAAGTCCGCGCGCGGCAAACGGCTGGACTTAAAAGCCATCGCAGCACCGACCGCTTCCGCCGCAGCCGAATACTATCCGGGCATGTATTGGTATTCGATGTTGCAGATTCCCGATAAGAGCCAATTTCCGGGTACAGGTGCCAGCGGCAACGGCATTGCAACCGTGATGAAGGCGCAGCCCTACTGGATCGACACTGTCAAGAATTCATGCCAATCCTGCCATGCACTCGGATCAAAAGGGGTCCGCACGATTCCGAAGGAGTGGGGGCATTTTGATAGTTCTCTGCAAGCGTGGACGAAACGTTTGCAAGCAGGTCAGGCGGAGACGAACATGGCCGTTACGCTGGGCAGATTGGGGCCAAAAAAGGCCCTGGCGCTGTTCGCCGATTGGACCGATCGTATTGCCGCAGGCGAGTTGCCCTCCAGCAAACCGGAGCGTCCGCAAGGCGTGGAACGCAACGTCGTCATCAGCATGTGGGATTGGTCCACGCCGAAAGCGTATTTGCACGATGCGATCTCCACGGACAAGCGCAATCCGCGCGTAAACGCCAATGGCTTGATCTACGGATCTCCCGAAGAGAGCACGGATATGGTGCCGGTGCTGAATCCGTTGACCAATGAGGCATGGCAAATTAAACATCCGTTTCGCGATGCGAACACGCCGTCGTCCTTGGACTATCCTCACGGGCACTCTCCGTACTGGGGAGACGAACAGATTTGGGACGGGCATACCACCATCCACAATCCGATCATCGACGAGAAAGGCCGCGTGTGGTTCACTGCTCGCATTCGGGCGGCCAACAATCCGAACTACTGCAAAGCGGGCTCGGAGCTTCCTTCCGCGAAGGTCGCTCCGCAGGAAACGTCGGAACGCCAGCTCTCCATGTACGATCCGAAAACCGGCAAGTTTTCCTTGATCGATACTTGCTTCGGCACGCAACATTTGTATTTCGGCCACGACGCGAACAATACACTTTGGACGAGCGCCGGAGGCCCCGGCAGCGGTGTAGTGGGATGGCTCAACACGAAAATGTATCTGGAAACGGGCGATGCGAAGAAGTCGCAGGGCTGGACGCCGCTCATCATCGACACAAACGGCAACGGCAAGCGCGACTCCTACGTGGAGGCCGGCCAGCCGCTCGACCCCAAGAAAGACAAGCGCATCATGGCGGCATTTTACGGCGTGCAACCGAGTCCGGTGGACGATTCCGTGTGGGGCCAATCCATGGACGTTGGCTTTTCGCGCTTGGATCAGCCGAGTTACGTCATCCGGCTCGTTCCGGGATCGAATCCTTCAGAGACGGCGCTCGCGGAAATTTATTCACCTCCCGACGGCAGTTTCGGTTCACGCGGCATTGACGTGGATTTGAACGGCGTTGTTTGGACCGCGCTCTCCAGCGGACAGCTCGCGAGCTTCGACCGCCGCAAGTGCAAGGGTCCGTTGAATGGACCACTCGCCGCCACCGGCAAAGCGTGTCCTGAGGGCTGGACGCTGTATCGTTTCCCCGGGCCGCAGTTCAAGGGCGTCTCCGATACTGGCAGCGCCGATCACGCCTATTTCGTATGGGTGGATCGCTACAACGTCTTAGGGCTGGGCGCGAACGTGCCGATCGCGGAGGCCAACGGCAGCGAAGCTCTTCTGGCACTGGTGAACGGCAAGTTTGTGGACATTCACATTCCCTACCCCATGGGATTCTTCAGCAAGAACGTGGATGCACGCATCGACGATCCCAACGCGGGCTGGAAAGGGCGCGGACTTTGGACCACCACTGGCACGCGCGCCGTGTTCCATAACGAAGGCGGCAATACGTCGCGACCCAAACTGTACAAAGTTCAGTTGCGTCCTGATCCGCTTGCGCGATGATTTGCGTGGCAAACGATTCCAGTTCCGGGGGCCGGCGCAATTTCTCGCCCTCGCGAACGGATACGAATCGCAGCGTCCTCAACCCGCGCCTAAGTAAACGAACCGAGCGATGAATAGCGCGGCGAGCACGTACACCAACCAGTGCGTGCTGCGGATTTCACCGCGCACGATCTTTAGCAGCGCGTAGCTTGTGAATCCGAAGCCCAAGCCATTGGCGATGCTGAACGTCAAAGGAATCGTGATCAGCGTCAGGAATGCCGGAATCGCTTTCACGGGATCGACCCAGTCGACTTCGCTAAGATGCGCGAGCATCAGCGAACCCACCACGATCAACGCAGGAGCGGTTGCCGCCGCAGGAACCGCGCCAACCAGCGGAGCCAGAAACATCGCTGCAAGGAACAGCAGTCCCGTAACGATAGAGGTGACGCCGCTGCGACCTCCCACGGCAACGCCCGCCGCGCTTTCGATATAGCTCGTGACGGTCGAGGTTCCCATCAGCGATCCGGCGACCGTAGCCGTGGCATCGCACAGCAGGATTTCCCGCACGCGAGGGATCTCTCCGTCGGCGTCGAACAATCCCGCGCTCGTGCCGACGCCAACGAGCGTGCCGACGTTATCGAATAAATCCACGAACAAAAACACGAACACGATGCCCGCTAATCCCAAGTTCCAGGCGCCCCGAATATCGAGCTGCCCGGCGGTGGCCGCGAGATCGGAAAAGCGGTACACACCCGGAGTCCAGTGAACCAGTCCAAAGACAGCGCCCATCAGTGTGGTTAAAAGAATCCCGATCAACATGGCGGCCCGCACACGCCAGGCGGAAAGTCCGGCAATCGCCAGCAAGCCAAACAGGGCGAGTAGAGTATTTGGATCGCGCATATTGCCGAGCGTCACGAGTGTCGCCGCACTCGGCACAATGATTCCAGCGTTGCGCAAGCCGATCAAGGCAATGAACAGGCCGATTCCTGCGGCAACCGCCGCATACAAATCGCGAGGAATGGCTTTCACGATCAACTGGCGGACGCCTACCAGCGTCAGAATGAGGAAAGCAATACCCGAGAGGAATACGGCACCGAGCGCCGTTTGCCACGGGATCCCCAGGCCTTTGACGACCGTGTATGTGAAATATGCATTCAGCCCCATGCCAGGAGCGAGCGCAATGGGGTAGCGCGCCACGGCTCCCATCAGGATGCTGCCGAAGGCCGCGCACAGGCAGGTCGCCGCAACAACCGCTTGAAACGGCATGCCCGTTTCGCGCAAGATCGACGGATTCACGAACACGATGTACGCCATCGTGACAAATGTCGTGAGACCCGCTAAGATTTCCGTCTTCCAGTTCGTACCGAGCCGCGCAAACTCAAAGTAGCGCTCCAGGCGGGCGATCATTTCATTATTATGCGTGATTCTGCGCGAGCTACCGGCGTTGGTATTGCCGGTGCGAATGCCCGGCATCGTCCTCGAACATCGCGCGTCAATGAACTTCCGCGAAATTCCGCGCAACTTTCGCGGCGCGGCGTAGATCGTTAGTGAGGAGCTATTCCCTCTGTGATCTCAATGTAGGTGCCCCACGGGTCGGTCAAGAACGCATTTTTAGTCCTGCCGTCGTTGACGACCTTCGGCTCGGCGTCGAACTTAATGCCCTGCGCTTGCAGCTTGGTGAACGTGAAGTCGAGGCTTGGAACATCAAAACCTATGTGATCGAGCGCACGTCCTTTCGTCGTCTCCTGCTTCTCCTTGGACTCCCCATACGTGAGACTCGCTCCGGCAACGACGCCAGCCTTGAACCGTCCCGGCGGCGCTGGCACAGCATCGAAAACTCGGGCGTACCACGCCTGCATCTCAGCGACGGCGTCGGGCGGCACGTTGAAGTGGACGTGCTGGAACTTGAGTGGAATCGCCTGCGCCTTGTCCTCCAGGATTTCGATCCGCAATCCGTCGGCCGTCGTGATGTAGTACTGCGTTGCGCCGTTCCCCTTCTCCGTTTGGATTCCCGCAGCATTCCACTTTGCGACCATCGCGGCAGAATCCTGCACCGAAAATCCAACGTGATTCACAACGGATCCGACCGTTCCGCCCGTGGCGTCGCCCTGCCGGAATTGGATGTAAACGCCAGGAAGCTCAATCAGCTCGAGATTCCCGTTCTTGACGGGCTTGCCGCCGAAATTCGTCCAGAATTGTTTCTGCGCGGCCGGATCTTTGACACGGATGTGAAGGTGGCCCATGGACACGCCTCGATTACTCGTCGGGGGTGCCAGTTGCGCCACCGCCGGTGTAATCGCCGTCAAGAATAGAGCGGCAACGGCAACCAGGCTTGCGTTTCCCGCGACAAGAGATCGATCCGCCCCGCAGAGAGGAGCGCTTCCGCAATTCGTTTGGCGCATACTTACTTCCTTTTCATGTGCGATCTGACGCGATGGGCCACAAGTGGACAACACTTACGGCTTTGGAGCCGACGGCTTCACGAACTTCGAGGAGTCTACCGCCGCGTTCGCCTGCACCTCCGCAAGTTCGACAATCGTTCGCCCATCGAGCCAGCTAATCGTCGTGCGGAACGGGATCTTGATGCCACTCACGTCGCGATAATCCGCATAGTCGACTTGCGTCGGACTTGGCCCAACTGCCGTTTCCGCAAAGCGCACCTGCCGCGTCAGCAACCCCGTGGCTGCGTCGAAATAAAGATTCACGGGATAGCGCCCGTCCGGAGTTCCCTGCACCACCAGCATTCTGCGACCATCGATCGTAGACGGAATAATCGCGTGCAGATCGCGAAGTGCATTTCGAATCTGACCGGGGAAAGAGAGCATCGCGTCCAGGCGAGCCCCATCCAGTTCCCCGCCGTCAAGCTCTGCGACCTGCACTGGATTGATAATCGCGGGCACTGCCTGCCATGCCATTTTGCCGTCGAACACATCGGTCATCAGGCCAACCGCCCCGTGCATGACCGTCGTTCGCTGCGCGGGAGCTTTGGCGTAGACTTCGACGGGATAGCGATCATCATCCGCGTATCCGCGATAGGTGCCCTTGGCCGTGAAGCTCGTGAGTTTTGCCAACTGCTGCGCGCCGCCGACGGCTTGAATATATTTATCGAGAATCGCGTCCGCCGAACCACCTCTGGTGGACGGAGGCATAATTTGATCCGGCTCCTTGACGATGGGCGGGCCATACAATTCCGCGATGCTCGGTGTGATCTGGGGCTGATTGGTGCCACGGTGGCACGAGTAGCACGTGAGCACCCTGCGTCCATTGAAGTAATTCTTGTTGATGTTGGCGACCATCGCATTCATCCGGCGCGAGGTCACTTTCAGCGGCGTATCGACCGCATATTTATCCCAGTTGCCGCCGCTTTCCGGAACGTGACAATCCACGCAGTTCATGCCTAGGGCGGCCGAGTAGAAGCCCATGGTCATCATGAACTCGGTTTCGGAAATCCCTGTCAGGACCTTTACGTTCTTGAAGACTTTCTCCGCCGGAGGTGCCTTCTCTTCCGGCCGGGCCTGAGCATGGGCCAACAAGCTGATCAGCAGCAGCAAGACTGCGACTGTCAGAGCTGGAAGGCCTCTTTTATGACGTGGTACGTTCATGTTCGCCTCCATCACGGTTTATAAGACTTAAGTAAGATTACGAGGACTTCAGACGGAAAGCCGCGCGCATCATCGTCCTGGACCAGTCGGTGCTTTCGATGCCGGACGAGCAAACTTGCCCGCGTCGATCGCGACGTTATCCCGCACATCGATCACCTGAAGCGTCGAATTGGCAACGGCCTCTTGGCGCGGCGCTCCCGGGATCATACGGGTAATAAACGGCACGAATACTCCGCTGTTTGTCCTGTGATAGTCGTCGAAATCGACTTGATAAGGATAAACGCTGAGCACCGTGGGCAAAGACCACCATCGCCGCAAAAGCAAACCGGTCTTGACGTCGAAGTACAACCGTTCCGCCGTGTCTCCGTGCGGAGTTGCGACGACCACATAGGCGTCGTGGCCATTTACCTTTTCGATACCAGCGATCTGCATGCGATCGTAGTTCTTGGCCAAATTGAGGCTTTCGTAAAGGTCGCTGCGGCGCTTGGCGCGTTGCTGTTCGGGCTCCGCCACAGTATTGACGACGCCAGCAGCGTTTTGCGCCCAGGCCGCCGCGCCGTCAAAACCTTCGGCAAGCGTGAATTTCTCGGTCTTGCTGATCATCACGTTCAGATTCGGCGCCTGCTGGTAAATCTCGACATCGGCCAATACCGGGATGAGTCCACCCGCGGCGGTCGGGAGATCTCGCTTCGCGTGGATCACGCGGCTCGTCACACTGCGAATCGCGGATTCACCACCCAGCGCCTCGACGTACTTAGAAATGATGGCTTCAGGCGAAGGATAGGATGGTCGGGTTTTCGGCTTCTCTTCGACGGGAAGTGGCGGAGCGGCTTCTGTCATTCCGCGAAGGCCCGCTGTGTCCGGCAGAATCGCAGTTCCCACCGGATGCTCATTTCCGCGGTGACAGGTGTAGCAAGTAACGACATTCGCTCCCGCGAAATACGTCTTGTTCATTTCGCGGACCATCGTGATCATCCGGCGCGCGATTTCCTTGGTTGGCTTTACGTCCTTGTCCCACTCTTCCCAAATGTGGCAATGGACGCACTCGACGCCAAGTTCTGCTGTGATGCCATGCATTGTCAGGTTGATGAGGTCCGCGCGCAGCCCCGTGAGCACTTTGATGTTCTTGTACTGCTGCTCAGCCGTCTTCACGGGCGCGGGTTGTGCGGGCTGCGTGGTTTGTCCGGAGGCGATCACCGCGCACACGAGCATCGCCCCAAACGTCATCCACTGGAATCCTAGGATCGATAAACTTCGGCGCATGGCTTATTTTCCGACTATTTGCCGACCGGGTCGCCGACTAACTGGTTGTATTTCCGAATTTCCGAAGGAGAACACAGCATCTCGCCCATGTGAAAATCATCGGGCAGCAGGCGGAAGCGTACTTTGTCGGCCGCGACCCAGGGCTTCGTGTAGAACTTCGGATCGTCTAGCGTAACGGTCAACTCCAACGTATCGTAATCGACGCGATGGAACTTTTCTTCGGTCCGCATTGCATCGCTTTGCGGGCGACCAGCGTTGTCAACCCAGTTCCTGTCGTCCACGCCAACGGTCTGCGCGACGAACGTAGTATCGTCCACCCACTTGCCTGCCGAATAGCCCAACCACTTGGGCTCGGGATCCTTGGGCACTTCGCGACCGTCGGCCCAGATGCTGCGCCACAGTTGATCGTAAGTATACAGAACCAGAATCTGCTTCGCTGTCTGGGCGATTTGCGTTGTCCTCAGTTCGTAAAGATCCTGGCGCGGCAGGCCCTGCGGGTCGCAAATGTTGACGGGATCATCGGATTGAGCCGCGGGCACTTCCGTCACGCCGAAGGCTGGCTTATGTTTCTTGAAGGCGGCCAAACCAGCGGGAGTGAAGGGCAACTCGTGCTCCTTTTTTCCGTCGGAAGGCATCGCGATGGCTCCATAGGGGGAGAATACCGCGCCATCTGGATCCCAGATGCCGGAAATATCGTGCTTCGGAGCCGCAGCCGAGGGTTGATCCTTCCCCTTCTTGGTGTACTTTCGGCCCCAGCCATCTTCGACCGTCTGTGCGCGCGCCTGCACCGGAATGGCCTGCGCGCTTACCAGAGACGAAGCGCCCATCGCCATTAAAGCCCAAGCTATACGTGTATGTAGCTTTTGCATCCTCAACCAGCCTCTTTTCCGTTATCGATTGCCTAAAGGCAGTACAAGACACACTTGTCCATCGACGAAATCAACCCAGCGACGAACGACGTCGGCCATGAATACCGGGCCGTCGACGCGTCGGTTTACGGTCGATCGGAGCCTAAAGTCTCACCACTGGGGAGCACGAGTTGATGGATACGTGCAACCGATTGCCCGTTTTTAGCAGGGATCATCGTGACCGTGACTTGGTCGCCGGGTTTAACCGTATCTTTCGTGAACCCCTGCCGCACGAGACTGGTCGCATTGCCTGTTTCGGCGACCCAGTGCGTCACCTTACCCGACTCATCCTTCACATCGAATTTAAGAATCGTGTGAGGGTTTTCAAAGATCCATTCTGTGGCCACGCCCTTGACCGTGACTTTGGTCCCTTCGTCGTATGCTGCGTTTCCATGGTGCGCCAGCAGCGGGAGCGTTGTCCCTGCCGTTAATACTGCCAAAACCATAAGCTTGAATGCGTGTTTCATAGGATGATTTGGTCCTTTAATCATACGGAAGGAAGGGGGCCAGCCGTGAGGACAAGCCCCATTCGTCTCTTAGAAAATCAACTTCAATCCGAATTGGATTTCGCGAGGATCTCCGGCTGTTGCCGTGATCTTTCCAGCGGTAGCCGAATTTCCAGCGCCATTATTCAGGAGGGCTGGATTCCACGCAGCAGGAGCCGCGAACAAACTGGCGCTCGGCAAGTAGAAGTTTACGTGGTTCAGCGTATTGAAGAACTCGGCGCGGAACTGCGCGCTGAGCCGTTCGTTGATCTTCGTCATCTTCTGGATCGAGATATCCATACTGCGGAAGTTCGGCCCGATTACAAGACCGCGCTGCGCGTTGCCCAACTCACCAATGCGGGGCACTTGGAAACAAGCCGTGTTAATCCAGAACACGCCATTGCCTTGCTTGGGATTTGAATTGTAGATGTTGCCGTTGCAGCCCGGCGCGTCGGGAACCAGGTTCGGACGATCGTTGTTCAGTCCGAACGTCGCACTGTTGACGCCCGTGAAAAGATTGCCGATCGGCAGTCCGTCATAAACACTGGCGATGGCGCTGACCTGCCATCCTTCCACGAAGCGGTTCCCGTGGAAGGGAAGCAGATACGCGCCGTTGGCGATAAAGTTGTTCCGGATTTGGAACGTGCAGTAGCCTTGATCGCCGTTCTTATTGAACGGATCCTGGTACCCGTAGTTGTTGTCGATGCCGCTCGAACCGGACGCAACGTCCGTGCAGGCGGAGTACGTATAAGAAACCTGCGCCGTGAGATTGTGGCTCAGCTTCTTGTTGATGTTCATCTGGAGGGCTTTGTAATTCGAAGTTCCATCCGTGGACATCGCGTTGATGGCGGCGAAATTCGGATTGATACGCGCGTTGTACACCAGCCCGCCATTGGCGTTCAGACTTGCCCATTGCCGGCCGTCATAGTACGAAGAGTTGGCGGTGGGAAGCTGGCTGTTCATGTCGTAATAACCAATTAAGTGAACACCGTGCGACCCGACGAAACCGATCGTGAAGAGCGTATTCGCAGGCAATTCGCGTTGGATGAAGAGATTCCACTGTTGGACGTACGGCGTGCAGCAGTTGTTCGGATCCCAACCGAGCGTTTCCGATGGCGTCGCGTTACCGCTGGCCGGATTCGGGAAGGATGCGTTCAGGGCGGTGACCTGTTGCCATGGCGGGGCCAAGGTGAACGATCCACCCGCCCAGTCTCTCAATCCAAGAACGGTCCGGAAGATTCCGTAACCTGCACGAATGGAAGTCTTGTGATCTTTAAATGGATCCCATGCGATGCCGATACGCGGATCGAAATTGTGCAGAGAGTTATTGTTCGTGTTGACATTCGGAATGCGCGTGAACGCGGTCGCCTGCGGTTGCCCAATCGAGTACAGCGGCACCGGAAGGAGCGCCGACAAATTCCCGCGGAGTTCGGAAGGATTCGAGGTAGGCTCGTAACGCATTCCGAAGTTCACGGTCAGGTTCGAGAGCACCTTCCAGTCGTCCTGGAAGTAGATCGAATAGGCTGTGGTTCTGAAATATCGCCGTGGATTCTGACCGCTGATTGTCGAGCCGTCGGAAAGTTTCGTAGTCGGAATCGGACCGCTATATTGGCTCGCGACGCCCAACAGGAAGTTCGGAATGCTCGTGAAGGTCCATGCGCCGCCGCCAGGATTGCCCAGCATACCGATTTCCTGCAGGCGAGTGATGGATCCGCCAAAGCGCATCGTATGCGAGCCGCGCGTCAAGATCAGATCGTCGGCTTCTGCAAACTTATTTTGCAGATACTGGACAGGATTGTCTTGCCGCGGGCCGAGGACCGGGTTGCCGGGAACGCCCAGCCCGTTGACGGTCATGCGCGTGTCGGGAAGTCCTGGGAGGATCGCAAACGGAGCGTACGATTCCGGTGTACCCGCCGTCTGCGCAGGCCTCGAGAAGGAAAAGCGGGCTGTGTTGATTAGATTGCTGGAGAAGATGTGCCGCTCTTCCACGGAACCGAACCAATTGAAATTGGTGCCCTGGTAGGACCATCCCGGCGCGGAGGACGCGGACAAGGGATCCGTGAGGAACGCCTGATCGGCAACGTAGCGGACGAAGACGGAATCTTTTTCGGAGTGCGACCAATCGAAACGGCCCAGTCCATAGTTCTCGCTACCCACCTGCGTACCTTGAATCACGACATTGCCGGTGCCCGTGGGCAACCCGTTCTTCAGATTCAAGCTCGTCGGGAGCGGGATGTTCGCGCTATAAAAGCTCAAGACCGGCAGCATCTGCGCCGGTACGCCGTTGTTTGCTCCGGCGCCGACGGGAGTGTAAACACCCGCAGCGTTGGGCATCAATCCCGTGCGCGCCTGCGCGTCCAAAACGGTCGCGACCTCGGCCTCGCCCAAGGCTTGCTTGATGCCTTCGTAATTCACGAAGAAGAACATTTTGTCTTTCTTGATCGGCCCGCCCAGTGTTCCTCCGAATTGGTTCTTACGGAACGGCGGCTTGGTGGTCGCGAAGAAGTTGCGCGCGTCGAAAACGTCGTTGCGGATGAACTCGTAGCCCGAGCCGTGCAGGGTGTTGGTGCCGGAGCGGCTGACGGAATTGATGACCGCGCCCGAGCCTCCGAACTGCGCGCCGTACGTATTAATCAGCGTCTGGAATTCGGCAATCGCGTCGACGCCCATGGAGGAGCCCAACACGGCCGAGCCGCCACCGCGATTCCAGGCGTTCTGCATGTCCTGGTTATCGAGTAGCACCGCCTGCCCGTTCGGGCGGCCGCCCGCAACGGAAAAGCTATTGGAATTGCCATAGTACACAGTGTGGCTGGTCGCGGCAACCGAATTCGCGCCCGGTGCCAGCAGAATCAATTGCTCGTAATTCCGGCCGTTCAAAGGGAGATCCCGGATCTGCGATTGAGACACCAGATTCGAAATCGTCGACGTCGTGGTCTCGACCTGCGCCACTTGGCCTTCAATGGTCACAGACTGCGTCAACTCGCCAACGGTGAGCGCAAAATCGAGCACCACCTGACTGCCGACCGTGAGGACCACGCCTTTGCGGATCACCGACTTGAAGCCCGATTTTTCGGTCTCGACATCGTATGGCCCGATCGGCAACTGAGCCACTCGGAAACGCCCCTGCGCGTCCGTGGTCGCCGTTTGACTGACTCCCGTGGCCGTGTTGGTGGCCTTCACCATCGCATCTGGAACGGCCGCGCCCGAAGTATCCGCAACGCTGCCCAGAATGGTTCCGCTCGTGTCCTGTGCCGCGAGCGGAAAACACGCCAAAGCCAGAATGGCAACGGCATAACCACCGAACATGAATTTCTTACATGGATTCATGAATCTCCCCTTTTGAACTACTAAATTACTGTGCCGCGCCCACCTGCCCTGCGGCCCCATCCCCATCAAAAACGCTAAGCCCGCGTCGCGGCCTTGGCCTGCATCGCACTGAGGACCCGTTGCGGAGTGAGCGGCACTTGCCGGATGCGCACTCCGATCGCGTCGTGCACCGCGTTCGCAATCGACGCCGGGATCACCACGACCGATGGCTCCGCGCCGCCCGACGGCGGAATCTCCGGACGATTCAGCAACACCACGTCCACTTCCGGAACCTGCATGAAGCGAATCACCGGATGGCTGGCCCAATCGAAACTCTTCGCGCCCGATGGATCGAAGCGGAACTCTTCGAGCAGCGTGCGGCTCACGCCGTGCATGATGTTGCCGTCCAGTTGTCCGCGCAGGCCGTCGGGGTTGACGATCAAACCGCAATCGTGCGCCAGCGTCACCTTCTTCACCGACACGTGGCCCGTCGCCTTTTCCACTTCCACTTCGGAGATCGCAACGATGATCGTATTGATGCGCATCGCCACCGCGACGCCGCGACCCTTGGCAATCGGACCATCGGACGCAGGAGCAGGCGACGGACGCGATACCCAGCCCGCCTTTTGCGCCGCCGCTTGCACCGCTTCGATAATGCGCTTGTTCTTGAGATGGCGCAGACGGAACTCGATGGCATCGACTCCCACGCCCGCCGCCACTTCATCCATGAACGATTCGCTGCCGAACACGCGCGGCGGTTCACCGGGCGAACGCAGCGCCGACGTGCGAATCGGCGAAGGATCGTCCTGCGGCCACGGAATCGTTCGGCCCATTACGCGATGATTTTCGATCTCGTAATGCTCGCCGCCGCCGTTGGCGCCGTTTGGATTTCCGAGCAGCGTGCTCTTCACGCCGATTTGCCGCTCCGCTAATTGCGGCGTGCCCTGGGACTCGGTCCACGGCAACCCGTGATCCTGAAAATCCCACGCGATCAGCTTGCCTTCGGCATTCACCGCCGCGCGGGCCGTCTGCAACTGCTGCGGACCCTTGGGACCCCACACGTGCTCGTCCTCACGCATCCATTGCACGCGCACCGGCTTGCCCACCGCGCGCGACAGCACCACGGCGTCTTCCGACGTATCGTCCGCCGTTAAGCGTCCATACGAGCCCGAGCTTTCCACAAAGTTCACGACCACATTGCGCTTCGGAACTTTCAACATGCTGGCCACGCGATCGCGCGTGGTGAACGGACCCTGCGCGCCGGTCCACACCGTGGCCTTATCGCCGCGCACATCGGCAACCGCGCAGCACGGACCCATCATGCCGTGCATTTGGAACGGCCAGTGATATTCGGCTTCAAACTTTTTGGACGCCGAGGCGATCGCCGCATCCACGTCGCCTTTGTTGATGCCCGTAGCATCCCTGGCGGATTTGGTTTTTCTTAGATAATCCGCAACAGCTTCCTGCGTCGCCGGCATCTTGTGAACCGGTTCCGGCCACGTCACTTTGAGAGCCTTCGCCGCTTGAATCGCAGCCCACTCTGTTTTCGCGACAACGCCCACAAACGAACCTTCGCGAACCACCTTCACGATTCCCGCGATTTTGCTGATGGAGCTTTCGTCCACCGTCGGAGTTCCCGTGATGACGTTGCGCGGACGAACCACGCGGCCGTGCAACATGCCCGGAACGCGTACGTCCGAGGTGTACTTGAACTCGCCCGTGAGCTTCGCCGGCAGATCCACGCGGCGGATGGGCTTGCCGACAACTTTGTAATCCTTGTAGTTCTTGGCCTTGACCTCGGGCGCGACAACCATCGCACCCTGAATGCCTGTGGCCGTGATCTTGACGTTGAACTGCTTGCCGCCGATCAGCTCTCCGTACGTGACTTTTTTGCTCGCCTCGCCGATCACGCTGACGACGCCATCGGTCACCACGAGCCTTTCTACCGGAGCTCCCAATCGAGCCGAAGCCAACTTGAGCAGCTCCAAACGACCCGCCGCCGCCGCTTGCCGCAGTTGCGGTCCACCGCGTGCCAGCGATTGGCTGCCCGCCGTGCGTCCCTGATCCACGGTGCGATGCGTATCGCCCATAATCACGCGGACTCTCTCGAACGGCACATCTAACTCGTCTGCCGCAATCTGTCCGATCGCAGTTTCAATGCCGGTGCCGATATCGACCTTACCCGTGCCAATCGTCACCATACCATCGGCCTGCACCGAAAGCCACGAATCTAAAACTGTGGGATCGAGGTAATCCGGATTCGCATACGGATACGACGACATGCCATCGGGCACTGCGCCGATTCCCGGAATCTCCTGCTGCTGCGCCGTGAGAGGCAGTTCGCTTAATAGGTTGAATCCCACCAGAAGTGCGCCGGTGTTCTGGAGCAGTTCGCGACGGGAGAGTTGCTTCTTTTCGGATTTTTGGTTTCTCTTGTCCACGTTCGTCTCCTTTCTACGCCTTTGCCTTCATGTACTGCGCGGCACGGATGATGGCCCGCGTAATGCGCGGGTGCGTGCCGCAGCGGCACAAGATGGGATCCATGACCTCTTTAATATCTTGCTCGGTGGGATTCGGGGTCCAGTCCAGAAAGACCTTGGCGTTGATCACCATCCCGTTCATGCAGTACCCGCATTGCACGGCCTGCTCGTCGATGAAGGCCTGCTGCACGGCGTGGGGTTTCGCGGTCGTACCTAAGCCTTCGAGCGTGGTGATCGCCTTCTTTTCCACAGTCCGGACTGGCGTCACGCACGATCGCACCGCCCGACCATCCACGATCACGGAACAAGCGCCGCACTGCGCCAAGCCACAGCCGAACCGGGGTCCGTTGAGTTCCAGATCATTGCGGAGGACGTAGAGTAACGGTGTCGTCGGGTCTACATCTACCGCGTGAGACTTGCCATTTACATTGAGAGATATTTTCGCCATGAAAGCTCCTGCCACTCTCCGCCCGTCGGTGGGGCCCCGCGCATACCAGTGACGTACGAACACGGCCCCGCATCATGCGTAGCCCTTCGGACTAGGATGATGCGTTAACGCGCGAAAGAAAGTCCTTTGCAAATTCTTAGAATTCCCTAAGGAGGACTAAGTGGCTTCACAATTATAGACTTGCCGCGAACCGGCCGCCACGGTGAGGGGTTGGAACGGACGCCTTAGGGCACCCAGTTGATGGTTACCGTGATGGGGGAGGACGATTCCAAAGGCAGGTTGAAGAGGAACCGTTGCCCCTGAGACGCCACTTGGTAGACGGTGCGGCGAGCGGTGGAATTGAGCGCCACTTCGAACAAGGGCTTCGCCGGTCCGGATTCAAAAACCTTCGCATCCGTCCTTACAGGTAAGGCGACCAACTTACTGCCGCTGAGGAAGTAGAGTTCTTTTCCATCTCGGCTCCACAGAGGCTCGGCCCCACCCGTACTGGAGACCTGCCACTTTCCCTCCAGCGCGGGAAAGCCTTGGACATAGACTTCAGAACGGCCGGACTGGTTCGAGGCGTAGGCCACCCACCGGCCGTTGGGAGAAATGGTCGGAGTTTCCATCGCAAAGGGCCCCAAGCGTTTTCCCTTTCCGTCGGACGGTACGGCCCAAACGTTTCCCGCAGTCCGGACCAGAACATAATGGCCGTCCGGCGTCCAGCCTTGCACCAAAGTGTTCTCGTTGGAATGCACTAGAACCTGGGGATCCGAGCTCCCCGCAATTTGCTTTTGATAGACGTCGACCACGCCGTTGTGCACGACATCATAGGCAATCCGGCTGCCGTCGGGCGACCAAAGCGGACCGGTCTCATCGGCTGGATCGAACGTAAATCGCGAGAAGGCCGAGTTCACCAAATCCACCAGCCACAAGTCACGCCCCCGGCCTTGTGCGTCCACGCGCGCAATCGCAAGCTTCTTTTCATCGGGAGAGATCGCGGGATTGGAATAGTCACCCGGGTCCCCTACTCTGCCCAACCTGCGACCCGCACGATCCAGCCACACGAGTTCGGTGGAGCCGGTTTCGCCGCGCGCGCGAAACGCAAGAACACCATTGGTGGAGGCCGAAATCGCCGCGCTGGTGCCGCCCAGCGGGATTCCGCTGGACGCAACTAAAATTCTTTGCGCCACCGGAAACGCGTTGCCTATCAGCTTGAGACTCGACAGACGGAACGACTGAGCCAGCAAGCCCGTGCCTTCGGTGAACAACAGATAGTCTGCGCCCCCTGCGCTCCGTGCGTACACGGCGCTCGTCGGCGAATTCAAGAGCAACTTGCC
>CAITIX010000331.1 GCA_903892565.1 uncultured Acidobacteriia bacterium
GAAGTGATAAGATTCCCAGCGCTTGTTTGAACCTCACATTTCGATTTAGGGGGAAATACATGAGTTCGAAGTCAAGACTTGCCGGCCGTATCGCGCTGGCGCTGGCGGCCACGCTGTTGATCGGCTGGAGCGATATAGCGGCGATTTTGTTCGCCGGCCTGCTCGTGACGGGCAACTCGCTCTTCGCGCATCATTCTTTCGCCGCTACATATAAGGAAGGCGAAACCCAGAAGATCGAAGGCAACGTCGTCCAATTTTTATTCCGTAATCCGCACTCCTTCCTGCATGTGGACGCTCCCGATGAAAAAGGCGTCATGCAAACCTGGGCCATCGAATGGGGCGCGGGTGGACAACTGGGCCGCCAGGGTGTCACGCGCGATAGCCTCAAGCCTGGCGATCACATCATCGTTATCGGCCAACCGGGACGGAATCCCGACGATCACCGCATGCGCCTGGTGAGCATCAATCGTCCAGCCGACGGTTGGAAGTGGGGCGGAACGTTCGACTAGGCGAACGGTTGCTGCAGCGGCGATTGCTTGGGCACCAGACCGCTCGAACAAACCGCACCTCAAATTCAGAAGGGATAATGACCATGCCGGTGCCGCGTCGCCTGTGCCAAGGGATATCGAAAGCGATTCTTGTCTCCACGCTCGGAGCCATCAGTTTGTGCGCGCAGGGACGCGGACCCGCGGGACCGCCTCCCACGCCGAAAGCGTCGGCACCGGTGGATCTCACCGGCTACTGGGTGTCTGTGGTGACCGGCGATTGGCGCTTCCGCATGGTCACTCCTCCCAAGGGCGATTTCACCAGCATGCCGCTGAATGCGGCGGCTCGCAAGATCGCCGAAGCATGGGATCCCGCCAAAGACGAAGCGGCGGGCGAGCAATGCAAGGCCTACGGAGCGCCCGCGATCATGCGGATTCCGGAACGTTTGCACATCACCTGGCAGGACGACACGACTTTGAAGATGGAAATCGACGCGGGCCAGCAGACACGCCAGTTCTTTTTCGGAGCTTCCCAGGGAAAAGGAGGCGATTGGCAGGGCGTGTCGAAAGCCTCGTGGGATTTAATGCCGGGCACGATCACCGCGACCGACGGTGGACGCGCCGGTCTGGGATCGGTGGACGGCCGCGCGGGTTCACTGAAAGTGGTCACGACAAATTTCAAGCCCGGATATCTGCGGAAGAATGGCATCCCTTATAGTGCCAATGCCGTGGTCACCGAATATTTTGATCGCGTCAACGAGCCGAACGGGGACTCCTACATCATCGTCACTTCGACGGTGGAAGATCCCACGTACCTGACAACGCCCTACATGCTGAGCACGCACTTCAAAAAGCAGGCCGATGCGAAGGGCTGGAATCCCACGCCGTGCTCGGCGAAATAGCGATTTCGAAATGACTCGCTTCGCGTTCGTCCTTCGCAGCACAGTCCTGGGGCTTGTTTGCGTGACAGCAGCACATCTGAGCGCGCAGGCGCCAGCGGGCCGTGGTGCCGCGCCTCCAAAAACCGCCAAAGCTGGTGCTCCCGTGGATCTCACCGGCTACTGGACATCGCAAATCACCGGCGACTGGCGCTTCCGCATGGCAACTCCTCCGAAGGGCGACGTGTCCGGTCTACCTCTGAACGTCGCGGGTCGCGCGATCGCGAATGCCTGGGATCCTGCAAAGGACGAAGCCGCGGGAGAGCAATGCAAGCGTTATGGCGCTCCTGGATTGATGCGTCTGCCCGGACGTTTGCACATCACCTGGCAGGACGACGAAACGCTGAAGCTGGAAATGGATAATGGCACGCAAACCCGGCTCTTCCATTTCGGCGCGGCACAAGCGCAGAGTGCCGATTGGCAAGGCGTCTCGCGCGCGTCATGGGAATTCCTGCCGGGCGCCGTCACGGAAACGCTGGCGGAACGCGGCGCGGCCGAGTATGGCGTTGGGTCTCTGAAAGTTGTGACCACGAACCTCCGCCCCGGATACCTGCGGCCCAATGGCGTCCCGTACAGCGACAAGACCGTGCTCACGGAATACTTTGATCGAGTGCAGGAGCCCAACGGTGACGCATACTTCATCCTGACGACAACGGTGGAAGATCCTACATATCTGACGCAGCCCGTGATGATCAGCACGCACTTCAAGAAATTGGCGGACGCCAAGGGCTGGAATCCCAGCGGGTGCACGACGCAGTAGAGCGAGATCCTTGAACGCAGATTGAGATTACCGCGCGGGCGGCTTCGTGAACTTCCCCGCGTCTATAGTCGAGTTCGCTTGCATGTCCGTCATCTCGAAGCTCTGCCGTCCATCCAGCCACGTAACGGTCCACTTGAAGGGGATCTTTACGCCAGCCACCTCGCGATAATCCGAGTAATCCACGCGTGTGGGAATCCTCCCCACGGGCGAATTCGTGTAACGCACGGAGCGCTGCAACAAGTGCGTCTCGGCGTTGAAATAGAGCGTCGCTAAGACACCTCCAGCGCTGGTGCCTTGCAATACTTGCACGTCATCGTCACCGATCTCCGTGGATGTTCCGACCTTCCACTGCGCGACGGCAGGTTTGGCTTTCCCTGGGAAGAAGAACTCGGCGTCGACCTTGGCGCCTTCCAGTTCCTGTCCACTCAAGGAGAGCACAGGCACTTGGAGATTCGGCCCCGCAATCTGCGGCCCGGCCAGCCACGCGACCTTCCCGTCATAAGAGTTCGTGGAAACACCCGCCGCGCCGTGGACGATCGTCACGCGTTCGCCCGTGACCTTGGCGTAAATCTCGACCGGATCTTTATCCACGTCCAGGCCGTAGCCCACGGCGAATCCTTTGGCGACCAGGCTTGTGATCGCAGCAAGTTTTTGCGCCCCTCCGATAGCCTGCGTGTACTGCGCAAAAATCTGCTCCGCCGTTGGACCGCCCGCCGCCGTTTTGACGATGTCGGGAGCCTCTTCCGAAGGAGAGCTATACAGCGCCGTGAGATCCGGCGTCACGCGTGGCACTTCTCCTCCGTGATGGCACGAATAACACGTCACCACTTGCCGACCCGCGAAGAAATTCCTATTGATCGTGTTGACCATCGCCACCATGCCGCGCGCCATGCGCTTCTTCTGCCGCGTGTCGGAGATGTAATCGTCCCAGGTGTTGCCTTCGTGGCAGTTCTCGCACGAATAGCCAAGCGCCGCGGAAAAGAATCCCATGGTGGACATGAACTCGTCCACGGGAATGCCTTTCAGTACCTGCACGTTCTTGAAAAACTGCTCGGCCATGAGAGGCTTCGGCTCCGCTGCGCCTTGGCCGAACGCGAATGAGCTCGCGAGAAAAACAACGCCCAGGGCGAGCATCGGCCTAGTCAGCATGGGCGATGTCAGCACGGGACTAACCCGCTTACGATTTGTCATAGATTCTCCGCTGGAATCACGCACGTGTCCAGCGCCGTGAACGGCATCGGCGCGGCAATATCCGCATAAGATATGAAGCTGGCCTTGTTACTTTTCTTCCGGCAGGCAGTTGCCGGTCCGCGCTCCGCCGAGTCCGCAAACGAAATCCCCGTTGGGCAGTTGGATGTTATTCATTTCGGCCACAGGCTTCCCGTTGCGAGCAGGTTGAATTGTGATCATGACTTCGGTTCCCGGCGCCAGCGCGGCGCTGGTCTTCTTCTTTCCCCAGCCGACGGCGACCAACACGGCGGGATCGGGCCCTTCCGCGCTCCAGTGCTCCACGTTGCCCTTGTCGTCCTTGATATCGAAGAACAGCTGGATGTGCGGATTCGTGAACCGGAATTCCGTCACTGTAGCCTTCACGGTGTGCATTTTCGTCGGGTCGTAGGACACAAACGTCCCATGATGCGCAGACGCGGTCGCAACGAATAGGAATAGCAAGGCGAGTATGGCGAATGTCGTCGCTCCCTGAATCTTCATGACGGTTCTCCTTATGAACACCGCAACAATAAACTCTGTCGCCGAGGTTCAATGCACGCGTCAGTGCATCCCACAGCGTCCCCGGCATTCTATTTGAGCGGCTCCTACGTGTCAACCGTCGACGACATCACTGTCGCTAGTATGTGATCTGTCCGGTCTAATTCACACATGAACTGTCCGCTTTTGAAAAAGCGGCGGGGGAAGCTGGAGGTTGGAC
>CAITIX010000332.1 GCA_903892565.1 uncultured Acidobacteriia bacterium
GGTGCTCTTGAATGTGATGGCGGGATAAACCGCCACATCGAGAAAGTCCGCGCTTTTCAGATGCGCGTCGCGTTGCGGCTCCTGTGTATTGACGGTGGTGGCGTCGATCACGACGTCGAGACTGGACCCGGGCAAGTCCTGCGGATCAAAGCGGGCAGTACCCTGCACGCCGCTGAAACCTCCGCGAACATTGGTGATCATCATGTGGCGTACGGTAAATTGCGCACTGGAATGCGCGGGATCGAGCTTATATTCGTTTTTCATGGTATTCTCCTTCGCTGGCATCAAGTATCTTGATATCAAGTCAGATGCCGTGGAGACACATCTGGATTCAGGATTTTATGGGAGCGCTCCGCAGAAGAACTATCTCGACATCAAGCTATAATAGAGATGCCGTCAGAGCATGAAATCTAAACGTCCCGAAACCATTGCCGAAACTCGCCCCGACGAATGTAGCGCTACGCGTGTGTGGCTGGTCTTGTCCAAGGCGGCGCGCGCCATCGAACAGAATGCGCTGAATAGCATCTCGGGCCTGGATCTCTGCCTTTCGGATTTTGCAGTACTGGAAGTGCTCCTTCATAAAGGGCCACTTCCGGTCAGTGTGATCGGCAAGAAAGTTTTGCTCACCAGCGGATCCATCACCTCGGCCATTGACCGGCTTTCGGCTAAGAATCTGGTGCGAAGGACTGCGGGCCTTGCCGACTTGCGGAGCCGCGTAGTCCACCTCACGCCCAAAGGCACGAAACTCATCGGAAAGGCGTTCGCGCAGCACTCTGTGGATATGGAAGAGACGCTCGCCGTCCTAAAGGCAAGCGAGCGAGCAGATCTTATCCGGCTACTCAAGAAAGCCGGACTGTGGGCGGCTGCCAGGGTGGACAGTAACGCGGAACAGCGGCGTAATAATTAGGGGAACGAGCATGGCGCATGAGCAGTAACCGCAGGGCTTGGCCTAGGCCACTCACCTGAGGCAGGGCAGCGGAACGCCTTATTTCTTCTCGACGGTGACCAGTCGCGACGTTGTTCCAGTCTCCCGAGCATCGACGTTCAGAATCAGCATGCGCTTTTTTGCCGCATCATGAGACTGAATCGTGCCACCCGGCTCACCGCTCGAAGCGGCTTCGATTTTGAATCCGCTTTCCTGCAGCTTGGTCTGGTAAAACTGAACGATGGCAGACGGCTTGTCATCTGACTTGAACGTTGCGATGACCTGCTTGTCACCCTCGCGTGTCAAGGCCGACGATACGATTTCGGGGCTTGTGCCGGGATAGATCGGCATCCACTCGGCAAGTGTCGCCGCCGGTTGCTCCGGAGGAGGTGGTTGCTGATTTGCGGCCTCTTCCGGCGGAGCGGCGAGCAGCGGAACAAGCGTTTTCGTCTGCGGATCCAACTTGAACGTCCATAAGGCGCCGGCCTGATCTTTGAGCGTAATTGTTTGCTTCGTACCGTCGACGGACGCGACCTCCAGATCCGGCCGCATCGTCCTGGCCATGCCTGTAAGGGCCTGAACGGGATTGCCAGCCGCCTGGCCCCCGCCGTTGGCATCGGCGTCGTCACGCGGGATCAGCATCACAATGACGACGGCCAGCACGGCGCCGCCTGCCATCATCAGAATGCGTTTCTTATCCTTTTTCCAGTTGAGAGTCGTCAGCCCAGCCGCGAAGCCTCTCTTGGATGAGCCTTTCTCTGACGGTGGATGTTCTGCATTAGCGCTCGGCATATGTCCATAAAGTTAATCGGCCATAGCGCAAGGAATCTTTATGAGATGGCGGCCGCAAAGTTTCTCAAAAGGAGAGCGCCGTGCGCAGAGACAGGCATCACAAATGGGTCGCCTGAATAGGGTCATCGTAACCGGCTTCCGTGACCTCGCCATCTCCTTTTTTTCGCCCTCCTCCAAGGCCCCCTGCTCCAGAGTCTTCCTACTTCCGGCACCCACAGCCACACGATGGATGTTCGTAGTTTGTCAATCTGTCCGGTTTGATTCACACGTGATCTGTCCGGTTTA
>CAITIX010000333.1 GCA_903892565.1 uncultured Acidobacteriia bacterium
GACATTTTGATGAGCACCGCCACCAGCCCCATCACGGGAGCTACCACCGGCAGTGCCAAGGTGCAGATCGTGAGATCGAGCAAGCGCTTGCCTACCGGCATCGGAGCTATGGCCGAGGCGTTCATTTAGTCTCCGTGAGCTCCGTTCTGATGCATCGGGATTCCTTCTTGCCGAACCGGGAAGATCTTTCGCACACGATGATCCTCGGCCACTTCGAGAACGGAAGTGCAGATGTAGTCGACTTCCGAATCGGTCATGCTCGGGAAAATCGGCAACGAAAGCATGCGCATCCATTCGCGGGACGCGACCGGGAAGTCGCTTTCCTGGTAGCGATACTGGGTGCGGTAGTAGGGATGCAAGTGCAAGGGCATCCAGTGCACGGAGCACGTGATCCCGCGACCCCTCAACTTTTGAATGAATTCGGCGCGATCAATCGTGAGCTGATCGAGGTTGAGCCGGATGCCGTAAATGTGCCATGACGACTTGCGGTCGGAACGCACCCGCGGAGTTTCGATCCATTCGGCACATCCGGCCAGTTGCTGGGTGTAGCCTCTGGCGATTTCCGTACGCCGGGCGCAGAACTCGTTGGCTTTGCCCAGTTGCGCGATGCCGATCGCAGCAGCAAGGTCCGTCAAATTGTACTTGTAGCCCGGCTCGACAATGTCGTAATACCAGGAACCCTTGTTTTCAAAACGCGTCCACGCGGATTTCGATAGCCCGTGCAGGGACATGGTGCGCACGCGGTCCGCCAAATCCGAATCCAGGCTGGTCACCATCCCGCCTTCGCCCGTTGTGATGCACTTGTTGGCGTAGAAAGAGAACGACGCGAGCGGCGATGTGGTGCCGACGCTCTTCCAGGCACCGTCCGAATCTTTGAACGACGCGGGCAGCGCATGAGCCGCGTCTTCGATGACGGACAGGCTATGCTTCGCGGCGATGTTCGAGACGCGATTCATGTCGGCCATCTGTCCGCCGTAGTGCATGGGGATCACTGCTTTGATGGCGGAATCGCTGCGCCAGTTCTCGATGGCGGATTGCAGCGCCGAAGGGTCCATCGTGAGAGTTTCCGGATCGCAATCGACGAGGATCGGGCGCCCACCGAGGTGGCGGACCACGGCGGCGGTCGCGCCGAAGGTCATGGTCGGGACCAGTACAGCGTCTCCGGCGCGGACGCCAACGGCATCCAGTGAAAGGTGAAGTCCCGCAGTGCAGGAGTTCAGTGCCACCGCGTGGGGAACACCGATAAATTCCGCGAATTTCGTTTCGAACTCGGCCACCGCTGTGCCGCTAGTGAGCCAGCCCGAATCCAGCACCGCTCGTACCCGCTCTTTTTCTTCCGTTCCAATGCTGGGACGAAAATAGGGAATGTTCATGTGAATCCTCCTGATCGAACTAAAACTGGTTGAACGAATAGTGGTCTTATTAAAAATCGTCGCCGCTTTGAACGGCTATCCCGCAGCCGCCATCTTACGAGGTGCGCTAATCTCGGTCGCGCGCGGCGCAATCCGCGCCGGTTCCTGCAAGGCCCGGCGTAACACAAAGGCGCTGGGATTGTAATCCCGAACCATGTCTTTGAGCGTGAGGATCAGTCCTCTGGCGTCACGTTCCCGAACTTGGCGTTCTAAGTCATCGATATACTGCCGGAGCTCGTCACGATCCATGCCCTTGCCCGTGAAGATCCGGATTTGAGAGTGGGGTGTGGGGACCGTGTCCTCATCGCTCGTGCAAACTTCTTCGTACAGCTTCTCGCCCGGACGAATGCCGGTGAATTCGATGCGAATATCGTCATCGGGCGCGAATCCACTCAGCACAATCATCTTGCGCGCCAGATCCACGATTCGGACGGGCTCTCCCATATCCAGAACGAAGACTTCCCCTCCGCAGCCCATCGTCGCGGCTTGTAAAACCAGTTGCGCGGCCTCGGGTATGGTCATAAAGAAGCGCCGCATTTCAGGATGCGTCACCGTCACCGGTCCACCGGCGGCGATCTGGGCCCGGAATCGGGGAATCACGCTGCCATTGGATCCGAGTACATTGCCGAAGCGCACGGCCATGAATCTCATGTGGGGATTCGAAGCGGCAGCGGCACGCAAGCAAACCTGCTCGGCAA
>CAITIX010000334.1 GCA_903892565.1 uncultured Acidobacteriia bacterium
GCCAGCATGGCCTTGCCGGGGATCACCTCCCGGACCGGCTCCATCGTGCACCGGTCGACGAGGGAGGCATAGATGACCCGGACGCGGCGCCGGGTTCCCATATGGTGGGTGGCCTCCGCGATCAGCCGGTCGCCGTTGCGCATCCCGCCATCGACCATTTCCTTCGCCTTGTGCAGCGCCTGGGAAATGACGAGCGCCTCCCCCCGCTGGGTCGTGGTCAGGAACCGGTTGCGCGAGCTCATGGCCAGTCCGTCCGGCTCGCGCACCGTCGGGGCCGTCACGATGTCGACACAGAAGTGGAGGTCGTTGACCATCTTCTTGATCACCGCCACCTGCTGCGCGTCCTTCTGGCCGAACACGGCAAGATCGGGGCGCACGATGTTGAACAGCTTGGCCACGATCGTGGTCACTCCCCGAAAATGGGCCGGCCGCGAGATGCATTCTATTTGGTGGCGCCGGTGAATGAAGAGTCGAATCGGGTGACGGGCGGCATCGACTATACGCGCCGCAGTTGGGCATTGCATTACAAGCTGGGGTACCAAAGATTCAGCGATACCGTCCCAGGCACGAATCTCGGTCCAGGCCAACTGAGCATCAATGTGGACGATCCGACCACAAGGAACGAGCCTTTAAGCACGGCGACGTGGACGGATTATCGAAAACTGTCGACGCCTGTCAGCGAGTTTTCTTATACAGGGAAACTGACGAAGGATCTGGAAGCACGCGGCAGCTATTTGTTTTATCGCTATAGCGGCCCCGCGTCGCTGGATTTCACGGCGAGCGGCATCGCGCGCACGACTTCGGCTACGGTGGATGCGCCTTATACCTTCTCAATGTCATCACGGGCGAATGATACGGAGCCGAACAATGTGATCGACCAGGGCTTTACGTATCGCGTAAAAGAGTGGTGGGACATTCTGGCGGACTATCGCTACTCGCGCTTCCATGTGAATAGCAACGCGACGTTCAATAGCCTGAATGCGGGCGTAGTGTCCGCGGGGACAGAATTGGATCAATGGTGGATCGGCGTCAGCACGTTGGATCTGAATATGGCATTTACGCCGTCGTCGGCACTGTTGGTCCGCGCGGGCGTGAGACTGATGAAAAGCGACATCCTGATGATGGAAAACGGCATCACGGATCCGGCGCGCACAAGGCGCGTGAAAACGGCGTGGCCCGTACTGAGCTTGCACTATGAGCCATCGAAGAAGTTCACGGTGCGCGGCGATATCGAGCAGATCACGAATGGCACGTCGTACACGGCAATTACGCCACACATTGATGTCGGTGGGCGCGTGATTGTTCGATACCGCCCGACGGAAAAGTTATACGTGGAGGATACGACGGTGATCCGCAATCGGACGCTGTTGGCGAGCGACTACCGCAGCACGGTGCGCACGAACTCCGGCACCGTGAACTACGACATCCATCCAAAGGTGGCGATTTATGCGGGCTTCAGCTACGACAGCTTTTATTCCTCGGATTTCGCCAACTTCCTGCGTGGTACGGCGCCGATCACCAATCTGGCGATCATCGATCAAACCGTCAATCGAATTTGGACGGGCGGCCTGAGGATCGAACACGTGAAGCGCTTTGGATTGAACTTCAGCGGGAACTTCGTGAGGACGACGGGATCGGCACAGATCGCGGGTGAGCCTCCGAATTACGGTCCGCAGAGTTTCCCGTACGCTTCGGGAGCCCTGTTCTACGACTTCCCGCGGTGGGGCCGGATGACGGCGCAGCTGCAGAGGACGTACTTGCTGGAACAGATCATTCCGGGAAATAATTTCAGTGCGAACATGTTGACGATCGCATGGACGCGAGCGTTTTAGTGAGTGCAGTTTAGACTTGGGAAGTTGAGACTTGAGAAAGAGAGAGGCCATAAAGATGACGAATGGAATCGTGAAGAAGGCAGCCCTGGGCACAGGACTGTTTTTGCTGGCTGCGTTGGCGGCATTCGCACAGAAAGATCCCAAAGATCTTTTCTTGGATAAGTGCGCGACCTGCCATGGTCCCGATGGAATGGCGAAAACCGCCAAGGGCAAGAAGCTGAAGGTGACGGACGTGAAAACCGCCGCAGGGAAAGTTTCGGCGGCGGAGATGGAAAAGATCGTCGCGGACGGTAAGGGCCAGGATATGGACGGTTTCGGCAAGGAACTATCGAAGGATCAGATGAAGGGCGTCGTGGAGTACTTCCGGAGTTTGGCAAAGTAAACATGCCCACTGCGGTTATCATTTCCTCCATCGCAATCGCGACGGCGCTGGCGCTTTTCATTGGTGTGCGCGCGGAGCTTACGCGCTCACGCGAAGGAAAGATGCTGGCGTTCGTGGCGTTGCTGGTGCTTCCGGTCGTGGCTGTTTGGTCGGGGTTCAACGAGCAAATGGATCGCGCGCAGACGCGCGAGTTCTGTTTGTCTTGCCATGTGATGGCGGACTATGGGAAGTCCTTACTTGTGGACGATCCAAGCTACATCCCGGCGGCGCATTTTCAGAACAACCGCGTGCCGCGCGATCGTGCGTGTTACGCCTGCCACGCGGACTATTCGATGTTTGGCACGGTGAACGCGAAGATCCACGGCCTGCGGCACCTGGCGATCCAGTATTTCGGCACCGTGCCGAAGCCCGAGGATATCAAGCTCTATACGCCGTTCAATAATCGCGAGTGCTTGCACTGTCACTTGGGTGGACGAAAATTCGAAGAGCAGAAGGCGCATCAGAGAACGCCTGATGAGTTGGAAAAGATCAAGACCAACCAGCTTTCCTGCACTTCGAGCAAGTGCCACGACATCATCCACGAAGTGGGCGACTTGAAAGACGCGAAGTTTTGGAAGGAAACAGCCGCAAGCGCCGACGGTCACTAGGCGCCGCGAGCTCCCAATACGATGACAAGTATCGAACGCAAAATTCGTTGGGCAAGCATCCTTACGGGATGTGGCCTTCTCGTGCAGTTGGGCACGTTCCTGGTGGTCTCTCCGTTGGCGTTTATCGCCTTTCTCGGCGTGGGATGTCCACTGGTGATTGCCGGCGTCCTGCTCTATCTCATCAGCCTACTGAAGGGAACAACGGCAGAATAGTTTCCGCAGGAGCTTAGCCGATTTGCACCGCGAGCATTGAGATTGCTCCGCCCGCGATGCCGCCTACAGGGAACTGAATGAGGTCATCCGCTTTTCCTGCGCCCAGGGTGTAGAGCAAAGGGTAGTAGTGGTCGGGTGTGGGGATGGCGAAAGCCGCCTCGGGCCCCAAAGTGTCGTAATGAATCAGCGACTGGTTGTCGCGCGCGGTAATCAGTTCACGCACGCGAGCATCGAAGAGATCCGCCGTGTCGCCCAGGTTCCCGCCTTGTCTTCCCCAAATGAAGGCACTCAGATTGTGCACCACATTGCCTGAGCCAAGAATGAGGACTCCGTCCTCGCGAAGCGGCGCGAGGCGTTGTCCGATTTCGTAGTGGAAGGCAGGCGGCTTGGTGGCGTCGATACTCAACTGCACAACGGGGATGTCGGCATCGGGATACATATGTTTTAAGACGGACCATGTGCCGTGGTCCAAGCCCCAATTTTCGTCGAGCGCGGTGGGCACGGGCGTGAGCAACTGGCGGACGCGCTCGGCAAGCTGAGGATCTCCCGGAGCGGGGTAATGCACCAGATAGAGCTCGCGCGGGAAGCCGCCGAAATCATGGATGGTACGGGGGGCTGTTGAGATCGTGACGGCAGTGCTGTTGGTGTACCAGTGAGCGGAGATGCAGAGGATGGCGCGCGGACGGGGAATGCGGATCCCCAGAGCAGCCCACTCCCTGGTGTATGGGTTATCCGCAAGGGCGTTCATGGGGCTGCCGTGGCCCAAGAAAATGGAGGGCATGAGGAATGACATGGTGGGCCTTTGCGGAACGGGTGCTCTGGTGATGACTGGTCTAGTTATGTAAGGGCGCTACGCGCAATAGGATTTCGTCGATGAAACGCGAGCACAGGCTGCCCGATTCGGAGATTTCTAAAGCATGTCCAGACGCGAGTATACGCTCCGTGCTGGATGGGAAGCCCACGGAGCGTACACTTTCACAAAACAGGAATGAACTGACGGAAGCGATGTGCCCGTCAAAAACTACTTAAGCGCGCCTGGAAGCACCCAGGCCGTTGAAGCCCAGATACATGGCGCCGCACGCCAGACCGATGAGGGTCAACAGAATCGAGGGCGGCACCGGAGTGTTATTCACGACGGGCAGGTTCAAGGTGTAGGTCACCGTGAATGCCGTACCCGGCGTATTGTCGGCGTAGCAGCTAGGCGATCCGGCGTAGCCGCAGGCATCAGAAATACCAAGCGCAAACGAGGTGGCGCCACCCGGAACGGTGAACGTATTCGTGGCGCTGCCAATGATGAAAACCTGGTTCAGTGCCGGAGTCAAGGTGCTCGGGATGGCCGTTGAAACTTGGCCGGGCGCAGAACCCGACGGCGTCGAAAAGAACACGCCCGTCAAATAGCCCGACGCATTCGTAATCGCTGGGATTCCAGAGAAGAAGTTCAGACCAGCGTTGCTGGACGTCTGATTGCCGCCAATTCCATTGGCGTTCGAGCAAGTGGTCGTACCAGCAGTGGCGAGACAGACGGTTCCAGAGGCGCCGCTGAATGTTACGCTGGTCGCGGTGCCAAGGGCGATGCTGGCGGGCGTTGTGCCGCCTGCGGCGGACGCAACGGAGTTACCACCCGCAGCGTAAATATCATCGGTACCGAGCACATTGGCCGTAGCGCCGAAAGACGAAGTAGCCGTTACGAGCGCGATGGCCATCACGCCAGCCGCTCCCCAAATTTTAGATCTCATACAATTATGTTCTTTCCAGTTTGTGAATAACATCGTGCGGTAGAGCTGTACATGGAGCTCGACCCGTCGGATTAAGATCTTTTACGGTACTAATACTCACTGTCAAGTCCTTCGAGTCCATATGGTTGGGGCGGGAAAACACTAGTGATTCGGCGCTCAGGCGCGGCCAGATGCGTCGCTGCTGGGAAGTACTACGATAGAACACCCTTCCCTCAGCCGAGAAGGTGCCCATTGTCCAATCTCCTTAGGCTGGCGTTGACCCCAAATTCCTAGCTTAAATCCATGGTCGTAAATCCTAATGGTTTCAACCGGGCCGCAACCGTTGTATTCTAATCAGGGCCGAGCAACACGAGGGGGCCCGCTTACCCGGGAGGACAACCTATGGCATCTATCAAGTTCACGCTAAACGGCAAAGCACAGACAGTGGACGCATCGCCGGAGATGCCTCTGCTGTGGGTCTTGCGCGATGTGCTCGGCATGACCGGCACGAAATACGGCTGCGGCATCGCCCAATGCGGAGCCTGCA
>CAITIX010000335.1 GCA_903892565.1 uncultured Acidobacteriia bacterium
ACCGGACAGATCACATACTAGCGACACATGAGTACCGCGCACCTTGCAGTCTTCTGTATTCCCAAGTACGATAGATCGACGCAAAGGAATCGAGACAAGCTAGCCGAGTCAAAACAGCGACCATCCCATGAGTAAACCGACTGCCGCTAAAAAGCCCTGGTACACAGATCTGACTACGCAGGTCATGATCGCCATCGTCCTTGCGATCATCTTCGGCTACGTCGCGCCCGCGCAGGCCGCGGCCATGAAGCCGTTAGGTGACGGATTCATCCGCTTGATTACGATGATCATCACGCTTGTCATTTTTTGCACCGTGGTTTCGGGCATCGCGGGCATGCAGGACATCAAGAAGGTGGGACGCGTCGGCGGCAAGGCGCTGCTGTACTTTGAAATCGTCTCGACCATGGCGTTGCTGACGGGCATGATCGTCGGCCACCTGGTGGATACCGTGGGCAGTTTCACGGTGGATCCGGCGCAGCTCGATGCCAAGGCCGTGGCCGCCTATGCCGGGCAGGCCAAGGCGCAAAGCGCTGCGGATTTCGTGCTGCATATTATTCCCACAACCGTTGTGGACGCGTTCGCCAAAGGCGATATCCTGCAAGTGGTCTTTGTCGCGATGCTCTTTGGATTCGCCCTCTCCATGGCCGGACCGAAGTGCAAGCCGCTGGTCGATTTGATCCAGGCGCTGACGAACGGAGTTTTCGGCATCGTTAATATTGTCATGCGGGCGGCACCGATCGGAGCATTTGGCGCGATGGCGTTCACCATTGGCAAGTTCGGCATTGGATCGCTCCGGCCGCTGGCGGCGCTCGTCACGACGTTTTATGCGACGTCCATCTTATTTGTCATCGTGATCCTCGGCATCATCTGCCGCTTGGCGGGATTCAGCGTGTTTCGATACCTCGCTTATATAAAGGAAGAGATCCTGTTGACGATTGCCGTCAGTTCTTCCGAGCCCGCGCTGCCGACGCTGATGGAGAAAATGGAACGGCTCGGTTGTTCTCCTGCGCTCGTCGGCCTGGTTGTGCCGACCGGGTACACGTTCAATACGGACGGGACCAGTATCTATATGACGCTTGCGGCGCTGTTCGTGGCCCGCGCGACGCATACGCAATTATCGATTTCGCAGGAATTGGCGATCTTCGCCGTTGCGGTGTTGACCTCGAAGGGCGCGAGCGGCGTACAAGGTGCGGCATTCATTGCGCTGGTGGGGACGCTGCAAGTGATCCCGACGATTCCCGTGGCTGGCATGGCACTGATCCTGGGGATTGATCGCTTCATGAGCATGATGCGCGCGGTGGTCAACATGCTTGGCAACGGTATTGCGACATTGGTCGTCGCCCGTTGGGAGAACGAAGTCACTGGCGAAATGCTGCAACGCAATCTGGAAAAACCCAGCGAAGTGGCGCTTGCGGCCGAGGCTTAGCGAAATCGGGGCGGGGCGAGGCCAATTTCCTGTTCATTCTGTGGGATGTCGTGGAATCGCCGTCGGCGAAGCTTTGCTAAACTGTACCTTCTCGGTATTTTGTTGCTCGGTCTTTAGTTGCTCGGTCGTTAGAATGGAAGGGGCGTAACGAACAATCATGGCGAATCTTGGCTACGTGGGTTTAGGTGTGATGGGCGGCAACATGGTTGCCCGCTTGCTGGAGAAGGGCCATTCCGTTACCGGCTACAATCGCACCAAGTCCAAGGCGCAGTGGCTGATCGATAAAGGCATGAAGTGGGCGGACTCGCCGCGCGAGGTGGCCGAGGCCTGCGACATCACGTTTTCGATGGTCACGAATTCTGCGGCCGTGCAGGAAGTGTTTGAAGGTCCCGATGGAATTCTGGCGGGGGCAAAAGCGGGCAAACTGTTCATCGACATGAGCACGGTGAGCCCGGCGGTAAGCCGCAAGCTGGCCGATGCCGTGCGCGCAAAAGGCGCCGATATGGTGGACGCACCCGTCTCTGGCAGCGTGCTGACGCTGCAGCAGGGCAAGCTTTCGGTGATGGTAGGTGGGCGTCCGGAGACGTTCGAAAGAGTGAAGGGTGTGCTCGGCGACGTCGGTCCGAAGGTCACGTACGTGGGCGAAAACGGGCTGGCGCTGGTCACGAAGATCGCCACCAACTTGAGTCTTGCCGTCCAGATGCTGGCGTTTTCCGAAGGCGTCTTGATCGCCGAAAAGAGCGGCATCAAGCGCGAGGTGGCGGTGGAAGTTCTCACGCATAGCGTGATTGCATCGCCGATGGTGCAGTATCGTGGGCCATTCGTTTTAAAGCTGATCGACGAAGTGTGGTTCGACGTTTCCATGATGCAGAAGGATATGCTGCTCGCGCTCGAACTGGGGCGTCAGCTGGATGTCCCGATGCCGACCACGTCGGTGACCAACGAAATGCTGACCGCGGCGCGGGGCATGGGCTTGGGCAAGCTCGATTTTGCAATTCTTTTTGAAGCGCTCGCGCGCATGTCTGGCGTAGAGACAGGTTTAGTCAAATAAATTCTTGTCAGTGAGGTGGAGGTAGCAATATGGCGATTAAGAGTTTCGGAACGATGGGAGTGGATTGGGAGCAGCGCGTCAATTTTGACCGCCTCCGCACCGAGCGCTTGGCGCGCGCCAAAGACGCGTTGGCCAAATCCGAAATGGGCGCGGTGCTGTGCTTCGATATGAACAACGTCCGGTATCTCACCGCGACGCATATCGGCACCTGGGCTCAGGATAAAATCAGCCGCTTTGCCTTGCTGCCGCAGAATGACGAGCCCATCCTATGGGATTTCGGCTCCGCGGCGAAGCATCACCAGCTGAATTGCCCGTGGCTGGGGGATCGTTCGCGTCCCGGCATATCTTTGCTGCGCGGAGCGATGTCGCCCGAGATGGGCCGCGCCGAAAACGTGGCGATGAAGATCAAGGTCGAGCTTGAAATGCGCGGACTGCAGAATGAGCCGGTCGGCATCGATGTGATCGAGCCGCCGATTTTGTTTGCGCTGCAGAAGCTGGGCGTCAAGGTGGTGGACGGCCAGCAGTTAATGTCCAACATCCGCATGATCAAGACGCAGGACGAGATCACGCTGCTCAATCAGTCCGCCGGCATGGTGGATGCCGCCTATGAAGAGCTCTATCGCTTTCTGCGTCCCGGCGTCCAGGAAAACCAAGCGGTCGGCCTTGCGAGCAAAGTGCTCTACGACATGGGTTCGGAATACGTGGAAGGCGTCAACGCCATTTCCGGCGAGCGCTGCAGCCCGCACCCGCACGTGTTTTCCGATCGCGCGCTGCGCCCGGGCGATCCCATCTACTTCGATATTTTGCACTCGTACATGGGATATCGCACGTGCTATTACCGAACGTTTACCATCGGGTACGGCTCGCATGCGCTGAACGACGCGTATCGCCGTTGCCGCGATTATCTGGATGCGGCGATTGCGCTCATCAAGCCAGGTCGGACGACGGCGGAAATTGCGTCGGTGTGGCCCAAGGCGCAGGAGTTCGGATTCCCCAACGAAGAAGCCGCGTTCGCGCTGCAATTCGGCCACGGCATCGGCCTGGCGATTTGGGAAAAGCCGGTCATCAGCCGCTTGGTTTCGCTGGAGCATTCGTATGAGCTGAAGCCCGGCATGGTGTTCGCGCTCGAAACCTTCTGGCCGTCGAAGGATGGCTATACGGCCGCGCGCATCGAAGAGGAAATCGTCGTCACGGAAACGGGCCACGAAGTTTTGACGCGCTTCCCGGCGGAAAAACTCATGGTCGCCGGAACGCAATATTTCACGACGGGCGGCCCGCTGCCGACCACGCGCGAGCATGATCCGGAACCTCCGCGCCACATTTTAGAGATGATCGAAGCCAGCGCGCGGATGGAAGGCGTTTCAGGCGATTAAGTCGCCGCGCGGGCGTTCATCGAAACAAGGCGCATTATAGAATCGGAGTCATGCTCGCTCTTCGCGCCATCAAACGGAGGCCAACCTGACTCGTCGATCGATCTCTCTCTGGCTGCGAGCGGTTCTGCTGCTCGCCGTCGGGTCTTGCTGCGCGTCCGCACAGTGGACGAATTATCGTGACGCTTCGATTCCGCGCACGCGCGACGGCAAGCCAAATCTTGCGGCGAAGGCTCCGCGCGCGAAGGACGGACATCCCGATCTATCCGGCATCTGGGAGCCCGAGGGCGCTCCGCGCGAGCAATTGGCTCGCTTCTTAGACGGTGGCGTGAATGGCTTGGGCGAGGATGATCCGCCGCTCTACTTCCTCAATCTGCTGGCGGATTATTCGTTCGAGAACGCGCCGATGACGCCGGCCGGCGCGGCAATTTTCCGGGCGCGGGCGGCGGGCATGGGGAAGGATCATCCGGCGGTGCATTGCGCGCCCTGGGGGATGCCGATGGTGGACACGAATCCAAGCCCTTCCAAAATCGTGCAGTCGCCGGGTGTCATTTACGTTTTGTACGAAGAGAACATGAGCCATCGGCAGATCTATACGGATGGGCGCAAGCATACGCCGGATCCGCAGCCGACGTGGCTCGGTTACTCGGTGGGCCGGTGGGAAGGCGACACGCTGGTGGTGGATACAACCGGGTTCACTGACAAAAGCTGGCTGGATGCATTCGGCCATCCGCACAGCGAACAGATGAAGATCACGGAGCGTTTTCATCGCGTGGATTTCGGTCGCACGGAGTTGCAGATTACGGTGGACGATCCGCAGATGTATACCAAGGCGGTTACGGCGAAATTCAATTTGCGATTGTTGCCGGATACGGATTTGATTGAGTCGTTCTGCGCGGAGAATGAGAAGGACACGCAGCACTTGAAATAGTACGGGGCAAGATTCGTGAGTTGAACCGCTGCCTCTGGTCGCGGCTCGGGTCCGCATTGGGACGCAATACGGCCTGCGTGAAAAGAAGACGTTGCGGACGGCTAGGGCGCGTTTCCCAACGGGCTCTAGCCGCCGATGAATTGAGCGGATCTGGCGGGGATTCCAGGCTCGTAGAATAGAAACCTGCATCACTCCGATTCAATCGATGCTCTCTGA
>CAITIX010000336.1 GCA_903892565.1 uncultured Acidobacteriia bacterium
CGCTAGCTGGTTTACGAAACTTTACGATTCTGCTGTCGTCGGTCAGATGGCTGCAGTTTATAATTCGTTATCAGCTTCCTTGCCGGGCTCCGTCACCGTGGCGTGGTTTTCGGCGCCAAGTCACGTTTATGCAGCCTACGTAGCAGATCCGGACAATGTGCGACTTGAGTTGAATCCGTGGGCCGACTCGCTGCCCAAGCGAGCGTCCGAAGCGTCGAGGTAATATCGTCCTGAACACAAGCGCGGGCTGGCCCGGGTGGTAGATCCGGCAAACGCGCAGCACAGTCGCTATTCGTTGCATGTTCGAAGCGAGTAAAGAACAGAAGACAACACAGGATTAAGTCACCGACCGAAAGAGGAGGCGAAGTTATGAAACAAGACACATCGCGGCGTGGATTTTTAGGGGCATCCGGTATAGCATTGGCCGCGGCAAGGCTCAGCGCTTTTCAGCAGAAGCCCGGGGACAAGCAGCTCTTCGCGTATGTCGGCAGGCACACGACCGGCGGCTTCAATGGACCGCCCGGCAAAGAAGGCGGCATCAACGTGTTCCGGGTAAATATGTCCGACGGTACCTTGACCGAAGTGAGCAAGACCGGATCTGAAGTGGATGACTTGAACAGCGATGGTATGTGCGTCTCCGCGGATCACCGTTTTCTCTACAGCATCAATGTAACTCCGAACCTCAGCGGCAAAGCGGGCGCCGGCGGCGGTGTGGCGGCGTTCGCCATCAATCCGGACGGTTCGCTGCGTTACTTGAATTCCATGCCCTCGATGGGGGGCAACCCCACGGCGGTCATCATTGACAAGACGAACTCCCGCGTCATCGTGGCAAATCACGGCGCGGTGAACAAGATCGCCGTGATCAAGAAGAAGAACGGCGTTCCCTACATTGAGAGTCCTACCGATGATGGAACCGTAGCGCTATTCCCCGTGAAGCCGGACGGCTCGCTGGAGCCGGCGTGCGATGTTTCTGTTTTTGAGCAACGGCCTTTATCGGAGACCGGTCCGGGGGCCGCATGTCATTCCGTGGTTTTCGATCGCACGGGACGTTGGATCATAGCTTCCGACAACGGGTACGACCACATTTACGTTTATCCGTTCGATCCGAACTCGCGTGAGCTTAAAGCCAAGTCGTTCGGGACGCCTCCCGGGAAAGCCCCGCGGCATTTCGCAGTACATCCGCGCGCGCCGTATTTCTTTATGACGAACGAACGCGAAGCTAGCGTATCGTCATTCTCTTTCGATTCGAATAATGGTGATGTGCGCCCCATCCAAACGATCGCCACAGTTCCCGACGGATATTCTGGACCACGGACGTCGCCTACGGATATTCGCATCCATCCGAATGCGAAATTCGTGTACAGTGCGAATCGCGGGGACGATAGCGTCGCCGTCTTCGCGATCGACGAAGGAACGGGTCGCCTGACTCGAGTCGAGGTTGTAAAAACCGGGCCGAAAGGACCGCGCGAAATTAATATTGAACCCTCCGGAAAGTTTCTCTTCGTGTGTAATCCGGAATCGAACGAGGTCGTGACCTTCGTGTTGGACGGCAATACCGGCAAGATGACGCAAGTGGCCAAGCTCAGTGTGCCGCGGGCGGCCGTGATCGACTTCGCTGCTCTCTGAACATTGCCTCACAAGACAACTATGCGACTAAAAGATCGCGAACGGATATAGCAATTGCGGTATGAACCGCCTATGCCTTATCGCTCAACATTTCGGCCTCGCAATTTGGAGCTACTCACGAGGCCGGTTCGTGTCACATTCGTGTCAAACACCCGTAATGGCGACGGGCAATGTTACCAGGAAGGACAATTACACAAAATTGCGGGCACTCCCCATGGGGCTAGTTCCCGACGATACGTTACGCAGGGTCTCGTAGACACTGATCATCCCGCTCGCAAAGCTCGACCCGGTGTATGATGGCGACACCCACCGCAAGGCCGACCATAGAAAGGCGACTTCCGTCACTACGGCGATGCTCTCAAGAAACCGTTAAACGGTGATAAACTCCCGGAAGAAATCGCCAAAAGATTCCACCACGTAGGAGAGCATTTCAGGAGTCAGTCCCGGATATACGCCGATCCAGAAGCTATTCATCATGATCTGGTCACTGTTCTCCAAATTTCCGATGACGCGGCGCGGGATATTTAGATACGCTGGCTGACGCAGCAGATTTCCGCCGAACAGGAGGCGCGTACCGATTTTGCGTCCTTCCAAATGGCGAATCAAATCATCACGCTTGAAAGGCGCGCCATCCCGGACGGTGAGAGCAAACCCGAACCATGCGGGATCGCTCCCGGGCGTGGGGACCGGAAGTATAAGGAACTCCTCAAAACGCTTCAGCCCCTCGGATAAAACTCGCCAATTCCTTCTTCTGGCATCCGAAAACACGGGCAATTTCTTCAGTTGCGAAACGCCCACGGCAGCCTGCATATCCGTCAGCTTCAAGTTGTATCCAATGTGCGAGTAAATATATTTGTGATCGTAGCCGTGGGGCAATTCACCGGCCTGCCAATCGAAGCGTTTTCCGCAGGTATTGGCGCAGCCCGGCGCGCACCAGCAATCGCGGCCCCAATCGCGGAACGATTCGACCAGCGTTCTCAAGCTAGGTTGCGACGTGAGGACGCACCCGCCTTCTCCCATCGTGATGTGATGGGCGGGATAAAAACTGACGCTCGCGAGATCGCCGAATGTTCCCGTAAATTTGCCGCGATACGTCGAACTGAGCGCGTCGCTGTTGTCTTCAATCAGCCATAGCCCGCGGCGTTTTGCGATCTCCGTCACGGCGTCGAGATTGAAAGGGTTCCCTAGCGTATGGGCGACCATGATCGCACGAGTCCGCGGTCCAATCGCGTCCTCCAATACGCTCACATCTATGTTGTAGGTTCCGATGTCGACATCCAGAAACACGGGGATGAGCCCGTTCTGGAGAATCGGGTTCAATGTCGTCGGAAACCCGGTGGCGACTGTGATCACTTCATCGCCCGTCGTCAGCCTGCGGTCGAGCTTGGGAGACGTGAGGGCAGAGAGCGCGAGCAGGTTTGCCGACGAGCCGGAGTTGCACAGGATCGCTTCTCGTACGTCCAGGAACTTCGCAAGGTCGCGTTCAAAGGATTCCGCAAATCGTCCGGTGGTGAGCCAAAAGTCGAGTGAGGAATCCACCAAATGGGCGATATCGTCTGCGTCGAATACGCGTCCCGATACAGGGACCGGC
>CAITIX010000337.1 GCA_903892565.1 uncultured Acidobacteriia bacterium
CTGCCGCCTGGTGAAGGCTTATCTGGAGCCGCTGGGGTATCAACTGGCGACCGTTCATACTGGTCCGGAAGGGTTAGCCAAAGCTCTAGCCGAACCGTTTGACGCCATCATTCTGGACGTGATGTTGCCCGGCATGAACGGCTTCGACCTATTAAAGAAGCTGCGCGAGAAATCCTCCGTGCCGGTTTTGATGCTAACGGGCTTGGGCGACGCGGCGGATCGGATCGCGGGGCTCGAGATCGGCGCGGACGATTATTTGCCGAAGACGTTTTCCACGCGCGAATTGTTCGCTCGGCTGCGCGCCGTGATCCGCAGATCGAGAATCACGGTGGCGGAGAATCGCGGATCGCGATCGGCACCTGTCGTTGTAGGACCGTTGTGGGTGGATCCCGACGCGCGCTCCGCATCGCTTGATGGACAACCGCTGACGCTCACTCCAGTGGAGTTCGAAATGCTGCTGTGCCTGGCGCGGGGATGCGGACGCGTACAGACGCGCGAACACTTACTGGCGGAAATCGGCGATCGGGATTTTGAAGCGTTCGACCGCTCGGTGGACGTGCACATTTCTTCTCTTCGCAAGAAACTGGGGGACGATCCGAAATCGCCGCGCTTTATTCAGACGGTGCGCTCGGCGGGTTATATGCTACTGAAGCAGGAGGATGTGTCGGGATGAAGCTGCGGATTTCTCTTTCGACAAAAATCCTCTCGCTTGCGTTATTAAATCTGCTGCTGTTGGGCGCAACGCTGGTGGGATTGGCGGGCGTGCAGTTGCAGAATTTGAGCTCACTGCTGCTCGCGCCCACGCGCGATCGCGTCTTGGCCGATGCTCGCCTGCTGGCGCTGGAGTTGATGAACACTCCGGAGAAACAGCGCGATGAGTTATTAGAGAAGCATTCGCGCGCCGCGGGTGTCACGTTCGGTTTGTATGACCGGAACGGCGTGGTGGTGGCCGGTCCGCAGGAATTGCTGCCACCCATTGTTCATGTGCGCACCGTGCAGAGCGCCTTGAACGAATCTTTTTTCGTGACCACACGCAGTCCTACGCGTTACTGGATGGGCGTGCGTATTCCGATTGGCAGTCCGGACGGCAATCCGCTTCCTGGAGTGCTGATTCTAAGATCGGAATCGCTGCTGGGCAATGCATACTTTCTCGATCTCTCCCTGGTCGGCCTGGTTCTGTTGATTGTCGTGCTGATTTCGGTGGCGTGCTGGGTGCCGCTGATCCGGCGTCTGATGCGGAGCTTACTGCAGGTCACGCAGGCCGCGGGGCACATTGCCGAAGGACATTTTGATGTCCATGTCACTGCGGATCGAACGGATGAGCTGGGGCAACTGGGCGCGGCCGTGAATCAAATGGCGGGACGGCTCTCGGGATTCGTGCAAGGCCAGAAGCGCTTTCTGGGAGACATCGCGCATGAGCTGTGCTCTCCCATTGCACGCATCAATTTTGCGCTCGGCGTTTTGGAGCAGCGTACCGGCGACGAGAATCTGGAACACGTCAAAGACGTGCGCGAAGAGGTGGAACACATGTCGGCGCTGGTGGAGGAGCTGCTCACGTTTTCCAAGGCTGGCATGCATCCGGCCGATGTACAAAGGATCTCCGTGAGCGTGGCGGAAACGGCGCGTAAGGCGGTGGCTCGCGAATCGACGCCGGGAAGCAATATACAAGTGGACGTGGACGAGACGCTGCGCGTGCTGGCGGATCCCGAATATTTACTGCGTTCGTTTTCCAATTTGATTCGCAATAGCGTGCGTTATGCCGGAGCTTATGGTCCTATTCAGATCACCGCCAATAGCGAAAACGACGGCATTGTGATCACGGTGGCGGATAGTGGCCCTGGATTGCCGGAAGAAGCGCTGGAGGAAGTATTCGCGCCGTTCCATCGTCCGGAGTTCGCGCGCACCAGGGAAACGGGCGGCGCGGGACTCGGCCTCGCGATCGTAAAGTCCTGCGTGGAAGCATGCCGGGGAACCGTGCGCTGCAGAAATCGCCAGCCAAAGGGGTTAGCGGTGGATATTCGTCTGGCGGCGGCGTAGTCATCGGTGCCGCACTTGACATAAAACATAGCTCCAAGGATACTGGCGAGACATGGACTCTCGCATCTCATTTCATCGCTTGTTGCCTCGCTTGTCGGGCACCCGCCGTGATTTCTTAACTGGCGCCGCTGCGCTCGGAGCCACGGGGCTTCTCTCCGAAAAGATTTTCTCGCAGGAGCCGAAACCGCTGCCTCCGCATCGGAGACTCGACCTGCATCATCACTTCGCGTCTCCCGGTTACAAGAAGCGCATCGCGGAAGTGAAGCGGCAGGGATGGGATACGTTCCAGCCGTGGAGCGTCGAAAAAGATTTGGAGGCCATGGATCAGGCCGAGGTGCAGACGGCGTTCCTGTCGTGCTCCACGCCGGGCGTCTGGCTGGGCGACGATTTCCGCATTGAGCGCGACCAGGCCATCGCGCTCTCGCGCGAGATGAACGAATACGCGGCGCGTTTGAGCAGCGATCACAAGGGCCGCTTCGGATCGTTCATTACGCTGCCGCTTCCCGACATCGATGCCAGCTTGAGGGAAATCGCCTACGGCTTCGATACGCTGCATTGCGATGGCGTGGGGCTGCTCACGAGCTATGGCGATATCTGGCTGGGCGATAAGAAACTGGCTCCGGTGTTCGAGGAGCTGAACCGCCGCAATGCGATCGTCTACACGCATCCGACGGACGCGGCTTGCTGCCACAATCTGGCGAATGCGAATCCGGTGACACTCGAATGGCTGGTGGATACCTCGCGCAGCATCATGAGCGTTCTCTCGGAAGGCGGGCCGGGAATGGCCGGAGCGGGATCGCGCGAACCGAGCGCGGCGACGCGCTATTCCAATTGCAAGTTCATCTGGTCCCATGCGGGAGGCGCTCTGATCGGCGTGGCCAGCCGCATTGTGGGAGGAATCAGCGCGGCACAACTCGCGGCTCCCGCGCCGGTGAATTCGCATCTGCATCACATCCGCCGATTCTTCTACGACACGGCGGGATCTACGAATCCAGTGCTGATGCAGGGAATCGCGCGATTGGCTGGCGCGTCGCAGATTGTGTTCGGATCGGATTACCCGTTCGGAGGACAAGCAGGGATTAAGGGCATCGCCGACGGATTGCTGACCTGCGGATTCACGCAGGATGAACTGCGGGGCATCGATCGCGAGAACGCCGTGCGGATTCTGCCGAAGTATTGAGCGCGGGTAGAACCCCAGGCGTGAGCCCGGGGATACACTTGCGCGAACCGAGCGGATGTATCCCCGGAC
>CAITIX010000338.1 GCA_903892565.1 uncultured Acidobacteriia bacterium
CGATCCGCGCCTCGGCGGCAGCCAACTGCCGCAATAGCGCCAGGATCAGCGCATCCTTCTCGGCGTGGCTCAGCTTGGTCAGGTCAGGGGCATCGATCACCCCCCGGCTAGAATCGAACCACCCATGACCGTGTCAAGGAAAATCGGGAAAGCCATCGACGGAATTGCAGTGGGCTGGACGGGCGGCCACCGCAAGGTTAGCCTCCCCCCAGGTGAGCAATTACTCGATTTCGGCACGATAGGTTAGAAGGGAGTTTCAATTCGCCAGCCGCATCTGCTATAACTGCTGCGCCGAACCCGATCGGGGGAAGCGATTTTGTAACCGTGGCCCCGTTGGTTCGGCCCCGGTCCTAACCACGAAATCAGGTTGGACTTTTTTGGCCCCTCCTTTTGAAGGCAGCTGAGGTTTTGATGGATGTCGACCATGAGCCTAGGACGATTCGTATCCGGCCGCTCGATCGGGATACTTCCGTCCCTGCCCCTTCACCTGATGTCTGGGTAGAAATAAGATCTACCGATTTAGATGGTGGCCTCGCTCCGAAGACCTGGGGCTTTGTGCAATCCGCCGAACTTCTGGTGCCGTCTCTGTTCGACCTTCCTGCCAGGACGCATGGGAATTTTACCGAGCTGGCGGTTGATCTCTACGCACCCATATTTCCGGAACGCCCGGAATATCTGTACGAGGTGGAGCTGTCTCTCAGAGGTGAGACAGTTGGCAAGAAGACATTTCGTAATTTTACCCAAAGGCATCAGGTTTTTGTCTCAACGCAGCTTCTTTTCGAAGAAAGCAACTTACTGACCATATCGGCACGATTGATTTCCGGCGGCCCGGAAGCCCCCCGCTTTTTTGTCAGGGTATTTTACGCCCAGAAAGACCGGCTGTTGCGCAGTTTGGAGAACAATAGCATTTGGATCTTTTCCACGGCCCGCTCCGGCAGCGGTTGGCTCAGCAAGGACATCTTGTGCTGGAGTGATCAGTCTCGTCCTATGGACGAACCGGGATTTGGCAATATGTTTGCGTCTCTGGACTGGATCGCCGAGCGATTTTATGGCCTTCCCGATAAGCCGGTCTACTTTCAGAGTGGATTTGACTACGAGCAAAAGAAGAAAATCCGCGATAACGGACTTTCCATGCCTCCGTTCGAGAGATCCTTTATCTACGCGCGGCAAGAAAACAAAATCTGGAACGCGCAGAACTGGCATATGTACCTGGGTATGCTGAAAGACATTGCATTCCAGCATGTAATGAACGAATGGGGTATGATTGACTACAAAAGTGTTGTGTTTAAAATGCCCAACGAATCCCATGCCGCAGACGTCATCATGCAAGCATTTCCGGGATCGTTCATGATCTTCCTGATGCGGGATGGACGTGACGTAATGAAATCGCGGTTTTCACCGTTTGCGTCGCGAGATCTGGTCGAAACAAGTGATCCACAATTACGACTGCATGCTATCGCATTTTACGCGCATTTTTGGAACTTTCAGGTCGACATTATCCAAGCGGCGTTTGATGCCCATCCGCAGGGGCAACGTTTGCTTGTACATTATGAAGCTCTCCGGCAAAATCCTGCCGAGCAGGTCAGTCTCATCTTCGATCGCATAGGCACGCCTATATCGGATGTGGAATTGGCCGAACTGATACAAAAAACAACCTTGGAGAATATACCCGCCGACCAAAAGGGGCCGGATAAGCCGAGGCAAACTGGTCAGATCGGCAAATATTCAAGCGTGTTTTCCGGTGAGGAAATCAGTCTGATGGAGGCAATCATGGGTCCAAATTTAAGGCGATACAGCTATGAATTGAGCACTGAAATCAAGGCAGACGCTGTGGGGACCATGGTCCCGCCCCTGCCGGCTCCGACCAGACTTGAAGCACGTCAGAGAATAGACCTGTTGCGGAAGTCTTTCCGCTTCGGCCTGGGCCTCGTTTGAGATCAGGGGATTCCCAGGTCACGGGGTGATAAGATTCATAGGGCTCCTTGATCCGGAAGGAGCCCCACCGTGCAGCACCCTTTGTCCGTGCCTCACCTTCGTCGCAGCGCGTGCTTCCGCCGCCTGACTGGGGTCAGCGTGGCGACATTCGACTGGATGGTTGAGCAGCTCCGTACCCCCTGGGACGCCGCTGAGCGGCGCAAGACCAAGTCTGGCCGTCCTTGGGAGGTCGGTGGCCTGGAAGATCACCTGCTGATCATGCTTCTGTATTATCGATGCTACGTCACCCAGGAGTTCATCGGATTCTTCTGGAAGGTGGATCGCAGTGTGATCTGCCGTGCGATCCAGCGGTTCGAAACGCACGCCCAGAAGCTGTTCGGCGTCCGGCGTGACCCGAAGATCACGCGGCGCGAGGCAGAGGCGCTGATCGTGGACTGCACCGAGCAGCCGATCGAGCGGCCGGGCGAGGACGCCGTGCAGCGCGCGCACTATTCGGGAAAGAAGAGGCGCCACACACTAAAGACCGAATACGTCGTCACCGGCCAAGGGCGTATCGTCAGCGTCTCAGCCTCCCATCCTGGCAGCCGCCACGACCTCACCATCCGTCGCGAGGGGGCGAATCTGCCGAAGGCTGCGCGTGTCTACGCCGACAGCGCCTATCAGGGCTACGAGCGGGAGCATGCCACTTTGGAGATACCCTACAAGAAGCCCAAGGGTGGCGCGCTGAACGACGAAGAGAAGGAGTACAATCGGGGTCTGGGCAGCTTCCGCGTGGCCGTTGAGCATCGCATCGGTCGGACCAAGCGGTTCCGCATCGTGGCCGAACGCTTCCGCAACCCACGCGATAGGCATTACACCAAGACGTCCATCATTGCTGGCTTGGTCAACATCGAAGGTGGCTTCATGCCGTTCTGAAAATACGCCGAGATAGCCGTCAACGCGCCGACGCCAGGCAGCATAAAACCACAGATCACTTTCACAACAGGTCTAATGATTGTCCTTCTTCCGATCCCGGCGCTAATCTGCGATAAGGCTCCAGGCCCCCCCGCGTCAGACTAGTTGTCGCCTCCTTAGGAGTAGGAGAATGGGGGCCCAACAGAGGTGTAGTGATGGCGCGGTATGGAGCAGTATTCAAGAAGCGAGCGGTAGCGAGGCTGCTGCCACCGAACGTGACTTCAGCCTCTCCCGCTCGACATCTATCTGTGGTGAGTTGATGTGATTAGTACCCAGATACGAATTCATTTGGGAAATCCGACCAACTATCACTTCGGATACGAACGTTCTCTTTGCCAACACATTATCGATGTGCTCTCTAGCCTCGAAGTTAGTATACTGAAGAATTTCTTTATAGAAATAGGGAACTAATCCGTCGCGCACTGACACCTGGTCCATCGATAGAATCTTTACTGGCAAATTCATGTCGATGAAGCGCCTGATGATTTTAATAAAAAACTCAAAAAATCTTTTAAAACCAGGATCGATCGAGGCACCATTGGCCGCATTTTGAAGCATGTACGAGCGAAAGAATTTTCTGGGATCGCGAATAATAGCTACAATCTCGACCTCGACGGAAGTCGCATCAATAGCTTCACGAAGAACGGCCTCAAACCCATTAGCAAGAGAGTCCGATTCGACAGAATAGACAAACTCTTCGCTAGAAACCAGAACCGCCTTCATTCCACTTGCACGAGCACTGTCCAGAAGGCAAATAAGTTGCTGTTTGAACTCGGGATAGGTGTTTGGCGACCTTGAAAGCACCGCCAGTGCGTGATGATTTCTAAATTCAGAGCCCCTAGGCATATAGGAGATCCCGGTTTCTGCCAAACGACCAGAGTTGTCGAAAAGAGAGTTCTGCAGCGATGTTGAGCCGCATTTTGGAAAGCCAACATGCAATATGAGTTTCATCTTAATTCGTCGCACCTGATTTATAAATTTACAGCGCTATCCCATCAAAAACCGGGAGAAATTATAAACAAAAAATCAATATAAAATCAACGAAATCAATGAGCTACTAATAAATCAGGGCCGACTATTTACTGCGGCTCCCTCATCGCCTCAGACCCCGTCCGCAATGCGCCTTCCACCACGTAAGACAATATCGTCCGACTCCCCACGAGGATGTCACCCTGCAG
>CAITIX010000339.1 GCA_903892565.1 uncultured Acidobacteriia bacterium
CGTGTAACTTCATCATCCGCTCCGTTTCCGCCGCGGAGTACTGCTGTGAGGTGTCCAACCTCCAGCTTCCCCCGCCGCTTTTTCAAAAGCGGACAGTTCATGTGTGAATTAGACCGGACAGATCACATACTAGCGACATGGCTGGTTGGAGCCATTTGACCCGGGCGTCGCGCTGCGATATCCTAAGAATTCGCATGGCTAATACTGTTACCGCGCTGAAGCGCGTACGCATCACCGAACGCCGCACCGCGGTGAACCAGACTCGCAAGACCCGTCTTCGTCACGGCATCCGCAAAATGCGGAGACTGCTGGAAGCGAAGGACGCCAAGGGCGCCACTGCTGCGGTGCCGACCACGTTTTCTTTGATTGACCGCGCCGCCAAGTGGGGCATCATCAAGAAGAACACGGCCGCTCGCTACAAGAGCCGTTTGACGATTCGCCTCCGCAAACTTGCGGCTGCTTAATCGTTAGGTCTTCCTTCCTCGTTCGTCCGGCTTGAAAAGCAGATCCCTCGACTTTGCTCGGGTTGACGGTCTTTTGGGATTCGTGTATCTAGACCATTTTCTGAGTTCATGTGGGGCGGGTCTTTGCTCGCATCCGTTCCGGAGACCCGCAGCCCGAGCCAACGCCAGGCGGAAGCCTGGCGCGCGGAGCAGAAGCTCCGCCCCACCATTCAATCCCAGAAAATTATCTAACGCAAGAAGTTCAGGTTGTCAGAGCCAGGATCATTTCTTCCATCACGATGCGGTCGTCAGGACGCGCATCGCGCAGGTCGCGGTCCGCTTCGAAGAGTTTGCCGACCGCCTTCTGCAGTTTCTCTTTTGAAAACGCACTGACCGTCTGCTCGATCTGACGCGCCCGCTCGGGCCACATGCGCGCGCCGAGCTTGGTGAAGTGCGCCTGGATCTGTGCGGCGTTGCGGGCTCCGGCTTCGCGCGCCACGAGCGCCATGCGGAACTGCGTGCCGAGGAACGTGAGCGCAAGCGGCATGTACTCGTCATCGCGCGACAACGTATCGAGGATTTCGAAAGCTCGCACGCGATCACCACGGCCCAGAGCGGCCACCAAAACGAAGATGGTGGTCTGCTGGGCGTTGGCAACCAAAGACGTGATGTCTTCGGCCGTCACCTTGCGCTTTCCTCCGGTCAACAAGAACAGCTTTTCGATTTCCACGGCGAGGCGCGCGGCGTCTCCGCCGGTGGCTTCGATTAAGAGCGCGAGCTCGGCGAGGCCCAACTGCAAACCGATTTGTTTGGCGATGCCTTGTGCGAGTGATCGCGCGGACTCCGGCGTATAGGGACGAAATTCCACCTGCGCTGGAATCGTCGCGTAAAATTTCTGGACGCGTTCGATCTTGGCTTTGTCGTCGCCGTCAAATCCATAGCGGCTGGATTCGAGAACGACGACGGTGCCGGGAGTGGGCGCGCGCAAATAGGCCGCGAGACCGTCGCCGTCGTTCGCGGATTCCGAGTCGTCGTCATCCTCTTGTGCCGCGGCGCGGGCGGCGGCTTTGCTGGACCGGGGAAGAGCGGCTTCGGCGCTGCCGATCCAGACGAGACGCTTCGATGCGAAGAGCGACATGGCGCGGGCGTCGTCGAGCGCCGCGGAGAGAGAGCCTTCGCTCAGGTCGTGGCGGGAGAATCCATTCTCGCGTTCTTCGGGATCGTCGCCCAGGACGGCTTGGATCAGTTCGCGGCGGCAGCGCTCGCGCTGATAGGCTTCGGGTCCGAGGAAAAGATAGACGGGAGCGGGACCGTTTTTTTGAAGGCCGGCGAGGAATTGATCGGGCAACATGACTTATATCCGAGGCTGCCTAGAAGTTTTCCAAGATTGCCGAGACCACTTGACGCGCGGTCTGCTCGCTGGCGCGCGCGATGGCCGTATCGCTTTCTTCGAAGAAGGCTCCGGGATCGACAGAGACTTGATAGCGTTCGCGCACTTCCATGGCGGGACGCGTGAAGAGAACTTTCCCGGTGGCGCGCTCTTCGAGCGTGATACGCAGGTAAACGTGGATGTCGACGGCGGTGGCGCGTCCGCTGGTGGGATCGAACACCGTTGCGCCGGATGTGTAGTTGGTGACGGCGCCGCGGAGAACGGCATCGGCAGCCGCGGGATTCGGGACGATTTTATAGCGCGTGCGCGTGATGAACTCGCGCGTGATGGCTTCGGCCATGACGTCGGTGATCTTGTAGCGATTGGTCGCGTTGGCGAAGGGCAGAACGGCAATCGAGTGAATGGTTGCGGGAAGCGTATCGCCACGTCCACCGGCGTGATAGCCGCAGGCGGAGAGCAGCATGGGCACGAGAATGGCCGTGACGAATCTCACGTGCGTCATCCGAAAAACTCCACCGCTACGGCCACGGCGTTTTCCGCAGCGAGACGGAAATTATCGGAAACGGCCCAGATCCAAGCGGCTCGCGGCTGATTGGAATCGATGGAGATGGCTCCCGCGCTTAGGCCGCTTTGCCCGGCGATATTCGCATTCGACGGAGGATCGTCGGGGAGCACGTCGATGCCAGCTGCCTGCAGCGCCGCCGCGATCGCTTCGACGCCAGGGTTCTCTGCGAATTCGATCCACAGAGAAAAGCTGTGGCCGTGAAACACGGGAGCCTGCACCAGACGCAGCGACGGCATGGGGATGGCGGGATACGCGGCGAGAAGCGAGGCCACATTCCTTTCGATGCGTTGTTCGACGCCTTCGATGGGTTCGACGGCTTCCTGTCCATAGCGCGCCAACATGTTGAAGCTCAGTTGCGCGTCGAAGATGTCCGTTTTGAGCTTGCGGAAATTCAGCACGGCGACGGTCTGCTGCTGCAGTTCGTCGAGGCCTTTTTGCCCGCGTTCGCTGGCGGGTTCGAAGACGTGGACCACGGATCTGCGAATCGTTGTCTTTTCCACCAATGCGGCGAGGAGCATCGAAATGCCGATGGCGGCGGGATGCGCGATCACATGGATGGCGGCGGGATCGGCCACGGCGCTCTTCGGCTCGGCGGAGGGCGCTCGCAGGCGGGCTTGCGGCAGCTCTTCCAAAGCTCCGGTGAGATCGATGAGAGCGGGGCCCTTCGGTGGATTGATGCGCTGAGTTTTGCGGCTGGAGGCGGGAGATCCGACGAGGAAGGCCGCGTCTGCGCCCATCAGGCTTTTCGCGGACAAAGGACTGAGCGGAACGGCGTCTTCGCCGTCGCTCGCGAGTACGGCGGAGGTTTCGCTGGCCGCGGAAATCAATTCCATAGCCGGAGCGGGCTTCCTGTCACGCAACAGTTCCTGGATTTCCCGGGCAAGAAGCGTATCGCCGCCGACGATGGCGACGCGATTTTTAGAATGAGTTTCAGCCAACCTGATGCTCCGGTTGCTTGGGGGCGGGCTTGAATCTTCTGCGCAGGATGCCACCGATGCGAATCAGGATTCCGCTGCCCACATAGCAAATACACATGCCCAGCAAGACGGGCTGGGAAAAATTCAAGATGAGATAAATCAGACTGCCGAGCAGCACGAACATCAACGGCGAGCGCGGCTGCATCAGGTTCAGATCTTTAAAGCTGGGATAACGCCAGGTGCTCACCATCAGGAACGAGAGCAGCGCAATCAGACACAGCCACAAGGACGAGATGATCCAGTTGTGGATAGGCTCGCTTTCGGCAGCATACACGACGGAGGCGACCATGCCGGCGGCGGCGGGAATCGGCAGGCCTACGAAATATTTCTTATCCGGACGGCCAGGATTCGAGGGTACTGGATTGTGCTGAATGTTAAAACGCGCCAGGCGCATGGCGCCGCACAGCAGGAAAAGAAACGCGACGAAATATCCAGCGCGACGTAAATATTCGAGCGTGGCGCCGTCAATGCCGGGATCGATGAATTGCACGCCCCAGGCAAAGGCCAGCACGGCGGGCGCGATGCCGAAGGTGATGACGTCGGCCAGAGAATCGAGCTCGCGGCCGAAATCGCTGGTGGTGTTGGTCATGCGCGCGATGCGTCCGTCGAGTCCGTCAAAGAATACGGCCGCGCCGATGGCGATGGAAGCGATTTGAAAATGATGAATCGCATCGGCGCTGGTTACTCGCAACTGCAGAGCGGCTTGGAAGATTTCGAGTATGGAATAAAATCCCAGGAAAACGTTGGCCGCGGTGAAGAGCGTCGGCAGTGCATAGGCCGCGCGGCGTGGGCGGCGATCGGGCGAACGGGGGTCGACTAAACGGTCACGCCATGTCATCTTGCTCATGCGTTTTCTCCCGAAGTACGCATCCGGGCGATCACACTGGACCCGGCGCTGACGCGTTCGCCATCACGGACCGTGACTTCCCACTCCGGTCCCAGGAAAATGTCGACGCGCGAACCGAACTTGATTAGTCCGACGCGTTCGCCAGCGGCGAGGACGTCGCCGATCTTTTTGTAACAGATGATGCGACGGGCGATGAGCCCTGCGATTTGCGAAAAGACGACGCGCGTGGGACGTCCACCAACGTTGCCTTCCACGGTGAACACATTTTGCTCGTTCAAAGTGCACGCATCTTCGCGGCTGGCGTTGACGAACTCGCCGGTCTTGTATTCGATCTTCGTGATGCGGCCGGGGATGGGAGTGCGATTGACGTGAACATCGAAGACGTTCATGAAGATGTTGACGCGTCCGCCGTTTGCGTCCGCTTGGACGCCGATGACTTTGCCGTCGGCAGGCGCGACAGCAACAGCGCCTTCGGGGATCTTTCGTTCGGGATCACGGAAGAAGTTGAGGCAAAAGATCGCCAGCAGATAGAAAGGGATCGCGAAGGGCCATCCCACAAGCCACGTGAGGGCGGCACCGGCGGCCACGAAGCCCAACGCATAATAAATTCCGTAAGAGACCATGTTCCCTATGAAGCGGCTATCGTTCGCTCATGCCGCAGCCAGCTTTACTTTCTTCTACTTCTTTTTGTTCCCATCATATTGTCGCACTGGGAACGCCGCAGGCCAACGGAAGATTTAAACAGGCGACAGAACTAATGTTTCAGAAGCATGTCATCCGGCAGAGTAATTTTCGTGGGCGCCTGTTTGAGTTTTTCCGAAAACGTTTCTTCGCCCGTGGAGGTGCGCACCCAGATGGTTTGCGATGGCCCTTTGGCAAACTGGACCTCCAAGGGGACGTCGACGGAGAAGTCCTCGTCCACGCCGCTTTGTTCGAGGGTTCCGGTGACAGAAATGTTCGGAGCTACGCCTGTGACTTTCGTCGTCAATTTCAAAGTGGGGACGCCAGTGGCGTAGACCCAGTTGTCGAAAAACGTATCGATGGCTTCGGCACCTAAGGCGCGAGGACGAAACTCCTGCACCAGCGCTTTAAAACCCTCTGTAGTGGCCACGCGAAATTCGTAGCGCTTGCGAAATTCGGCGAGCATGGACAGAAAGCGTTCGTCGCCTAAGCGGCGGCGGAGCATGTGCAGAACCCAAACGCCCTTGCCGTAGGTAACGGCGCGCCAGGCTTCCGGCGTCTCTGAAGCCAGCAGGCGATCTCCCCACACGATGGGGCCGGCGGATTCCACCGTTTTCTTGCCGTCGGTTTCGGCGAGCAGTTCGTCGCGATAACCTTGCAACACGGCGAGCGCATCTTTGAGCCCGCGTTTCTTTTCGAGCCACAGGAGCGCGGAATAGTTGGCAAGGCCTTCGAGGAGCCAGGCGTCCTCGGTGCGATCGACCGTCGTCACCGCGCCCCACCATTGATGCGCCGTCTCGTGCGCGGCCAGCATATCGGAGAAGAACACTTGCTGGCGCGCGTCGCGCATCACCGCAGGACGCTCGCGGGGATCGAGATACGCAAACGTCGAGAGGTAGACCAGCCCCGGGAAGCCTTGTCCAAAGGTGGCCGGGATGGGCGCGACGGCAAGCGTCTTCAGTGCGGGAGGTCCGAAGAGCGTGGAATAAAAATTGACCGCGGACGAGACGTCCTCGGCGACGGCCTTCAGCCTGCCCAGAGGATCGGGTGCGGTGGGCATGGTGGGGATCGTCATTCCTATTTGGCTCTGGGGGCCACGTCCGCGTCGGACAGGCGGCGGAGGCTGCGGCAGAACGTCTACAGGGGGCTTCAGAGACTCCACCAGATGACGATTTCCGTAGACGTCGATTGCCACGCCGCTGGCGACGGTGGAGACCTTTTCGTAATCCCCGAGATTGAATCCGGTGGCGCCGACGGGCACGGTAATGCGGCGACGCGTGGTCCGCCAATCGCCTTCCGTCTTATCGCTGACGAGTTCGCCGGCGAGCGCGAGCGTGACGCGCTTGGGATAGCGGAAGGTGATGTCGTAGGTGGAGCCGGCGGCTCCGCCACCGCCGCGCGGGTACCAGCTTTCGCGATCGGCAACGAAAAAGACGCCGTCGCCGGCTTGCTTCACGACGCTGCCTTCGTGGGCGAACTCCAAGGTATGCTCGCTGCCGGAGGCAAGTGGCGTGGGAGGAAACAGAAGGATGGCGGATTCCTGATCGTCGGTGGGGAGCTGGCCTTTTTCGGTATCTCCGCGCAGGAATTCGAGGGGCTTGCCGTCGAGCAAAACGCTGCCGAGGCGCATGTCCTTTGCAAGGATCATGCCGAGCGTGGTGATGGGCGAAGGGCCAACGCGCAGAGTGGCGCTGGTCTTGGCGGTCATCCGAAAATCGTTGGCCAGGCTGGCGTCAATCCGATAGCTCTGGATCGAATACTCCGGCGGCGGCTGTTGAGCTCCGGCCATGCGGGCTTTGCGAGTGGCAAAACTGGTCCAGATTTCATAGCTTAGTTTGCCGTCGTGCTCCACTCCACGGCGGATCTCGACACGAGTGGCTCCGCGGGGCTCGACAAAGATATCGAAGTTGCCAAACGTTTTGCCGTTCAAGGCGAGGAACGCGAATCCTGCCCCGGGCTTAGCGGGGGACAGGACTTCCTGCAACAGACGTAATCCCATGGGCCCATGGATCCTCGCAACCGTGGGCGACCACTGGGGCGCAAGCAGAGCGCCCACTTCCGGCGACTTCTTGGCGGCTCCTTCGCGTTCGAGTTGCGCGAGCAGTTGATCGGCCGTGCCGTCGGGAAAGAGCAGGAACGCCGCGCGGAGGTGTTCGTCCAGATTCGCGGAAGAGGTAAAACGCGCCAAAGACTGGCGCTCGCTGCGCGTGGGAGGGAGCACGATCACCTCCGCGTCGCCGCCTTCGACATCGGCGGAAAAGAGAGCGCCCGTGCGGCGGCCTTCGACCGGCTTGGTAAAAATCAAGTAGCCTTCGTTGAGATATACGCGCACGTCTTCGCGGGCGAAGCTGAGATCGCGGACTCGGTAACAGGTGGAAGGATCGAGCGTGTTCTCCTGAATCGCGCGGAGAAGCTCGGCGGGAGACGCAGCTGCCGTATAGCCAGCGGTCACGATGATGGAGAGCAAAAGGAAGCGAGAGCGCACGACTTCCTTCAGTCTACCGCCAGTCTACGGCCCGTTCTGCGGCGGGCACGTCAAGACGGCCCGGGATGCACCCGGAGGATCTCGGCGCACGCAAGTGATATGCTCCAGCTAGGTCTATGAAGGCTCGGACACGCACCGGTCTCGTGGCGTTGGGCGCAATGTTGTGCGTCACGGGTGTGTATGCGCAACGCGAGTTCCGGGTTTACACAAGCCTGGAAGGCTACGACAACATTCCGTTGCCGGACGACTACACGGTGCCTGGAGAATGGGTATTTGCGCGGCTGATGTATCCTCCGCATCCGAATGGCCGCTTCAGCAGGCCCTTTGGCAGAGGTGGACGTCGCGATTGGCGCGAGGGCGGCACAAGCTGGTCGCAAGATTATCCACGAGCGGATCGCCACTTCGCGCAAGCGATGCGTCGCCTGACGCGCGTGAATGCGAGATCCGTGGAACAGCCGGTCAATCTGGATGACGGCGACGACGTCTATAACTGGCCGTGGCTGTGCGCGGGCGAAATGGGCGATTGGAAACTGACGGACGAGCAGATCGTGAAATTACGCGATTATCTGCTGCGCGGAGGTTTCCTCATGCTGGACGATTTCTGGGGAACCGCGGAGTGGAATCGTTTCAACGAAACGATGAAGGCGGTGTTTCCGGACCGGCCGATTGTGGAGATCGACGACGCGGACGCGCTGTTCCACTCGGTTTACGATTTGGACGATCGCTATCAGATCCCGGGGCAGTGGGCGCTGATGCGCGGGACCACATATCGCGACGACGGAGATCGCGCGTATTGGCGTGGGATTTACGACGACCATGGCCGATTGCTGGTGGCGATGTGCTTCAACTCCGACGTGGGCGATTCGTGGGAATGGGCCGATGATCCGCACTATGGCGAGAAGTACTCCGCGCTGGGGATCCGCATCGGCGTCAACTATGTTGTCTATTCGATGACGCACTAGCGGCGCGCCGCGATGTCCGCTCCCTCACGGTCGCGGTTCGGTGCGGAAGACTTGTGCGCTGTTCGCAAAAATAGGCCGCAAGAAAAATATTAAAAAACTCTTGACAGCAGCATGTGCCTCGGCAATACTTAACCATATGGTTAATCATTCAGCCGCAGCGTCCGGCGCCGCGCTGGACGCCGCGTTTGCCGCGTTGTCCGATCCTACGCGACGGGCCATGGTGGAGCGGCTTGCGCATTCGTCGGCCACGGCCGGAGAGCTGGCTGCGCCGTTCGATATGTCTCTGCCGGCGGTGTCGAAACACCTGCGCGTGCTGGAAGACGCCGGTTTATTGACCAGACAAGTGGAAGGACGCACGCATCGGATGACGCTGCGCGTGGAAGCGTTGAGGGCGGCGAATATGTGGTTGGATTTCCATCTGAGGTTCTGGGAAACGCGGTTGGATGCATTGGACCGCTTCCTGAAGGAAACCGAAAACGAAAGTACCGAGAACAGCAGTAATCGCAAGACAAGTTCGGAGAGAGCCAATACAAAGAAGGCCAATACAAGGAGAAAACATGGCAACGACTGAAACGATGAATCCCGTAGCGCTCCGCCTGGAGCGGAAGTTCGATGCAGCGCCTGAGCGCGTGTTCAACGCCTGGGTCAATCCGCAGGCGGTGGCGAAGTGGTTCGGGCCGACGCCGGAGCACAAGTCCGTGGTGACATCGCTGGACGCGAGGGCGGGCGGCAACTATCGGATCGAAATCGTTCACACCGGCGGGAATGTGCACGTGGCGTTCGGGACGTACCGGGAAGTGGATCCGCCGAAGAAGATCGTGATGACGTGGGCGTGGGAAGGCAATACGGCGCTTGGGGAATCTTTGGTCACGGTGGAATTTACGCCGAGCGGCACGGGCACCGAGATGGTGCTGACGCACGAGTTGCTGCCGACGGAAGAGGCTCGCGAGGCTCACAAAAAGGGATGGACAGGATGCTTCGAAAAGATGGGGTCTTTCCTGGCATAGCGGATTTGGTTTTGGAGACGGAGCCGTAAGTTTCTAGAGAAGGAGGAGGACTATGAAAAAGTATTTGATTCTATATGTGTCGCCGAAGTCGGCGGCAGAGCGCATGACGACGCCGACGCCGGAACAGGTGAAGGGCATGATGGATGCCTGGTTCGCGTGGAAGAACAAAGTGGGATCGGCGCTGGTGGATTTCGGAAATCCGACGGGACACACAGGGACGGTTCCAGCCGGGGCAAGCATGCTGGGCGAGGGCAAAATCGGAGGGTTCTCGATCCTGCAGGCGGAATCGACGGCGGTGGTGGAAGGATTGATCAAAGATCATCCGTTCCTGGCGATGCCGGGAAGCTCGATTGAAGTGCTGGAGTACTTGCCGATGCCGGGGATGTAGTTGCCCGGTATCACCCGCTTGGATTACCCGGGGCCTCTTTGGGATCCCGGGGCTAGTTCTGGAAGCCCCATCTGTCCCTCCAACGTGCCGCTTCAACCCTCCGCCCCTCTTTTGCTATACTATAATTTCTATTGTGTGCCCTTAGCGCATCTGTGAGCGTTTCGCGCCCAGAACGACGAAGGCAGAACGAAAAAAAGGAATACGCAGATGCCGAAACGTACATTTCAGCCCAACAATCGCAAGCGCGCGAAAACGCATGGGTTCCGGGAACGCATGAAGACCAAGAACGGACGTGCCGTGCTGGCCCGCCGTCGCGCTCGTGGTCGTCACAAGCTGACGGTCAGCGATGAACGAGCCGTCCGCGCAGCCCATTAAATCGGCTGAAGGCGCCCGTTTTGGATTCCCGAAGTCTGCGAGAATCCTGCACACCGCCGAATTCCGCGCCACCTATGACCAAGGCTTCCGCATTTCCGGGCCCCTGTTCGCCGCATTTTGCAGGGCGCGGCCGGGGTCGGAATTGCAATCGGGCGCGGTCACTATCACGGGACCTCGTTTGGGGCTCACTGTGCCTCGCGCCATTGGCGGAGCCGTTATCCGCAATCGTATTAAAAGACGGCTGCGCGCGGCCTTCCGGCTGTATCGCGCCCAGATTGGTCCACAGTGGGACATCGTGCTTAACCCGCGGCGCGCGGCACTGGACGCGAGCTTTGCGGACATCGAAAAAGCATTTGGGCGCCTAATTCAAAAATGCGGACCCTGACCCTGGCCCTCTTACGTACTTATAAACGATGGGTGTCTCCGTGCCTGCCCTCGGCCTGCCGCTTTCACCCGACGTGCTCCGTCTACATGATGCAATCGATTGAGAAGTACGGCGTGGCGCGCGGGATCTGGATGGGCCTGGGACGCTTGCTACGCTGTCATCCCTTTCACGAAGGAGGATTCGATCCGGTACGTTAAATGGATCGAGTTCAAACATGAAAAAAGATTTGTCCATGGAGGCTCGGCTCCTCATCGCGTTCCTACTCATGGGCGTGGTGCTGATGGTGAGCCAGTACTTCATCAAGCCGGTGCCGGCGCCTACGAAACCGGCCGACGCAAAGTCCGCGCCATCGACGGCGGGGTCTACCTCACAGGCGGAGCCCTCTTCTGCTCCGATTCCGTCCCCGAAATCGAGCCAAGCAGCAACATCCGCCCAACAGGAAGCCGTTCAGAGTTATGCCGAGCAGACCTACCCGGTAGACACCGACCATTTCCACGTGGTGTTTTCGAATCGCGGCGCCACGGTGCGCAGTTGGATTCTCAAGGACTACAAGGATCACAACGGAAAACCGCTGGAGCTGGTTTATCAAAGGGGCATGGGCAAGGTTTCGCCGCCCTTTGCGCTGACATTTAAAGGCACCACGCCTTCCACCGATCCGAATACGGCGTTGTTTAAAGAAGAAGGCTCCGACGGCGGGAATACGCTGACGTTCGAATTTTCCGACGGGCGCTCGGTAACGAAGAAGACGTTCCACTTCGAGCCCAAGAGCTATTTGGTGCAGGTCACAACCGAAGTGACGCAGAATGGCGTGGCGCTGCCGCATTCCATGACGTGGCGCGGCGGATTCGGCGACGCGGCCGCAGTGGGTGCGCGGGGCGGGACGGCTGCCACGGTGCAGCACGCCATTTACTACGACCTCCCGAACACGAAACTGCAAGTGAAGACCGCGAAGGATGCCAAGAATGGTCCGGTTTCGGCCAGCGGGCAATTTTCCTTCGTGGGCATTGAGGATAGTTACTTCGCTGCGGCGTTCCTGCCCGCGAATAAATCTTCCGTCGAGCAAACCACATTCGCCGATACGGTTCCGGATAACGCGGGAGCCGATGAACAACGCGTCGGCGTCGGCGTGGGTGGCGAAGGCGTAAACACGGTGTCGCTGTTCGTGGGTCCCAAGGATACGGACCTGCTGCGGGCCGTGGATCCAAAGCTCGAGCAGGTGGTGGACTGGGGCTGGTTCTGGTTCCTGGCGCAGCCCTTGTTCAAGGCGCTGAACTGGGTCACGGATAACGTCGCGCACAATTACGGATGGTCGATTGTGCTGGTGACAGTCATCATCAATCTCGTATTGTTCCCGCTGAGACTCACGAGCATGAAGTCCTCGCGGAAAATGCAGACGCTGCAGCCGCAGATCAACGCGATCAACGAACGATACAAGGGATTGCCGCTCAAAGATCCCAAGCAGAACGACAAGAACGCTGAGATCATGGATCTCTACAAAAAGAACGACGTCAATCCGGTGGGCGGGTGCTTGCCGATGATGTTGCAGCTTCCGTTCTTGTGGGCCTTCTACAAGGTACTGAGCGTATCGATTGAAATGCGCGGCGCGCACTGGTTGTGGGTGACCGATCTTTCGCAGCCGGAAACGCTGGCGATCCACATGCTGCCGGTGCTCCTAATCGTCACGCAATTTCTGACGCAGAAGATGACGCCAAGCCCGGGCATGGATCCTTCACAGCAGAAGATCATGTTGTTTATGCCGCTGATGTTCGGCTACATGTTCTATTTCGCGTCCGCCGGGTTGGTACTATACTGGTTAACCGGCAACGTGGTTGCTGTCGCCCAGCAATGGGCACTGAATCGCATCTCTCCGCCGCCCGCGGCGGTCAAAGTGATTCCCAATAACAAGAAGGGCAGGAGTTGAACTTGTCCGACAAAAAATATACTGTGGCCGAAACCGGCCCGCTGATTGAAGACTTTCTTGAGCCCGTACTGGATGCCGCCGACTTCGACGTGGAATACGTCGTGGCCGAAGGCGAGACACCACATCCGGATTTCGAAAATCCCGAAGTGATGGTGAAGTTCTCGGGACCGGACGTCGATCTGCTTCTGGCGAACAAAGCCGAAGTGCTGCTCGCGCTGGAGCACCTGACGCAAGAAGCGCTGCACATGCCGTCGGACGATCACTCGAAACTGTGTTTCGACGCGAACGATCGACGCGCGTTGCGCATCGAGGAGCTTCGCATGAGCGCGGCAGCCGCTGCCGAACGTGTTCGCAAGACGCACGCGCCGTTTCACTTTAGTCCGCTGAATAGCCGCGAACGCCGCATCCTGCATTTGTCGTTGCGCGACGAACAGGGCGTGCGCAGCGAAAGCGTCGGCGAAGGAGCGATTCGCCAGGTTGTGATTGTGCCGGCCGACATGAAGACGTTGCCCGAGCCGGTGATTCCGCCTCGTCCGCGTCCGGAAGATGACGGAGGGCGTCCGCGCTTTGGTGGACGTGACGGAGATCGCGGTGGACGCGGCGGAGATCGTCGTGGTGGTCCGGGCGGCGGACGCGGTGGGCCGGGTGGTTCACGTGGCGGCAGACCGGGCGGTAGACCGGGTGGCGGCGGAGGCCGTGGTGGGCCGGGTGGTGGTGGCCGTGGCGGACCGGGCGGAGATCGCGGCGGCCGTCCAAGACACTAAGTAATTTTCAAGACAAAGTGGATAGAGCGCTCTGTCCACGCCCGCGACGAGCGCGGACATCAGTAATATACGAGAGGGGACAGAGGCGTCTGTCCCCTTTTCTTGTCTCCTTTACTTCATTGCCGCATGAATCTTCGCGACACCATCGCAGCCATTTCCACGCCGCCCGGCCGCGGCGGCATCGGGATCATACGGCTATCGGGATCAAACGCGCGGGGCATCGCAGAGAGCATTCTGAAAACGCGCGGCGACTTTTCCTGGGAGCCTTGGACCGCCGCGCTCGCGCAGCTTACGGATGCCGGCGGCCACACGATCGATCACGTGGTCGTGACGTTCTTCGCTGCTCCGAAATCTTACACCGCGGATGACGTGGTCGAGATTTCCTGTCACGGATCTCCCGTGGTGTTGCGGCACGCACTCGAGCGCGCATGCGCCGCGGGTGCACGCCTGGCGGAACCCGGCGAGTTCACATTGCGCGCGTATCTGAATGGCCGCATCGATTTGCCGAGGGCCGAAGCCGTGCGCGATCTGATTGATGCCACTACGTTGTATCAAGCGCGAGTCGCTGCGCAGCAGATTGAAGGCTCCGTCTCGCGCCGTTTGAAGCCGATGAAGGATCAGTTGCTGGAGTTGATCGCGCTGCTCGAGGCCGGGATCGATTTCGCCGAAGACGACATCAGCGTCGCGCCCACCGAAGAGATCCAGCGACGCTTGGAGCCGATCCAGCAAGCCGTGCGAGCGCTGGCATCGAGCTTCGCTTACGGGAAACTGGTGCGCGATGGATTCACGCTCGCGATTGTCGGGCGTCCAAACGTGGGCAAGAGCAGCTTGTTCAATCGATTACTGGAGCAGGACCGCGCGATTGTGACGGATATCCCGGGCACGACGCGCGATTTAGTTTCCGAGCACGCCGCGCTCGAAGGCATCCCCGTGAAATTCGTCGACACGGCAGGCATTCGCGCGGGCGAAGATCTGGTCGAAAGATTGGGCATTGAACGCAGCTACGCCGCGATGGTTGACGCCGACGTCACGCTGGTGGTCGTGGATCTGGCGGCATCGCTCGAAGCGGACGATATCGCACTACTGGAAAAAGCGTGCGAACAAGGCAAGCTTGTCATCGCAGGAAATAAGTCAGACTTGCCGCGGCGCGCGGAGATCTCGGACGTGTTTGGACCCGTGGTTCCCGTTTCCGCACTCACGGGCGAAGGGTTATCGGAGCTGCGCACGGCGCTCGTGGAAAGCATTGCGCCGCGTGGACGCCTAGAGCAAGAAGGCGGATTCATCACCAGCCTGCGCCACGAACAACTGCTGCGCGAAAGTGCGGAAGCGCTCACGCAGGCACAGACCGCTGCGAGTTTCGGCATCCCTCATGAAATGCTACTGCTGGATCTTTATGCGGCGTTGCGCCCCATCGATGCGATTACGGGCTCGACGACGGCGGACGATATTCTGAACCGCATTTTCTCTACGTTTTGCATCGGGAAGTGATCCTGGAATGACACTGGATCGTTCCGAGTTGCGCGCCATGTTCCTGCTGGCGCTGCCTTTGGTGCTCTCCGAGCTGGGCTGGATGGCCATGGGCATCGAGGATACGATGTTCGTCGGCTGCGTGAGTGCCGAGGCCATCGGCGCGATCAGCATCGGCACGACGATTTTCTATACGATCGCGATTCTCGGCGGAGGATTGTTGCTGGGCCTGGATACTCTTGTATCGCAAGCGACGGGCGCGGGAGATATCGAGGACAGGCGGCGTTCCTTGATCAACGGCCTGTGGCTGGTGGCGGCGCTGGTGCCGACCGTGATGCTGCTCGTGCAAGGGGTGACGTCGATCCTCGGTCTCTTCGGAGTAAATCCCGAGGTACTCGGGCAGGTTGCGCCTTACATGCGGGCACTCAACTGGAGCACGCCGCCGCTCCTGGTGTTCTTCTGTCTGCGTCGCTATCTGCAATCGATGGGGCGGCCACGGCCCGTGATGATCGCCATGGTCGCGGCTAATGTAGTCAACATCGCGGGCAATTGGATTTTCGTGTTCGGCCATCTCGGTGCGCCGCGCCTCGGCGCCGTCGGATCCGCATGGTCTACGGTAATCGCGCGGACCTTGATGGCAGCGATGGTCGTAGTTGCGGTGCTTCGAAGTGAACCGGCTTTGCGCGCGGTAAGCCGCGGTATGGACTTTGCTCGTGTGCGCGAACTATTGAAGTTGGGCGTGCCCGCTGCGCTGCAAATTGGCGCGGAGATGTTCGTGTGGGCCGCTGCAACAGTGCTTGCGGGAAGGCTTGCGGCGACGAGCCTGGCGGGACACCAGATCGCGGTGACGATTGTTTCGACCACGTTCATGTTGCCGTTGGGCGTAAGTTCCGCAGCGGCCGTGCGCGTGGGCCATGCGATTGGCCGTGGCGATCCTCGCGGCGCGGCGCATTCCGGATGGGTGGCTGTTGGCCTGGGAGCCGCGATCATGTCGATATCCGCGCTGACGTTGATGAGCGTACCGCAGTTTATCGCGCGACTATTTACGCCCGATGCCGTCATCATCGCGGCGGCCGTACCACTGCTACGATTGGCCGCGCTGTTCCAACTCTTCGATGGCGTACAAGTGGTCACCACCGGCGCGCTGCGCGGAGCGGGCAACACGTCAGCGCCGATGATCTGCCACATCATCGGCTATGGCGTCATTGGGCTGCCCTTAGGCGCGTGGCTTTGTTTTGGCGATGGCCTGGGCGCACCGGGGCTGTGGATTGGCCTGACTACAGGCCTGATCGTCATCGGCGTCGCGTTGGCGCTGTTTTGGCGCGGGGCGGCGCGCAGAATCGCGGCATCGTTGCAAGGATAACGATTAGTCTTCGGACAGGTTGAATCCGCGACCTTCCGCTGCGTATTTTACGAGCAAGGGAGCCGGAGCCCACAACGCTGCTCCATGACGCTTCTCAAATTCCTGAATGCGAGAGAGCACGTTGGATAATCCAACGGTGTCGGCGTGGAACATCGGGCCGCCGCGCCATGCGGGGAATCCATAGCCCGTCATGTAGACGACGTCGATATCCACGGCTCGCAGCGCGATCCCTTCTTCCAAAACGCGAGCCCCTTCGTTGACCATCGCGAAAATGCAGCGATCGACGATTTCTTCTTTCGAAATCGTGCGACGTTCGATCCCCGCCTCACGCGCGCATGTTTCGATAAGCGCCGCGACTTCGGGATCAGGCATGGGCTTGCGGTTTTCGTCAAACTTCGCGAAACCTGCGCCACTCTTGAGACCGAGACGCCCCATAGCGACGAGCTTTTCCATCACCAAGGGACGACGTGCCGGCTGTTTTTCAATACGTCGCGCTTCGATCTCCACGTGCAATGCAACGTCCAGGCCGACGCTGTCATACATTGCGAGCGGGCCCATCGCCATACCGAAATCCAGCAGCGCGTTGTTCACGTCCTCAATGGATGCGCCCTCTTCGAGCAGCAACTGTGCCTCGCGCGCGTAAGGCCCCATAATACGATTGCCGATAAATCCGAAGCGATTGCCCGAAAGCACGCCGACCTTGCCGAGTTTTTTCGCCAGAGCCATGGACGTCGCCAAAACATCGGGTGCCGTGGCTTTCCCTCGAACGATCTCCACCAATCGCATCAGATTCGCAGGGCTGAAAAAATGGACGCCAAGCACGGATTCCGGACGCGACGTGGCGCTCGCGATTTCATCCACGTCGAGCGACGAGGTGTTGGTGGCAAGAATGCAGCCGGGCTTCGCGATTTTATCGAGATCCGCGAAGATGGCTTTCTTCACGGCCATCTTTTCGAACACGGCCTCGACCACGAGATCGGCATGTTCAAATCCGTCATAGCTAAGGCTGCCCTTGATGCGCGCCATGCGCTCTTCCATCGCGGCTTCGGTCAGGCGCCCGCTCTTGACGGTACGCACATAGTTCGCGCGAATCGTATTGAATCCGCGCTCGAGCGCTTCCTGCGTGGTTTCACGAATCGTCACAGGGATGCCGGCATCGGAAAACACCATCGCGATCCCGCCGCCCATGGTTCCTGCACCGACAATTGCGACGCGTTCGATCTTTCGCAGAGGCGTCGTAGACGGGACATCCGGAATTTTGCTCACGGTGCGCTCACCAAAGAAGGCGTGGATGAGTGACTTCGATTCATGGGACGTGCGGCATCGCTCGAACAGTTCCGCCTCGTAGAGAATTCCTTCGGCAAACGGAAGTTTCGACGCAGCCTCCACAGCATCGATCGCCGCGAGTGGGGCGGGCTGCCCGCGCATCTTCTTACGAGCCTGATCGCGCGCGGCGTTGAAGATCGCGGTATCGGCGTTGACGAGCTTCTCGCTGCGGTCACACGTGCGAGAGATTGGCGCAGCGGATATTTCGCGCGCGAATGCCAGTGCGGCTTCGAGCAGATCCGCTTCGCCTTTCGTGTCCACGAGGCGATCCACGATCCCTGCCTGCAACGCGTCCTTCGCTTTCACGTTTCCGCCGAAAGCGCACATTTCGACGGCCTTTGCGATGCCGGCGAGCCGAGGTAGCCGTTGCGTACCACCTGCGCCGGGAATCAATCCGATCTTCACTTCGGGCTGCCCTACTTGCGCGTTCGAGGCCATGATGCGATAGTGCGCGGCCATCGCCGTCTCCAAACCGCCACCGAGCGCGGATCCGTGAAGCGCTGCGACCACGGGTTTGCCGCAATTTTCTACCGCCTGAAGGGACGCTGCGAGTTCGCCCGCGACGCGGCTTCCGTTGGCCTTGCCGAACTCTTTGATATCGGCTCCCGCGATGAACGTTTTCCCGGCACCGATCATCACGATGGCGCGAACGTTCGAATCGCCTTCGGCCTGGCGCACTCCGGCAAGTATCCCTTCTGGGACGCCGGTGCTCAAGGCATTGACAGGAGGATTATCGATCGTCAGTACAGCAATATCGCCGTGCAAGGAATAGCGTACAAGTTCGGGCATCACTCCTTAGGATAGCCGTGTTGTTTTATGCTTCTGTGAAGATCACGCCTTGCGCGCGCGGGCCATGTTGACGAGTGCTGTTCCGTGCGCACAAGCCGCAGCCAGCGCATCACCAGAGGGCAAGAACGGGACAATCGTCATTCCTGCCTTGGCGACGGCAGCAATGATCGGCCCGAGCGTTGCTTCGCCATTGCGTGTGGCGATGGGCGCGGCAATCTTTCCCGCCATGGATCCATCCGCCGGCAGCGTTTCCGCATAGCGCAATACTTCGCAGGTTTCGTCGCCCGGCGTGAGCAGCACGAGCACGTCCGCAAGCTTCGCATCGCCGGGACGCGGAGCGATGTATTCGATCTTCATACGGCGAAGATTGTTCTTCCAGATCTCGTCGGCCTCAATCGCGTCCGGAGTGGCCAGATCCGCCAGGCGCCGGAATCGCGGCGTGGCCCGCGCCTGCAAAACACCGAGCCCCACGTTTAACGCGAGCTTCTCCGTTTCGCAATAGCGCGAGTAGAAGGCGATGACGACATTGAATTGTTGCATGATCGGTTCCCGGGGGAAATTCTAGGCCAGATCGAAGACGAGAAACTCGCCGCCTGTGTCGCCCGTGCCGGCAAAGGACAATGCTTTCTCATCGCTCACGGCCGCACCGTCGCCTTCTTTGAACGCGATGCCGTTCACCGCGATGTTCCCTTCGGCGCAATGAATCCACGCGTGGCGACCTTCGGGAATCGCGTAGTCAAGCGTCTCGCCTGGCGTCAAGACCGCTGCGTAGACACGCGCATCCTGGTGGACCTTCGCCACACCCGCCTTCGCTTCGTTGGCCGGGGCCACCATCAAACGCAGCTTGCCATGCTTCTCGGTAGGATCGTAGGCGAACTGCTGATAGGAAGGGCGCAAATCTTCCTCACTGGGAACAATCCAAATCTGCAGGAAGTGCGTGGGTTCGGTCGGCGAACCGTTGAACTCCGAGTGAATCACGCCGGTGCCGGCCGACATCAATTGGACCTCATTGGCCCCCAGCACAGCGTTTTCACCCGTGCTGTCCTTGTGCGCGACCTTGCCTTCGAGGACATAGGAAATGATTTCCATATCGCGATGGCCGTGCGCTCCAAAGCCCATGCCCGCCGCGACGCGGTCGTCGTTTAACACGCGTAGCGCGCGAAAGCCCATTTGCTTTGGATCGTAGTAATCGGCGAAGGAAAACGTGTGATAGCTATTCAGCCAGCCATGATTTCCGTGGCCCCGCTCTTCGGCTCTGCGCAGAGTAATCATGCTCCCATAATATTGCAAACGGGGATGACATATTCGCGCGGTTGCGCTTATCGCAAAGTGGACTAGTTTCGATCCAGATTCACTTCGCGCACGCCGTCGTCGAGTCCGTAAATTTTGATGACTCTTGGCTTAGGAGGAGCGGTGGGCTGTATCGTAGCAACGGGCTGCACAGGGAAAGTGGGCGCAGACGCTGCCCCGGGCTCAACGGATGGGCCGCGGACAGCAAAGCGTGAAGCTGCGTCGCCCGGCTTGTGCTCCTGCATCGTGCGGATATTGGCAGCGAGCTCATCCTTCGTCAACGCGATCTGAACGCGCATCCGCGGCCCATCGGCTCCGACTTTCACTTTCTTCCAGAACTGCTCGGCCATTTGCGGGTCCATCTTCGGGGTAACCGCGGTCTGCATCTGCGATAAAAAGAGTTGCGACATGGCTTGTGCGGCCGCTTCTGTCTTGGTCGCGAGATTGAAGTCCATGTTCATGCCGTCGCGCAGCGCCAGTCCGAATTCAAAGCCCTGGAGCTCGGAGGCGAACATCGCGCCGGGGCCCGTGGCCTTCTGCAAAGCACCGGATTCATCGCGTGCCAGCATCCAGATGTCGTTCGCGGCCGCTAATTCGCGGGCGCGGGCGAAGAGCGGCCCGACAGCCTTTGCTCCAACACTATGGCGATCAATCGCACGATAGATCGATTTTTCATCTCCCAGTAAAAGAGTGTGCTCGTTTAACACGGCAAAGCAGATGGTATTCTGCCCGGTGCCGCGGTAGACATTGATGCCCTTGTAGCTGGGATGCGGACCCGTTAAGAGAGGCCGAAGGTGCTCGTCCGGGAACGTTCCAGTGACGGCTACGAGGAATGCCGGGTTGGTGTTCGGAACGGCCTTGGCTGTGGCCTGGGGCGCGGCCTTAGGTCCAGCGTTGGGTGCGGACTTGGGTGAAGGACCGGGTGCGGCGTTAGGAGCAATTGTGGAGTCCACCTTTCCACCGGTTGTGCGCGCGGGCGCGGCCATATCGCCATTCGACGCTACGAAGATGCTGTCGATGTCTTGGAGAAGTTCTGAAATCGGAAGTGGGAACATCGCCAACGGCATTTGCATCTGCGTTTTCATTTGCGAGCGCATTTGCTCGGTCATGGAATCGGCCAGCGACGAGTTTCGTATTCCTCGAACATCCACGCCGACCATAAATTTTGCGTCCGAAGGCGCAAGCTCCCAGGCAGCCTCGGCGGCGAACGCACTTGTAGCCGACAGAAGAAAGATCGAACAGCTGAGACCGGCAGAGAGAGCTTTTATACGCATAATGACACTCGTGCCCTCATACTAGTGCGAAAGTACCGCTTCTGGAATCGAGCAAACACCTTAGTTTCGATTCCGATCTACTCAAGAGGTTCGGTGCGCCGCTACGCGAAGAATGCCCTCTGAATGAACCAGTACGTGGCGAGCAGCGCGATCGCCCAGGAGACGGCGGGGCGCAGCCACGTCCACCCGCGGTTCATCAAATCCTCCAGTGCGGGGAACAGCAGGATCACGAAGATGAGCTGGCCGATTTCGACGCCCGCATTGAACGAGAAGAGCGATAGCGCGAGGTCTGGACGCGGCAGCTGCATTTCGCGCAGGACGTTGGAAAATCCGAAACCGTGAATTAAGCCGAACAGGAATGTGATGCGCCAGCGCTCGAGGGAGCGCTTGCGGATCAAATTCTCCACGGCAACGTAGATGATGCTGAGCGCGATCATGCTCTCGGTGAAGCGCGAAGGCAGAATTACAACGTCAAACGTGGCAAGCGCGAGCGTAATGCTGTGCGCAATCGTGAAGGACGTGATCGTTTTCACGAGCGAGCGGAGCGAAGCCGTGGCGATCAGCAATCCCAGCAAGAACGCCAGATGATCGTAACCGGTGGCGATGTGCTGCATCCCCAGCCAAACGAAACGCAGAAACGTCTGAAGTTTCGAGCCACTGGTTTGGGTGAAGAAGGCTTCTGGATGACCACCCGCAAGCACTCCCTCTTGCAGGCGCCCGTTCAGGATGAACGTGACCAGATGGATATGATCCTTGCCGAGGATTTCCGGGAGAGTGGAGCGGACCGTCAAGCCGAGCACTTCTTGCGGGAAGGTATACTTGAGGTCCAGATCGAGCACGTGATCGTCGAATAGGCGATAGCGATTGCGCGTAATCCGCGAAGGCGGGCCGGAGCTGTCGAGCGCATAGTGCTGCAGGATGGCGGCATAGACGCCGTCGAACGCTGCATCGAATTCCTGCTGGGTGACGGTTTTGTTGTGGTCCTGATCCACGCCAGGGAAATCGAGCAGATTGAACGTGAAGGCCGCGTGCACTTCGCGACCGTGGACCTCCAGGCGCGATTCGCTGCGGTAGAGGTCGTGCGCTGCGAGCGTCGAGGCTGCGGCAAGGAAGAGAGAAGCAGCAGCGAGCAGGCAGCGGCGCGTCCGCACTACGCGGCTCCTTTGGCCCAACTCCTTATCAGCAGCCAGATTTTCTGTGCCGCCGATAAGCGGATGCGCCGGGAAAGAACGTCGTAGTTGGATTCCACAATGCGATCGAGCAGTGTCGAATAAATCGCAATGAGCGCGGCGAGCGAAGCGCGGCTGCCTTCATCGACCATCGCGACCAGCGGCGCGGATTGCTTGTAATAGTCGCGTGCGCGCTCGGCCTCGAACTGCATCAACTCGCGAAAGCGTTCGGGTGGGCCAAAGGTTTCGGCGGACACTTGGAACTTTTGTAGATCGTCAAGAGGAAGATAGACACGCTGTTTTCCCAGATCTTCGCGCACATCGCGCAGGATGTTCGTGATCTGAAACGCGATGCCGCATTTTTCCGCGAGTTCTAGCGCGCGGGGATCGCTAAAGCCGAAGATGTGAATGATGGTGAGGCCGACGACGCTGGCCACGTGATAGCAGTAATCGTAGAGTTCGTCGAAGGTTTGAATGCGGCGGGGCTCGAGGTCGGAACTGACGCCAGCGATCATGTCAAAGAAATACTGGTGGGGGATTTTAAAACGCTGTACGGTATCTACGAACGCGGGCCACACAGGATGCTTCGGCGCGTTCCCGTTCGCGGCCCCATTAGCCAAAGCAGCCGTTAGATCGTTTCGCCATTGCGCAATGGCCGACGCCCGATCGGCGATGCCCTCGTCGTCGCTGAGATCGTCGCAATAACGCATGAACGCGTAGATGGCGCACATCGCGCTGCGTTTTTCTTTGGAGAGGAGCAGGAACGAATAGTAGAAATTCTTCGCCTGCGTGCGTGCGACCTGCTCGCACCAGGCGTATGATTCCGCGATGGCCGGGCTCGGACTCATGCGGCTCGGGAGAACGCACGACGCGTGACCGCGGCCAGCAACATGCCAACGCGTTCGGTTTTCGAGATCGCGGGACGCGCGCGCAACACGTCATAGCCCTGTTTCTCGATTTTCTCCAGCACCTTCAGACCGCCGCGGCTGAAGAGATCGAGATCGATGGCCAATCGCCGGTCGACTTGGTCGGCCAGTGGCAGCCCCTGCAAAAACAGCTCACGCGCCACGTCGACGGCTTCTTTCATGGCGCCTGCGAAACGCGGATCGAACTTGTGCGCGAAGAGTTCTTCTACCGAATAGCCGTGCCGCTCCAGCACGTCAAGCGGCAGGTACACGCGATCTTTTTTCAAATCGACTGTGACATCCTGCCAGAAGTTCGCCAGCTGCAGTGCGGTGCAAGTTGCATCGGAGAGCGCGTAGCGCGCGGCATCGTGATAGCCGCACAGTCCGAGAACGAGGCGTCCCACGGGGTTCGCAGAGTACTTGCAGTAGCGAAACAGCTCGTCGAAGTTGCGATAGCGCGTGACGGTTTGATCTTGGACGAAGGCAGTGATGAGATCGTCAAAGGGTTCGATCGGCAAATGATGCCGCGCCGCGGTGTCCTGCAGCGCGACATACACGGGATGCCGGGCTACTTTCTTGTTCTCTGCTGCTCCGGCGTACATCGCATGCAATTCGCCGCGCCACCAGGCGAGCTGCTTCAAGCTTTCCTGCGTGTCGCCGAGCTCGTCGCCTAAATCGTCGGCCCAGCGGCAGAAGGAGTAGACGTTGTAGAAATCCTGATGCAGGCGCTTGGGCAGCAGGAAGCTGACCACCTGAAAATTCTCGTAGTGATGGGTCGCAAGCCAGCGGGTGTAGGCGAGCGATTCCTCCGGCGTCCAAGCGCGTCCCATGGCTTCCGGCGATTTGAGGAACTGGACCGGCTGTAGAAACACGAGCGTTTACGGGATAATCGCCGTCTTCAAATGCCCGTTGTGACTCATCAAATGCTGCATGACTTCGAGCAGATTGGTGAGCGGCTCCACGCCATTCACAAAATCCTTGGCCGTAATGTAGCCACGCGTGACCGCCTCCAGCGCCTTGCGCATCAACGCGGGCGTGTGATGGAAGCTGGCTTTGCACGTCAGTTCCGAATAGTGCAGCAGATTCGTATCGAGGCCGACTTCGGTGCCGCTGGCACATCCGCCGAAGAAATTGATGACACCGCCGCGCCGCAGCATGTGGACGCCGAGTTGCCACAATTCGGGAAGGCCCACGGCTTCGATCACGACGTCCGCGCCGCGTCCATGCGTCATGGCTTTCACGGCACTCACGGCATCGGCGCCGTCTTTGTTCAAAATTAGTTCGTCGGCACCCATGCGAGCCGCGCGATCCAACTGCGGCTGCCGGCGGCCGACGGCGATCACGCGCGCCTTGTACATGCTTTTCGCCAAGCGCACGAACATCATGCCGATGGGGCCCAGGCCGATAATGACGACGTTATCGCCGGGCTTTATGCCGCTCTCTTCGAGCCCGCGCATCACGCACGCCAAGGGTTCGGCAAGCGCCGCGTCCTGATATCCCACGCCATCTTCCAGCACGTACATATTGCGCCGGACGATGCGATCCGGAATACGGATGTATTCGGCATACGCGCCGTTGTTAAACAGCAGATCTTCGCACAGATTTTCCTGATCGCGCTGGCAGTAGAAGCACACACCGCAGGGAGCGGAGTTCGCGGCCATCACGCGCTGGCCAAGCTGGAATCCTTTGACCCCTTCGCCGACCGAGACAATGTCCCCGGCGAGTTCATGCCCGAACAGGGCCGGCGGCTTGATCATGCGGGCATGGTAGCCACGCCGGAACACTTTCACGTCAGTACCGCACGTTAAGGCCGCACGAACGCGAACCAGCACGTCTCCCGCGCCGATGGTGGGCACGTCGACTTGCTCAATCTCGAGGTGTTCCTTGCCGTACAAGACGGCGGCTGTCATCTGATCCGTCACTCGCCTTACCTTTGAGGGTGTACTACGATCTTCAACGATTCTGCGTCCGGATGCAACGCCCGCTCAATTCCAAGATGAATATCCGTTAATGCAAATTGGTGCGAGACCAGTTCCTCCAGCGGCAAGGCCTTGGAAAATACGAGGTTTGCGGACTCTTTCTGAACATCGACGGAGGCGCTATAAGACCCACACAGCACCCTTTCGCCCACGCAAATATCGGCGCCCGAAACCTCGATGCGCTCCTTATGTGACGTTTGTGCGAATAGCAGAATCTTCGCTCCCGGCCTGGAGCAAGCTACGGCCTGTTCCACAATGCCCGGAGCCGACGCCGCAATGATGACCAAATCCGCGCCGCGTCCTTCGGTCATCGACCGAACGGTCTTTTCGAAGTCGGGTGTCCGCGGATCGAGCGCCTCGTGCGCCCCGAAGCGCCGGGACAAGCCGCGACGGAACTCCATGGTATCGGTGGCGACGATCCTCGCTCCGGTGCGCGCAGCAAGCATCGTAAAGATGAGGCCGATGGGTCCCTGCCCCAGAATCGCGACCACGTCGCCGGGTTGCGGATCCACCTGATGCATGCCTTTGACGCAGGTGTTGACGGGTTCCACAAAAGACGCCTGATCGAACGATACGCCGTCTGGGATTTTTTCGATGCCGCGTTCGACGATCCAATCCATCACACGCACATATTGCGCAAAGCCCCCGCCTGCGGGCTCGTATCCAGCCGTGACGCCGACTTTCTTATACACGGCGCATTGGGCATATAACTTCTTGCTGCAATAAAAACACTTACCGCAGGGGATGTGGTGAAACACCACCACGCGATCGCCCGGCGCATACTGCGTGACGCCAACGCCGACGGCCGCAATCACGCCCGCCGTTTCGTGCCCGTACACGCGGGGAGGCGGGAGCAGATCGTATTCAATCTTTTTGAGATCCGTGTGGCAAATCCCGCAGGTTTCGACGCGAATCAGCACTTCTCCGGGCCCGATTTGCGGCACGGGAATGGCTTCGACGTCCACCTTCTGGGCGCCCTTGTAGACGGCCGCCATCATCGTTGCCGTCATCGGGGGTATGCCGGTCGCCTGATGGCCAGGAGACGTGCCTTTTACGCTCGCGAGCAAGCTAGAATCTGCAGTCTGCAAGAAAGTCTCCTAACACCAAGGACGCCTGTTTACTGCGGCGGTCAAATTCCAGCAACGCGGGCATCACGGAAAACGGACGCGCCATGGCGGCGAGCGCAATGCGTCCGCGTGAAAAAGTTCCGTCGGCACTGCGATAACGATTAAAGTCCAAGGGCATGTCCTCGGCAGCGGCGTCTGAAACGACGCGCACACAGGCATACGCAACCCCGAGTTCGTTGGCCCGCTGCTCTACCGATGCGGCTTCCATGTCGACGGCGATGGCCGCCGTCTGCTGGAGCAGTGCGCGTTTCTCGGCGGCCGTCACGGCCACACGATCTTGCGTCGTCACGCCACCGCGCGCAAACGCGCGATGGGAACTCAGATGAGTCTCATTGGAAATAACGATATCCCCGACCCGAAGCGTCGGATCGAGTGCGCCGCAATAGCCTGTGCTGATCATCCCTATCACGTTGTCCTGCCCGGCGTCTTTCCTATCTAAATAGCGAAGCAAACCGTCCGATACCGCTTGGCTCGCCAATCCCCTGCCCGGTCCATTCGCCACCATCACCCAGCGCTCTTCGCCACGTATGCCTTCACACGCGAATTTCACGCCGAGACCCGTGATCGCCGCAGTTCCCGTGAGATGCCGGCGGATCCCATCGAATTCACGCCGTTCGGCGGCCACTAGCAGCCTTGTCTTCACAGTAACCGTTCGCCTGAAACCACTCCGCCGCCTGCCGCAACGCTTCGGTCGCAGGCCGCGCCGTATATCCCAATTCGCGCGCGGCTTTGTCATGCCGCACCCACATCTTCTTGCGAGCCATGCGCACTCCATCGAGCGGAGCCCTGGGCTCTTTCCCCGTCACCGACGCCCAACTCGTAGAAGCGACGCCTGCGGCGTACGCGACTGCATACGGGATGCGCATCCGCGGCGCTTTCTTGCCCGTCACCGCCGCCAGTTTTTCAAAAATCTGCTGCAGCGTGAGATTTTCGCCACCCAGCACGTATCGCTCGCCAACTCTACCACGCTCGCACGCTGCAAAATGACCCTCGGCGACGTCGCCTGCGTAAACTACGTTCAACCCTGTATCGAGGAACGCCGGCATCGCGCCCCGCAAAAAATCCACTACGATCTTCCCGGTCGGCGTAGGACGAAAATCGTGATCGCCGATGGGCGCCGTGGGATTCACAATCACCACCGGGAACCCCTCGCGCGCGAACTCGAGCGCGACCTGCTCCGCCTGATACTTCGAGCGCTTATACGGCCCGGCCATTGCATCGAGCCCCACGGGAACGCTTTCGTCGCCGATTCCACCCTCGGGGATTCCGATGCAACCCACAGTGCTGGTATACACACAACGTTCTACGCCGGACTTGCGCGCGGCATCGAACACGTTCCGAGTGCCATCCACGTTTGACCGGTACATTTCCTCCGGCCTCCGCACCCACAACCGATAATCCGCCGCCGCGTGGTAAACGACTCCGCAGCCATTCACCGCCCGTGTTACCGAATCCGCATCGCGCAGATCGCCGCGGGCAATCTCCGCGCCCTTCAGTTCACCAAGCGCCGTTGCTCCGCCGGAAGGATCCCGCACCAGCAGCCGGACCTTCTCCCCGCGGTCCAACAAGCGGCGCGCGATATGCCAGCCCAGGAACCCCGTCGCTCCCGTGACCAGTACAGGTTTCAAACTCGTCTCCCTGCAAACCGCCGGCCCGTGATGGCAGCGCCCATTTGCGATCTAATTGCCCGAAGCGCCGGACTTGGCCTTCACGTAGGTCGCCAACGCCAGCACCGGGAACGAATGCCGGTAGTAGTGATACTGCAAATAGAACACGCGAGGGAAGCCTGTACCCGTGGCCAGTTCTTCATTCCAGCCTCCGTCGGGACGCTGCGTCTCCATCAAGTATTCGATGCCCTTCTGCAGGCTGCTGCTCGTCGTATCGCCACCGGCGATCAAACCCAGCACCGCCCATGCCGTTTGCGACGGCGTGCTCTGGGCCTCTACATACGTATTGCGATCGTAACTGGCGCAGCTTTCGCCCCAGCCTCCATCCGCATTTTGAATGGAGCGGAGCCACTCGCCCGCGCGCAGCACGTGCGCCTCGCGATCGCTCTCGCCCACGGCCTGCAAACCGCGCAGCGCCAAAAACGTTCCGTAGACGTAGTTCACGCCCCAGCGGCCATACCAACTACCATCGGCTTCCTGCGTGCGCACCAGGAAATCCACACCGCGGCGCAGCGCTGGATGATCATGCGGCACACCACAGGCCGCCATGGCCTCCAACACGCGGCCCGTAATATCCGGGCACGTAGGATCGAGCATGGCGTTGTGATCCGCAAAGGGGACCGAACTCAGGAACTCCCAGTTGTTATCGACGTCGAACGCCGCCCAGCCGCCATCCTTCGATTGCATGGCCAGCAGCCAGTTCACCGCGCGCTTGATGGTTTCATCCTGCTGCACGGCGTGTGTGCCCTTAGCGCCGGCCAGCGCCAGCAGCACCTGAGCCGTGTCGTCGATGTCCGGATAATATTCGTTGGCGAACTCGAAGTACCAACCGGAGGGCTCCACATTCGGACGCTTCACGCTCCAGTCGCCCTTACGGCGCACTTCTTTCGTGATCAGCCAATCGGCCGCGCGCTCCAGCGATTCCTGCGGCATGGCGCCGGATTCCGCGAGCGCATAGGCCGCAATCGCCGTATCCCACACCACGCTAAAACAGGGCTGGAAGAAAAACCCGCGTTCGTCGTCCACCAGCAGATTGAAGAACTGTTGCTCGGCTTCCCGAACATCCGGATGATCTTTCGGGTAGCCCAACAGATCGAGCGCCATGATGACGTACATCATGGGCGGATAAATCGCAGCGACGCCGTCGGTGTAGCGCGTGCGTTCCAGAATCCAGCTTTCGGCGCGGCGAATGGATCGCTGCCGCAAGCTCTTCGAACCGTACTTCTCCCAGAACTTCAGGACCTTGTCGGCCTTGAGGAAGAAGTTCCGCATGCTGAAGAATCCCTCGTCGTTGGGGAATTCGAGCGAAACACCGGGCGTCAGCAACTCGTCCACCGTAAAGCCCGCGGGCACGGGACGCTGCGGATTCATAGAATGCACGATCGACAAAGGAATCACGATCGCGCGGGACCAGGACGAGATTTCGTAAATCAGCCGCCCCAGCAGCATGCCTTCCGGAGGAATGGTCGGCGTGAACTCGTGCGGGAACAGTCCAAACAAGCTGAGGTTGATTTTGACGTAGCTATTGGCCGCCTGCAGGCCGCCCATCGCCATGATGCGCTCGCGCAACTTCACCAGGCGCGCATCGTCGGCATCCATGTGGCCCAGCACCACACCGCCCAGCTTCAGCGCCGTGTAGGCTTTGACGCTGGCGTTAATTTCCGAAGGGCCCTGCGGGTAAATATTGAACCCGCCATCGGGCAGCTGACGAGCCAAGATCGAGCGCACGGCTTTTTCAATGCGCGTTTTTGTAGGAGGATTCCAAACGCCGTTGACGGGAGCATGGCGCCACAATTCCAGCAGAATGAAATCGGATTCCAGTGTGCTATCGGCGGTGAGGTCGGCCCACCAATACCCGTCGGCATGCTGCTTCTTCAGAAAGAAGTCGACTGCATTGCGAATGGTGCGCGTACAAGCCGTGCTCAATGCGTCACTCAATTGAAGACTTGGACTCATGCCCTCGCAACCGTCTGTAATTCGACCGGCAATTGGAACCGCACGTTCTCTTCCTTGATCTCCACTTCTTCCAGACTCTCAAAACCAGCCCCGTGCAAATGCGCGATCAAGCGTTCGACCAAGTTTTCCGGTGCCGACGCCCCAGCCGTCACCGCTACTGTTTCGACGTCCTTCAGCCACTCCGGTTTCACTTCACTGAGGTCGTCGATCAAATACGAGGCCACGCCCGTCTTCTCGCAAACCTCTACCAGACGCCGCGAATTCGAGCTGTTCTGCGAGCCCACCACCAGCAACAGCTGGCACATCGGCGCCACCGCTTTTACCGCCAACTGACGATTTTCGGTGGCATAACAAATATCCTGCGCCGCCGGACCCTGAATCTTCGGGTAGCATTCCTTCAACCGATCGACAATCTCTTTCGTCTCGTCGAGGCTGAGGGTTGTCTGCGTAATGTAGGAAATCTTTTCCGGATCTTTCACTTTGAGCAGGTCCACATCCTCTACGGTCGAGACCAACACCGTGGATTCCGGAGCTTCACCCAAGGTCCCTATCACTTCGTCGTGATCCTTGTGACCAATCAGGACAATCGTATAGCCCTTCTTGGCAAAACGGACCGCTTCCAAATGGACCTTCGTCACCAGAGGGCACGTGGCGTCGATGAATTGCAGCTTCCGCGCAACGGCTTCATCGCGAACCACAGGAGCGACACCGTGCGCACTAAAAATAACCCGGGCGCCTTCGGGAACCTCCGAAAGCTCCTCGACGAAGATGGCTCCTGCAGCGCGCAACTCTTCTACTACGTGCTTGTTATGGACGATTTCCTTGCGCACGTAGATCGGCGCCCCGTACAGGTTCAACGCGATCTTCACCACGTCGATGGCTCTTACCACGCCTGCGCAAAATCCACGCGGACGCAACAACAGAATTTTCCTGGTGATAGCAGCGGACGCAGTTGTACTCATGGAAATCTTTTCCAATTATAACAGTTACTTTTCGAGGATCCGGGGCGATTCACCCAAAGGCAAGAATCGGCGAAAGTTCTGTCGATTTCAAGGTCCGAACGGCGACGCGGTGGCACGCGGCTTTATTCAAAGCATCTTGATTCAAAGCATTCTGAAAGGATGCGTCCACTCCCGCCGCAGCGTCGGCCCGGTCTTCGCAAACGTCACCTGCACACCGAGCTCTCGCCCATCGGGCGCCGGAGGCAGATACGCCCTATCGAATGAGAATTCGATCCGGACACTTTCTCCTCCCAAAACGTCTTCGCCCGCGGGCAGCGCCGCCGCATACACATGCTCCCCTGCACCGTGAAACGTTTGCGCGCCGAGCTCGTGAGCTCCCAGCTCATGACTGCTGATACTGGCGCGCAGTGTGACTTCGGGCCGGGAAGCAGCCACTTGAGGATTCACCAGAAATCGGAACTCGATCGCCCTTGCGGGATCCAGCGGATGCCGGAGCATCTCCACCGAGAACTCGCGAGCCGTCCAACGCCAATCGCCTGCGTCGCCGCCTTCGTCCTCGTACCACCCGGAGATTAGCCGCGGGGCATCTCTGCGCGGAGCCCGCAAGCTTTCGATCAAGCACGTGGCCCGTTGATCGCGATCGGCCTTCACCGGCTCGGAATTCGCCACGTTGCCGGTAGTCACCAGCCCGCGCACTCTCCACCCGGCTCGCTCCAGCAGCCTTCGCAACGCCGCTTCGGAAAAAATCCAGTAATTCGATTCGTCCTCGTTGAGCTCGTACTCGCCCACCAGGTACGCCACGGCCTCGTCGGCCATCTTCGCGCCTCCGGGAGTTCTTTGCGCAATGCGCGTGCTCAGCAAGCAGAACTGCGTATGCTCGGCAAGCTGCTCCAAAATCCCGAAGGGATTCTTCAGGTGATAGAGGATGCCCAGGAAGAGCGTCAATCCATACAAAGGGCGCGGCGGCGCAAAACCCTTGTCGATATCCATGGAATGAATCTCAACCTTCGACGCGAGCGCCTGCTGCATGCACCGGATCCCACGCATGCCGTTGTGATTCGTGGGTGGATAATCCACCGCATCGACCTGCGAACCAAGCGACTCCAGATAGAACGACAGCGCTCCATCGCCGCAGCCGACATCGAGCACCGGCAAATCTCCCGCGAGCTTTTTCAATTGCGAGACGGCGTCCGGCAGGAGCAGCGCATCCAAGGGCCTGGTGGATCCGAACGTATCGTAGGGATACCACGGGAAATCCTGCGCGCCCAGCGTGCGCTTCGCGTCGCTCAACTTGCGCTGAAACTCGACCGTCGCACGTTGCAGATGTTCTGGGATTCTCATTCAGGCGCGTTCTATTTGTCCAACAGCTGCGCAGCGCCAACGGTGGCGCGTCACCAACAGCGGCGCGGGGCTTTTAACAGAATACGCCACACGCAGCGCGAAGCTTCGCCCGAAAAAGAAATCGGGACTCCACGAGCTGTCCTATGCGACAGATCGCGAAGTCCCGAGTTTCAAAATATGAACTCCGAACGGAGCTTAGTTCCCAGCGGGGGCCGCGCGCGAGTGGGGCGGCGGACCAAAACCGCCAAAGGGACCACCGCCGCCGATGAGCATCCGCGCTACGCCCGCCGCTTGCGCGGAGGTCACCGTAATGCCGAGGTGCGGAAGTTCCGCAAGGACTGCTTGCGCGGCCGCAACACCGGCCGCCAGATTACTGCTGTTCGCGGTGTTGATAATACCCTCCTGCTTCACAATGTCGGCACCGCTGCCGCCGGGAGCAAGATCCGCAGCCAAGGCCGCATACGCTGCACTCAGAGCGGTCGCGTTTGTCTGACGCGTCGCTTGCTGAGTTTCAATATCGGAAACCAGGCTCGCGTCGCCCGTTAGCTTGGACGTCGTGGCGGAATCCAACTTGAGATACCGCGCGATGTTGGTCAGCTGCCC
>CAITIX010000340.1 GCA_903892565.1 uncultured Acidobacteriia bacterium
CGTCGTGTAACTTCATCATCCGCTCCGTTTCCGCCGCGGAGTACTGCTGTGAGGTGTCCAACCTCCAGCTTCCCCCGCCGCTTTTTCAAAAGCGGACAGTTCATGTGTGAATTAGACCGGACAGATCACATACTAGCGACAGTCGACCCAGCGAGTGCCTTGTCTGGCGCCCGTAAAAACTGTAGACTCTTGCCATGAAGGTACTGACGGTGTGCGTTTCAGCGCGATGCCAGCGGCTCGCAAGCAGGGCGGTAAGCTGGACCTTCATCACCCCATCCTTGTGGGACTTTTGTGGGACAACCGCATCAAAATCAGCCAAACTGGCCAGAACAGCTACAAAGGAGCATGCGCGAGAACCACTTTAAGGATCAATAGCTTACAGTACAGGAAAGAGCCCAACCAAACTCGCGCAAACTAGGTTTTTCTGATTCAGGTTCTAGTTCTCGCAAGGGAGTGGAGGTTCAAGTCCTCTCATCCGCACCATAAGTCTTTAATTTTATTCTGCCTACAGGGAGACTCTTCGACGAGTCTCTTTTGTGTTTTGGGCCACCGCAAATAACGAAGCAATTCTATGCTGTCTTCCGGATTGCGCGCGATTCTGGCGTTGACTGCCAGCCTCCGATTCAACGGCTGGCGAGCTTAGGGGTAACCCGCGAGGCGCGGCGCGCCGTGCTTCCACTCCGGCATGTCCGCGAAGCCGTTCTTATTGGGCATATTGACCTTCGGCAGGCTCTGCTGGTCCATGACATCGTCCTGCTTGATCACATCGTTCTTATAAAGAAGATAAGCGGTAATTGCGTAGACTTCGTCGACCTTGAGTGTGCCTTCCTTGTTGAGAGGCATGCCGCGGTTGATGTAATCCCAGATGGTGGTCGCGTACGGAGAGCGTAGCGCCATAATGCCCGTATCCGGCACCATGTGCATCCCCTCCATTCCCTTGGGAGTTTGGCCGGCGGGCGGACCGCCTTTGACCAGGGCAGGCGCCGCGGCGCCCATGCCCGTGGGCCCGTGGCATCCGGCACACCCTTTTTGTTTGAAGAGTACTTCGCCTTCCTTGGCAGTTCCCTTCCCCGCCGGGAGCTCCTTGCCAGTGGGACTGATGGAGATATCCCATGCGCGGATCTCTTCGGCGGTTGGCGTCCGGCCAATGCCATAATTCTGCGCTTGTGCGGAAGCAATTCCGAAAACGACGATTGCCGGCACGAGCAACCAATTTCGTTTAAGCAAATTCATTGCGCACGCTCCCATTGCTCATGATTCTCCAGGATTGAATCGTATTGTCGGCGCCGGGCACTCGGAAATCCGGCGTCAGAGGCTTATTGAAGTACGCCGCGGCCTGTGCGCGGGATGGCTGTATCGTGCCGAGCTCATCAGTGCAGCGCGAAAGAATGACGCATTCCTTTCCATCCCATCGCCAGGGCAAAGCGAAGCGGACGTGCGCCATACGGAAGGCGGGAGTGCGGAGCTCGGCCTGCTTCCAATTCTTGCCGCCATCGGTGGAGACTTCGACGTTGCGAATCGCGCCGGCGCCAGACCAGGCAAGACCGCTGATCTCGTAAGCGCCCGGACCCGACAGTTGCTGCTCTCCCGACGGATAGGTGATCACGGACTTGGGACCCATCTGATTGCCGAGCGCCGTGGTTTTCGGATCGGGATTGATATGGCCGTAATCGTTATAGGTCATGTAATAGCGGTCCACGACCTTGATGCGGCGCAGATACTTGGTCTGAAAAATTCCTTCGAACCCCGGGACGATAATGCGCAGAGGGAAACCCTGCTGCGGACGAATCGGTTCGCCATTCATGCCCCAGGCGATGAGGCAATCGTCCATAGCCTTGCCGAGCGGAACGCTGGAAGCGCCCTTGATTTCTTCCGCGCCTTCGGTGACAATCCACGTCGCGCCGTTTTGGACGCCGCATTCCTTGAGCAGCGTGCTCAGCAGTACGCCGGTCCATTCGCTGTTGCTGGTCATGCCGTGGGTTTCCGTGACGGTCTTGTGCGTGGGCTTGGCGCGGTTGCCGATACATTCCAGGAAATGGACGCGCGTGACGCTCGGGAAGCGCTTCAACTCGTCCATGGTGAAGATGAGGGGACGATCCACCATGCCGTGGATCATGAGGCGATGCTGCTGGGGATCGATCTCCGGAATAAAGGAGCCGCGATGCGTTGCCAGATAGTGGAGCGACGACGGCGTGATGCTTCCGACCAAATCCGCCAGCGGCGTGTTGACGTGAAACATGAGGCCAAAGGCGTCGGGTGAATCGCGCTCGGCCACGGGCGTGCGGATCGACTTGACGAACCGCGAGCGCTCTCCGTAGGCAATGAGCTCTTTTGTCGTGCCTTTGACTTTCAGCTCGGATTCGGGAGGCACGGCCTTTGCGGATTGGACGGCTCCCGCAGCCAAACCGGCGACGGCGGCTCCGCCTTTGAGAAATCTCCGTCGATTCGTCTGCGGCACATTGTTACGCGCACGATTGTTGCGATCCATAGTCCTCTCCTTGGGGTCCTCTCCTTGGCGGATGAAGTCGCTCGGAACGGCCTGCTGATGTGAAACGGTCGTTATTGTGAAACGATCGTTGCAAGTATACATCTCCAAATGAGGAGCAGAAAGGGCCAGTGCCGAGCGGCGTCGGCGAGGAGGCACGTAGATCAGACTTTGTTTTTCCACAATGCCCTAATTCACGGCTGCGTGAGCGGGCGTTCACGGGGGCTGTGGCGTTTTGCAGTTCGGCATGGAAGCCTCAGAACGTGAGTTTTGATCCGAACTGAATCTGACGTGGCGAGCAAACAAAGCTAGATCAAGCACATGCCGCTTCAGCCATGCGACAAATTCGGGCCATACGAACTTCTCGCTTTCATGGGCAAGTTTGGCGTGGGCGAGTTGTATCACACCTATGACACCGAACTGCAGCGCGATGTCGCACTCACAGTCTCAGGTGGCGATCTAGTTCGTTAAGCCTTGTCGAGGAGGTCTACCGTCTGGTTGGCCACTGGCGTGCTTTTTGCATGCTCGAAGAGGTAGCTGACATGCAATTGAATCTGAAAGTACTTCCGCTGATCGCACTCGCAGCCGCGCTCGGCACGACCGGTGCACGCGCCCAGCAGAATCAACCTCCCCCGGAGCCTTTGGGTGGCCCGCACGCAGCCATGCCAAGTTCTGGCATGGACATGAAGAACATGAAATCGCAGATGGAGCAGATGCATGCGCAGATGGAGCAAATGCAGACACTGATGAAGGACGCGATGGCGAAAATGGCGGCTGCCGATGCCGCCATGAAGATCCACATGGAAACGGAACAAGCCAGCATGAAGAGCCAGATGGAACTCCAGCAGGCGGTGATCCATCACCTGCAGGCTATGACGGATCACATGCAAGGGATGCACGAAGGCATGGCGATGATGCCGGCTCCCATGAACATGCCCCCCAAGAACGGCGCGGCGATGGACCACTAAATCATGGGTAATTCCGTAGGAGGCTCCATGCACGGGTACGGTATGGCAGGGTGGAACACAGGCTGGATGTGGATGCTCGGCGTGATTGCCGTCGTTGCGCTCGTCCTGCTACTCCGTGCACGCAGGTAAAAACACGGTGGGCGCATCCGAGCGGTTTTCCGTGGGCGAGAACTCAGACGATCCTTGGGTGCTCGGTGGCGTAGCTTCGTCAATTGACCGCATGTGGTCAACATTCACTCAGGATGCAAGAGAAACTTTGGGACGCATTATGAGAACCGGCATGAATGGAAGCAGAGAGTCGCTTGCAGCGTTAGGGCCACGGATTCCACAGAGGACCATATAAATGTTCGCTACGACTGCAAAAACGCAAGACCCGGTGTGCGGCATGGAAGTGGAGGAGCAATCGGTCGCGGGTACTCTGGAGCACCAGGGCCAACGCTACAGCTTCTGCAGCCAGCGCTGCTTAGAAAAGTTCCGCGCCGAGCCATCTCTCTTCGTGAAGCCCCAGGCTCCGCCTCCGTCTGACATCAAAGCGGAACCGCTCACCCAAGCGCCGCCCGCCGCTGGGACTGAGTATGTATGCCCGATGCACCCGCAGATTATCCGTAACCAACCGGGAAGCTGCCCGATCTGCGGCATGGCGCTTGAACCGCGAACGAGTTCCGCCGACGAAAAAGAAAATCCCGAACTCCGTGATATGACGCGGCGATTCTGGGTCTGCCTTGGGCTGGCGATTCCGGTTTTTCTCGCCGCCATGTCCGACGTGATACCGGGCCACCCGCTGCATCAACTCGCGCCCGCACGCTTTTGGACTTGGTTCGAGATGATCCTGGCGAGTCCCGTGGTTCTGTGGGGCGGTTGGCCATTCTTCGTTCGCGGCTGGCAGTCTATCGTGAACCGCAGCCTGAATATGTTCACGCTGATTGGGTTGGGCGTCGGCGTGTCGTATACATACAGTTTGGTTGCGGCTCTTTTCCCGAATATATTCCCCGCTTCATTTCGCGATCAGATGAGCGGAGTCGCCGTGTACTTCGAGGCGGCGGCGGTGATCACAACACTCGTCCTACTCGGACAAGTTTTGGAACTGAGAGCGCGAAGCCAAACTGGTGCAGCGATCAAGGCTCTGCTCGGGCTGGCTCCCAAAACCGCTCGCGTGATCGCCGAGAACGGGTCGGAGAGCGATTTGCCGCTGGAGCAGGTGCAGGTGGGCTTTAAGCTCCGTGTGCGGCCTGGCGAGAAAGTGCCGGTTGATGGAATTGTGCTCGAAGGCACGAGCAGCATCGATGAATCGATGATTTCGGGTGAGCCGATTCCGGTGGAGAAAAAAGCTGGTGACCGCGTGACCGGAGCAACCATCAACGCCAACGGGTCGCTAGTGATTCGAGCGGACCGTGTAGGCGCGGATACGCTGCTCGCACAGATCGTGCGGATGGTCTCCGATGCGCAACGCAGCCGCGCGCCGATTCAAAAACTTGCGGATAAAGTCGCGGGCTATTTTGTCCCTATGGTGATAAGCGCTGCCATTCTGACGTTCATCGTCTGGGCGACAGTCGGACCTTCGCCTCGATTGGCGCACGCTTTAGTCAATGCCGTCGCCGTCCTGATCATCGCCTGCCCTTGCGCGCTGGGGCTGGCCACGCCGATGTCCATTATGGTGGCAATGGGCAAGGGCGCTACCAATGGAGTGCTCTTCAAGAACGCGGAAGCCATCGAGTTCATGCGACGAGTGGACACGCTCGTGGTTGATAAGACCGGAACCCTGACCGAAGGAAAACCGAAACTAGTCAGCGTACAGCCAGCTCCGGGATTCGATGAAACCCGGCTCCTTCGTTTGGCGGCGAGCCTGGAGCGGGCGAGCGAACATCCGCTCGCGGC
>CAITIX010000341.1 GCA_903892565.1 uncultured Acidobacteriia bacterium
CATTAGATCGCGCTGCGGGGCAGCGCTCCTACAGTTTTTCGGTGGTTTCTGGTGGTAATCCGATCGCGCTGCGGGGCAGCGCTCCTACACTTTTCCGACGATTTTCGAAATTTTCGTAGGCTCTGTTCAAAGCTTGTGCGGGACAGCCGTTTGCGATACATTGAAAATGGTCAAGCAAACGCGAGAATAGGCATGTCTGACGAACTTTTGACGAATCCAATTGCACCCGTTTTAACCGATAGCAACGGCAGTTACAATGCAGGGAGTATCACGGTCCTGGAAGGCCTGGATGCGGTGCGCAAACGCCCAGCCATGTACATTGGCGACACGGGCACGCGCGGCTATCACCATCTGGTCTACGAAGTGGTGGATAACTCCATTGACGAAGCGCTGGCCGGGTACTGCAAGCACATTGAGGTGACCATCAACCCGGATGGCTCACTATCGGTGACCGACGATGGCCGCGGAATTCCCGTGGGCATGCACCCCACCGAAGGCAAGCCGGCCGTGGAGGTGGTGCTGACGAAACTGCACGCCGGCGGAAAATTCGACGGCTCCAGCTACAAGGTCTCCGGCGGTCTGCATGGCGTGGGCGTCACCTGCGTCAACGCGCTCAGCGAATGGCTCGAGGTCGAGGTGCGCCAAGGCGGAAAAATTCATCGCCAGCGCTATGAACGTGGCCATCCGGTCACCACACTCGATGTGGTGGGCGAGACCAAGGGCACGGGCACGCGCATTACCTTCCTGCCCGATCATACGATTTTCACCTGCAAGGGCTTTGAGTGGGATATCCTCGCCAACCGCCTGCGCGAACTGGCCTTTCTAAACCGCGGCGTGGAAGTGAAATTCTCCGACACGGAAAAAGGGCGCGAGGAAAACTTCCTTTTTAACGGCGGCATCATCGAATTCGTGGAATACCTGGTTCGCAACAAGGCCACCGTCCACCCCAATGTCATCTACCTTTCGGGGCGCCGCGATAACATTGAATGCGAGATCGCGCTGCAGTACACGGACGCGTACAACGAGAACGAGCACAGTTACTGCAACAACATCAACACGGTCGAAGGCGGAACCCATCTCAGCGGTTTCCGTTCCGCGCTCACACGCACGGTCAATAAATACGCCACGGATAGCAAGCTGACCAAGTCTGGCGACGAGCCCATGGGCGGCGAGGATATCCGCGAAGGACTGACGGCCATCATCAGCGTCAAGGTGCCGCAGCCGCAGTTTGAAGGGCAGACCAAGACCAAGCTCGGCAACGGCGAAGTTGAGGGTATTGTCTCGGCCATCGTCAATGAACAGCTCGGCACATTCTTCGAGGAAAATCCGGCGGTCGCACGCAAGGTTGTCGAGAAGGCCGTGTTGGCGGCCCGTGCCCGCGCGGCCGCGCGCAAGGCGCGCGATCTCACCCGCCGTAAGGGTGCGCTGGATTCGGCCGCGCTTCCCGGCAAGCTGGCAGACTGTTCCGAACGCGATCCGGCCAAGTGCGAACTGTACATCGTCGAAGGTGACTCGGCCGGCGGCTCGGCCAAACAAGGCCGCGACCGGCACTTCCAGGCCATCCTGCCGCTGCGCGGTAAGATCCTCAATAC
>CAITIX010000342.1 GCA_903892565.1 uncultured Acidobacteriia bacterium
CATCCCCTCGCCCTCTGCACTCAGCGCAAAGAGCTATCTGCCGATGTATTTTCGTTCCGGCGCAACCAAAGACTTTCTGGCCGCTTCACTGAGGGATTTTGTCTCCGGCGCTTACAGAGGATTTGGCGCTACCACCATTTTTATCCCAGAAACTGTTCCAATTTCGCAATCCAATGGCCCTTACGACCAGGTCTGGGCCAATCAATAAAGCGATGCCGTCCATTGCTTCCAGCATCTCCAGAAATGTCACGTTCATCTAAGCGCGCCCCTGCTGTATCAAGGTGGTGCAGGCGCGCAACAGGGCGCGCAGTGAAACGGGCTTATTTACAAAGACCTTTACTCCGATTTCCTCGAGGCTAGCCTGCTCCACGCTTCCGATCGCGCCCGACATCATGATGATGGGCAGATTAGGAATTGCCTGTCGTAACTGTCGGGCGAGCTCCGCGCCATTGCGATCAGGCAATTGATAATCGAGCACCGCCACATGCGGGACCGCTCTCGTTAGAATTTGCAAGGCAGCAGAACCGCTGTAGGCAGTACGGACGTCCAATCCTGCGCGCTTCAAATAGGACGACACACGTCGGACAGATCGAGGTCGTCCTCGACCAAAAGCAAGTCAAAATGCAATGCATCATGCGCCATCTTCGACCCTCCGAGGAACCCACTCCTACTGATTATTGAGCGGATCGTTGATCCAAGGCTTGCCTCACCATCTGAGCAAGATCGCTCTTCCGAAATGGCTTGCTCAGCAAGAGCACGCCCGCGTCCAACTGCCCATGATGGACAATCGCGTTCTCCGTATAGCCCGACATGAAGACAACCTTTGTGCCAGGCCAATTCTTTTGCACTTTCTCCGCCAGCGTCTTCCCATTGATGGGGCCGGGCATAATCACGTCCGTCAGGAGGAGATCGAAAGGCTTCGATAATGCTTCTACAGCCGCCAGACCTTGCTGACCGTCAGGGGCTTCCGTGGCGTCATAACCGAGGCTCTTCAGCTGTTTGACGACAATTGCTCGGACCTGCTCATCATCGTCGACAACCAGAATGCTCTCCGTTCCTTTTGGCAAGTCCGGAGTCTGTCGCGGCGCTAGATCGCTTTTCGCGCTCGTGCTGCGCGGCAGATAGAGTTTGATCGAAGTCCCGGCTCCGACCTCGCTGTAAATCGAAATATGTCCTTTGGATTGCTTGATGAAGCCATAGACCATGCTGAGGCCGAGGCCGGTTCCTTTTCCCATGCCTTTGGTCGTAAAGAACGGCTCGAACACCTTGTTTAACACTTCAGGGGGCATACCCGCCCCAGTATCCGTCACGGAGAGCCTCGCATAGTCGCCCGCGTCCACCTCCCGATGATCGCTGACATAATCTTCATCGAGTGTGACATTCTGCGTCTCGATCAACAGCCGACCGCCATCGGGCATTGCATCCCGGGCATTGATGCAAAGATTGACCAACGCCGAGTCCAACTGAGCCCGGTCTATTTCCGCATCCCAAAGATCCTCAGATAGAAGCGCTTCGATTTCGATTTGTGCTCCCAGCGTCCGCCGCAAAAGCGCGCCGGTGTTTGCCACGAGATCATTGATATTCGTTCGCTGCGGACGGAGCGCCTGCTTACGCGAGAACGTCAACAACTGTCGGGTAAGGTCACTTGCTCGGTCTGCCGCTTTAGCAATCCCTTTGACGCGTTCGAGAATTTCCGGCGCGAGCTCGTGCTCGTCCTCGAGAGACTCGACGTTGGCCATTACGACCATAAGAATGTTATTGAAGTCGTGCGCAATGCCGCCCGTCAATTGACCCATGGCTTCCATCTTCTGTGCTTGCCGCAACTGTTCCTCGGTCTGCTCCGTCTCCGTCAAATCGCGCCCGATGAAAAAATGCCGACGGTCAGGTTCCGACCATATGGCCATCCAGGAGATCGGCACGACATGGCCGTCCTTGTGGACGTAGCGGGACCTGAAATTGCGAGTGGCAAATCCACCCCGCGCCGCCTTCATGGCATCTCGTGTGAGCTCGCGGTCATCCGGAAGGATGAAGTCCTGGCCGAGACGTCCCACCATTTCATCCGGCCGATATCCCAGCACCTTTTCGCAACTCGGGCTCAGTTGGACGAACTTGCCGTAGCTGTCTGTAACTGCGATCACATCCTGTGATGTCTCGAAGATCCGCTGACTTTGTCGTTCGATCCGCTGGCTAGAGATTTCCAGCGCTTCGTGCGCACGCTCCAACTCGAGCGTCTTCTGCTCCACCTTTTGCTCGAGCACCGCATTGACGACGCGCAATTCCCTCACGGCACACGCTCGGTTCAGTACCGGCAGGATGGCGCTGAGTTTGAAGGGCTTCAAGATGTAGTCGAGCGCGCCCGATTTCATCGCCTCCACCGCGGACCCGATCGTGCCTTCGCCGGTCATGATGATGCCGATGAGATCGCTGTCGATCTGCTGCGCCATCTTTAGCAGGGTGATGCCGTTCATCTCCGGCATCGACAGATCTGTCAGAAGCAGCTCGACCCGGGAGGACCGTAGAGCGTCAAGAGCCGCGCCCGCAGAGGAGAACCCTGTGGCTTCATAGCCATTTGCGTTCAACGTATCGGTGAGGGCGCGCATTTGTGCGACTTCGTCGTCGACGATTACTATGCGAGGAAGTTGTGAAATCGACATGCGCCCTCTTTCTTCAGTCAGATCTCGTCGCGCACAGAATGGCTAGTGCCGCCCGCAGGTCGCTCAACTTTGGGGGTTTGCTCAGTACGCGATCGACGTGCTCGGGAATTTCGTTGTCGGTCAAGAGCCGCTGACCCCAGCCGGTCAACAATATTACCGGCGTCGAGGGGCTTGCCATCTTGATTGCGGCGGCGACACCACGGCCGTCGATATTTGGCATACCGAGGTCTGTGACGACGGCATCGAAGGGATGTAGAGCATCGTGGAAGGCCGCTATGCCCGCTTTGCCACCGTTGGCCGTTACAACCACGTGCCCATCCCCTTCGAACGCGTCTCGGAGCGACTTGAGCAGGATTGGATCGTCGTCGACCAGAAGCAAATGCAGCCGCGAAGGCACGATTAAGGCATCATGCGATGGAACTGCCGACGGCAACATGGCCGGGATGGGAAAGACAAGCCGCACGGTTGTTCCCTTACCCGGCGCACTATCGATCTCTATTTCCGCACCGTGTCGCTGGGCTACGCCATAGACCATCGCCAGTCCCAGGCCCGTGCCGCGCTCGCCTTTTGTTGTGAAGAACGGTTCCAGACAACGTCGACGAGTCTCTTCGTCCATACCAGGCCCGTTGTCCTGGATTTCAACCTGGATAGCCGCAGCCAGTGCACCGGAGGCCTCGGTCTTCCGCGTTCTTACGCTCACCGTGCCGCCGTTCGCAACAGCATCGATCGCATTGAGAACGAGGTTTGTCAGTGCCTCACGAATCTCGCTTTCGACACCGCCGATCATGGGCAGGTCGCCGGCCAGCTCCACGCGCATCTCGATCGCAACGCCACGCTGAATCGCCATGTCGCTCCAGCGTGCCCGTGTGAGATCGATCACTTGTTGTACCATTAGATCGATCGGCACCGGCAGCTGTGTCATTTGCGGTTCGCGTTGCCGGTGGAATTCTCTCATCCGCGAAACAGTGTGTGACACGTCGTCCACCGATCGCTCAATAATTTCAAGATACGCTCTGGTCCGTTCGCTAAGATTCGGTTCACTTTGGAGGAGAGATTCGGTGTACAGCGCGACCGGAGAAAGAGCGTTGTTGATGTCGTGGGCAATGCCGCTGGCCATCTGACCAAGCGAGCGCAGCCGTTCCTGCTGCATCACTGCCTGCTGAGATTGTCGGAGATCGTCATAGGCTCGCTGTAATGCCCCCATGAGCTCCGCCTGATGCGACGCGAGCGCAACATGCTCGCTCAGCTGGAGAAGGAATTCACATTCGCCACTACTGAAGCCATGCGTCTTGGTGCGTGCGACGACCAGGGCTCCAAATATATGGCTGTCAACACGCAGGGGCGCCATGACGAGAGAACCAAGTCCACCTGCCGTGAGCCGCTTGAGAAATGGATCTTCGGACGTCCCGAATTCCGGTTCGTAGATAAGTTCTCCGGCCAGATATTTCGAAAGGGCCTTTTCGCCGAGCTTGACGTCGCCACCTTCGGGATTCGACAGCTCGGGAGCGATCATTGCGCTCTTGATGCCGACGTGGGCAAGCGACAGTGTCTGCTTTGCACCGTCGATGTAGCACATGCAGGCAAAGTCCGCCGGAAGCTGTTCCTCGAGTCTCCCGACGATTACCTGCATGATGCTCTCGAGATCCTGTCGAGAGCCGACCGCCCGCGTGATCCGATGCAACAAAGTAAGTCGCTCGAGCTGAGCTAGGCCTCGTAGCTCTGCTTGCTGACGAACGGCAATTTCGGATTGGAGCGCTTCATTGCTCGTAATCAGTTCGCTTCGGGAGACCGTTGTCGCCTTCAAATTCTCCGCCATGGTGTCAAAGGAGCGCGCAAGGTCCCCGATCTCATCCCGCGCCTCTAGGTCAAGGCGATGCGCGAGGTTGCCGCCACCGACGGTCACCATGCCCTCACGCAGTCTTTCGATCGGCCAGACGATGCTGCGAAGCACGAGGTAAAGTACCATCGCGATGACGAACGCAAGAATGCTTGTAAACACCGTGACGGCGATATTCGCCCAACGTTGCGACGCCAGAAGACTCGCGCGACTATGTTCTCCGAGCACCACCGAGTCCAAGACCATCGCCTGTATCTTGCTCATGATTTGGCCGACGAGCCTGGCGTCCAATTCTTGGCCCAGAGCGGGGTTCTCCCTCGTCGGTTTACTATCCACGTGGTTTGCCACGAGCTCTAAAAACAATTTTCCGACACTTTGGTAGGTGCGATGAAGATTGGCGTAAATCCCCCCGTCCTCGTTGGCGTTGAATGGGGTTGGCGTCGCTAGCAACCTCGTGAGCGATGTTTCCCGAAGCTGCCACTGAGCAATCGTGCGCTTCTCGTGAAAGAGTGCGTATTCCATCGCAAAATAGCGGACGGCCACGACGCCCCTGAAAACTTCTCCCGCGACATCGTTGCGCGCGAGCTCGCGGTTGAGCTGCTGCGTCGCGACAAACAACGTGCCGCCGGTCGCAACGAAAACTCCTATCGAGACCAGGGACAAGAGCTTGATGCGCGTCGAGATCTTCAACTGCCTACCTCAGTGAATAATTGTCATCGCTGAAGGCGCAACCGATAGGAGGTCATCGAGGTCGATATGCATAAGGTAGTTCGGCATTTCTCCGCTGGCGGTCAGCTTGTTCTTGATGACCCACCGTGTTTCGTCCTCAAGTGCGATCAGTAGGCTTTGATCGAGGACGATACGAAACCGTGCCGATGCCCAAAACTCTAGCAAGTCGATGGATTCGGGTTTCATTGCGTCGGCGACGAGCGCACGAGCCGCATCTGGCGATTCCCTGCAAAACTGGGCGGCCCCGATCAAGGCTTTTAGAAGCTTCCGAATGGTGACTGGATGCGCGGCAACATAGTCGCGAGATCCGGCGAGCAGGATGGTCACATCGTAGACGCCGCCGGAGCGAACGACCATCGCGTCGGGACCGAGTTGCGCGATCAGCGCGCCCAAAAAAGGCTGCCAGGTCGAAGCGGCGTCGATATCGCCTTTGGCCAGTGCGCCTGACAGCTCCTCCGGCTTGAGGTTGATCGCTTCGATGTCGCTTGGCAGCAAATGCTGTCGAAGAAGGACCGAGTCGAGAACGAACTGCCCGCCGCTCGATAGTGAAACGCCAACGCGCTTTCCCTTCAAGTCGCGTGGAGTCAGGACGCCGCGATCCCGTCTCCCGACGACGCCAAAATCGTTTTCGGCCGTGGTAAGGGTGGCGACGATGGAGATCGGACGGCCGTCCATGACAAAAAATACTATGGGAATATCCCCCGTTACGGCCAGATTGGCCCCTCCACGACTGACAGCATCCAGAGTGGCCTTTCCACTGCTGTAGGTTTGCGTTGCAACGACGACCCCTTCCTTGGCAAAAAATCCCTTCTCCTGCGCAACCACCATCGGGCAATTGCCAGGATGTCGAACGTTAGCAATGGTGACTTGTTCAAGGGCTTCTGCAGCATCAGGCGGCGAAGTGTGTGCACGCCAAGCGTAACCGCCAAGCAATGCCGCTCCGACAAATATCGAGCCTGCGGATATGACGCCCGCTCTCCAACCCAGGCGGAAAGTGCGGTTTTCCATCAGATGTACTCCGTGGAATGAAGCAAAACCGGGACGTTGCCCAGGACGCTTAGGCGAGGGGTGCCGATCTTACGGGGAAGTCAGTGTCGGTAGCCTGTCTCATTTTGGACAGGCGCAGGTTGATCTGAGGGTCGTGAACCAGCGAATTGGCGGGCAAGTCTGCATCGTGTTCTGAAACCTCCAAATTTATATGGCGACCTTCTGGGGATGATGTCAAATGAACCTCAACCTATGCAGCAGCCAAAGTCGGCAACCGCCGCCGCCTTATTTTGGTGAACAGGGGGACGCCAGATTTCCCTAAACGATGCTTGCACTTCTGCTTCGGGTCATTCGCATCGGTTTGACCGGCTGCCCGTCACGTCCGGTCTACCCCCGGAAGCGGACATCCCCCAGATCGCAGTCTCATCTTCACCTACTTTGGAATCAACCCCAGGTCACGCTGGCTAGTCTGTCCAATAAACCTCCGTTTGATGGACATGCGTACGCAGTAGCGGAAAGTGAGGGAAGAAGCGCCCCTCTCTGTCGATTAACTCATCCACCTATCAACGTCCGACAAACGTTACCCGTTATAGAATGTACACACTGTGAAAATTGGCCGCGAAATGCTAATTGAGTGGTGAACTCAATCGGATCGAACTGAAATCGCTCCTGCATGATCGCGGGATCTTTTAGTTGATTGGAGATTGCGTCGCGAGCCGCCTTTGACAAACCGAATTGATCTGCAAACTCCTGAATGCTAAGTCG
>CAITIX010000343.1 GCA_903892565.1 uncultured Acidobacteriia bacterium
AGGCCACTGGGGGACGCATGGCTAGACTCTGGCTCCTAACCATTCATGACGCACCCGCTGGCCAAAACGTGCAGGTAATCCTTATCATTACGTATCACCGCCGGATTCATTCGAATCAGGCGCTTCGCCTGCACACTCGCCAAAACCGTAACTACCAGCTATCCTAATGATATATGAGGCTAGGAGCGAGATGAGACAAGTCGCGGTCATAGGAATTGGAAAGACAGCCTTTGGGGCATTTGCGGATCGCGATCTGAGATCGCTCGCCGTGGAAGCGGGCGAAAAATGCCTGGCCGACGGCAACGTGAAAGTTTCGCAGGTGGACGAATTCTTCCTCGGGAACTTCGCGGGGCCCTCGTTTGTCGGACAGAATCACCTTGCTCCTTACATTGCAGGCGCCATGGGGATGACCGGCATCCCATGCACGCGCTACGAAGCGGCTTGCGCCTCGAGTGGCGCTGCGTTCTATCATGCCGTGGCCAGCGTCGCCGCGGGATTGAACGAAATCGTGCTGGTGACGGGTGTCGAAAAAATGACCTCCCAGACCACGCCGAAGGTGACGGAAATTCTGGCGGGCGCGGGGGACACGTGCGGCGAAGGCCGCGCGGGAGCGACATTTCCCGCACTCTTCGCGATGATCGCGCGCCGTCATATGTATGAATACGGCACCACGCGCGAGCAATTGGCCGCCGTTGCCGTCAAGAATCACGAGAACGGCGCGAAGAATCCGCAGGCGCACATGCGCAAGATCATCACGCTCGAACAGGCGTTGAAGGGCAAACCGATTGCGGATCCCCTGACCGTGTACGATTGCTCGCTCATAAGCGATGGCGCAGCGGCCGTGCTGCTGTGTCCCCTGGAGCGCGCGCATGAGTTCACAAATAAACCCGTAAAAGTGCTGGGCATCGCGCAGACCTCCGAGCAAGTGGCGCTCGATCAGAAGGCCGATATCACCACCTTGACGGCCGTGGCCGCGGCGGCGCAAAAGGCGTACAAGATGGCGGGTCTGACGGCTTCCGACATCCAGTTTGCCGAGTTGCACGATTGTTTCACCATCGCGGAAATCATCGCGACCGAAGATCTCGGTTTCGTGAAGAAGGGCGAGGGTGGTCCCTACGCAGCATCGGGCAAGACGCGCTTGGATGGCGAACGCCCGATCAACACCAGCGGTGGTTTGAAATCGAAAGGCCATCCCGTTGGCGCGACCGGCACAGGTCAGATCTGCGATGTGGTTCAGCAGATTCGCGGCGAAGCGGGCGAGCGTCAGCTGACGCGCAACAAGATTGGCTTGGCGGAAAACTTGGGCGGCTCCGGCGCAACGGCTGTAGTCACGGTATTGGGCGCAGTTTAGGTGAGCGAGAAGAATATGAATCCAGGATCAGGAATCGTATATACGGAAACTGTTGTGTGGGCGGCACCGGAACAATTTGTGGCGGACGCTCCGTATCAAATGGCGATCATCACGCTGGAGGGCGGCAAGCGCCTTACCGGACGCATTATTGCCGCGACCGAGGCCGACCGCGTGAAGATCGGCGATAAAGTGGATTTCGTCGAGGAGCGCGGGGGCACAGGGTTTTTCAAGAAGGCGTGAAGCTTTACCTCTACTACGTCGGCAAGGCCCGCGACACGCACGCCAACGCCATGGCCGAGGAGTACATCAAGCGCACCACGCGTTTCGCCAAGTGCGAGATGCGCGAGATTCATCCGCGCAAGTTCGATCCTTGGACGAAGCATCCCGACGCGAAGAAGGTCCTGTTGGATCCCGCGGGAAAATTGCTGGATTCGGCGAGCTTTATTGCGCTCGTGGACAGGGCCGAGCGCGAGGCGCACGACGTCGTGTTTATTATCGGAGGCTCCGACGGATTGCCTCCCGAGTGGAAACCGCGCGCCGATTTGTTGTTGGGGCTAACGCCTATGACGTTGCCGCATGAACTGGCGCGTGTGATCCTGGCGGAACAGATTTACCGGGCGCTGACGACGCTCCGCGGCCACCCATATCCACGCTAAAGCCGTTGCTCGCCGTTGGACCACCGAGTGACTGTCGCGATAGCACGCGCGTCTTATAAATTCCCGGGATTTCGTTCTCGTGCAGAGACGTGGGAACGGCCATCATGGGCCGCCGCATGCCGTTGGGCAACGCTAACACCGTACCTGGAAAATAGTGGCTTAGGATTTGTTCGGCGTTCGCGCCGGCCACGGCCATGTTCATTGCGCCAAGCTGGCACAGTCCCACGCCATGCCCCGAGGCATGCCCGCTGCGGGAGCATTCCACCGAAGGGAAGGGATAGTCGTGGGGGCCGGCCCCGTTTGCGACAGAGCCAAATGCTTTCGTGCGTCCGCCGCAGTTTTGCGAATACATCGCGGGAACGATCTTGTTCCGAAACGTCAACACCTGGCCGCGTGTATCGAGCGCCGCCTTTACCGCTTCACTGTTGGGGCTCGGAGGCGTAGCCAATAGCTGGCAATGCGTGGTGTCGCATAAGTCGAAGCCTTCGTGGCGGCCACCGATCGCCAGCATATAAGAGCGCGCCACAATCGCTTGCGCGCGCAACGCCTCTCTGGGCAGCACGCTTGCGCCCTCCGCCGCTAACACCGATGCAACCGCGAATTCGCGATCCATCTCCACCACCATTTGCAGGAAATAGTAGTGTCTGCGGACTTCCAGGCGTCCGTAATATTCTTTCTCCACGCCGCCGGGCAGACAAATGACGAACTTGGTAAACGATCCGTTCGGCCCGGTGACGCGCACGGGGCTCTCCAGTTGCTGAAAGTCCAGATGCAGCGAGTTAGGCTCGTGAATGATCTCCGTGCGGTCCGGCAGTTCCACGGACAGAATAGAGTTCCTGGACGGTCGCACCTCTAATTGCGTTGGATGCGAAGTTCCGAGAACTCCAATGTGAATAGTTGTCGCTAAAGTCAATGCAAGCATGATGAGGACGGATAAAAATGACCTTCGGGGGAATCGAAGCGACGGGGGTATTAGAAGTTCGGTATTAGTAGTCCTAATTATACCCCAGACTTCCTGTGTTTCCCCGTGTGTTTTTCCCTTTTCCTGGCTAAACTATAGGAGTGGAACGATTTGACGCATTTCTTTTAGTTTCCTTCGGCGGACCGGAAAAACACGACGACGTTATCCCCTTTCTGGAGAATGTCTTACGCGGGCGCAATGTTCCCCGCGAGCGGATGCTCGCGGTGGCCGAGCACTATTATCATTTCGACGGACGCAGCCCAATCAATGATCAAAATCGCGCGTTGATGGCAGAATTGCAGAAGGTGCTGAAGTTACCCATCTACTGGGGCAACCGCAACTGGCATCCCATGCTGGCCGATACCATCCGCCAGATGCGCGACGACGGAGTGAAACGCGCCGTAGCGTTCGCCACGTCTGCGTTTGGGTCCTATTCGGGATGCCGCCAATATCAGGAAAACATCGCAGCCGCGCTGGCCGCGGTGGCTGCGGAAGACCCTTCGAAGCCGATGCCGGAAATTGTGAAAATCAGGCCATTTTCGGGGCATCCGCTATTTGTCGAAGCCATGGCCGATCGCGTACGCACAGCGCTCACGCAGTTGCCGGACGCACGCATTATCTTCACAGCGCACAGTATTCCCGATGCGATGGCCGATGCCAGTCCGTATGTGCAGGAGTTGCAAGCCGCATCGAAGAAGGTCGCGGGCGCCGTGGGTGTGAGCGACTGGACGCTTGCGTATCAGAGCCGCAGTGGTCCACCGACGCAGCCGTGGTTGGAGCCCGATATCGCGGATGAACTGAAGCGCAAACCGGGCGACGTGGTCATCGCTCCCATTGGTTTCTTATCCGATCACATGGAAGTGATGTACGACCTCGATGTAGAGGCCCGTGAATTGTGCGATGAACTCGGCATCCATATGGTGCGAGCGGGGACGGTGGAGACGCATCCCGCGATGATTCGCATGATCGCGGAGCTTTCCGAAGTGGAACCGGACAAATGCCCCGGCTGTTGCGCGCCGATGATGAGACCGCGCTAGCTTATTGCCGTTCGAGAAGCTGCAGGTGAATCCCGTTGGGATCCTTCACCACCAGCCAGTGCGTGCGGCCGTTCACGGTGATGCCGCCGGACGCGTTCATGATTTGTCCGCCTGCAGCCTTGACCTTGGCCATGATCCCGTCGAGATCCCGGACCGCAATACGAATGAGTGTGGAATTTGGATCCGCCTGGGCAGGACGCAACGGTTTGCGATCGGCTCCTTTAAATTCAAAAAAGTGCAGCGGCGGAGCTTTGGGATCGGAGAACACCACGGTGCTTTCCCGAACTTGTGCGTTTTTCAAACCGTACGATTCCAGCAACTTTGCATCAGAAGAAAACGTTCCCAGCTTGACGTCCAGGCCGAGCACGTCGTGATAAAATTTCGCCGTCTTCTCAGAATCTTCCACGGTGGCGCCGAGCATCGCGCTGGTGATAAACGCCGTGGGTGCTCCTGTGCCGGCAGTCTTCGATGGATCGTCGCGCTGCACGAGCCTCACGAAGAAGCCGTTGAAGTCGTCGAACTCGATGGCTTGTGATGTAATTTGGGCCATACCCGTGGCCTCAGTAATTGCCACCGGTTTCCCGCCGACGGTGTGCACCTTCGCGCCGCCCCTAGTGATCCACGAAGTGAGCTGGTTGATGTCGCGCGTACCGAAGATGAACTGTATCGCGCCGGGATCCTGAATATGCGTGTCCAGGCGTTTGGCCTGCGTGCCGTCGAAGGATTCGAGCTCGAACGTGAGCTCCGAATTCGGAGCTTTGAGGAAAATATTGCGCGTGTTGCCTTTCACTGCGTACATATCCTGCAGGAACGGCGCGTTCGGATACCACGCCAGCCGCGCGCGTGGATCGCCCTGCGTGGATTCCAGGCCCAACAAGCGGTGATAGAACTCCTCTGTACGATCGAGATCCGCCATTACGGGGAGGACATTCAGGATCATCGGCAATTGGGGTTCGGCAGGCGGAACGGCCTGCGCGAATGCGCTAGCGCCGGTCGCGAGAATCAGAGTTGCGGTGAGTGTAAAGCGAATCATAGAGAGCGTCTAATAACCTACTACAGTGAGCGTTCAACCACCATCCACCTCGCGATAGACGTCGCGTTTGCCGAGCCCTCGTTCTTTCGCGACGCGTTTAATCGCGTCCATGTGTGAGAGTCCTTCTTTCTCGGCGGCCTTCACGGCATCTTTCAACGAGAGCACAGGCGTATCGGAAGACTCGTTGGACTCCGGCGCATCGCCCGGTTTCCGGTCTGGCATTTTTCCAATCAACACGGTAAATTCGCCTTTTATGGAAGGCCGCGCCGCGAGTGTCTCGCGAATTTGCGACGCCGTGCCACGCAGAAACTCCTCGTGGAGCTTCGTCAGCTCCCGGGCGATCACCACGGGTCGCGATCCCATCACGGCCGCGATATCCTCCAGCGCGTCGACGATGCGATGGGGCGATTCGTAGAAGATGAGCGTCGCCGCGTCGGCTCTTACCTCTTCCAAAGCCCGGCGCCGTTGTGACGATTTCGGAGGCAAGAATCCGCAGAAGCGAAACGCATCGGACGGCAGGCCTGAGGCGCTTAATGCGCCGAGTGACGCCGAAGGGCCGGGGATGGGGACGACGGTGATCCCGGCATCGATTGCCGCGCGTACCAAGCGATATCCCGGATCGGAAATCAGCGGCGTTCCGGCGTCCGAAACCAGGGCGATGCTGGAACCTTCCTCCATCTTTCCGACGAGTTCGGCAGCGCGCGCGGCCTCGTTGTGTTCGTGATAGCTCACAGCCGGCGTCGTAATGCCGAAATGCTCCAGTAGCTTATGTGTCTGCCGGGTATCTTCGCAAGCGATGATGCTGCATTCCCGCAGAATACGAACACCACGCATGGTGATGTCTTCCAGATTGCCGATAGGCGTCGCAACAACGTAAAGTTTTCCTGTCATCGTAGTACGATGAAACGGTAACTGAAATGGACCCGTCAACACAAGGTGAGGCGTCCGGTACCCCCGATACCTACGTCTGGCAGGTGCCGGGAAAACCGGTCGCTGTGCATATCCCGCTCGCGATCATCGATCGTCTTTCGGTCGAGTTGATGCGCGGCTACGGTGCGAATCCCAAGCGGAGCCCTGAAGTCGGCGGCGTGCTGATTGGCAGTGTGCAAGCAGGCACCCCCCCCATCGTGCGCGTGGAGGATTTCGAAATCGTCCCATGCCAGTACCGGCGCGGTCCTTCGTATACGTTTACCGAAGAAGATTGCGGACCCTTTGAACTCGCCGGAACGCGCCCCGATGGTGTTGGATATTTCCGTACGCACACGCGGGAAGGGTTATCATTGGGACCCGAAGATGTGGATCTGCTCGACCACTTTTTCGCGGGCGAGCACACGGTCGCGTTGCTGGTGAAACCGTTCGCCACCAAAGTCAGCCAGGCTGGGATTTTCGTTCGTGAAAATGGAAGTTTTCCGGAAATGACTCCTCTGGAGTTTCCGTTCCGCCGCCAGGAATTAACGGGTCAGGCGGCTCCCGCCCGCCGATCCATGATGGAGCGTCGTCCCAAGCTTCGGGACCTCGATCCTTCGTCGCCGCGTTCGCGGTCGCGCTATGGGCAGGAAGCTGTGCCAGGCTCGGCAGGCATACCGGAGGCGGCGGGAAATTTCGGGTCGCGGGAACCGGGCTCGGACAGGGCGCCGTCTTCCGCGTATATTCCCGGGAGCGCTGCGTTGGATGCCTCGGCGGCTTACGGCATATCACCGGGTCCTCCTCCCGGTTCTCTCCAGTACGACGTCGCGGAAGCGGGGGCGAGTGTCGGGTCCCTGGCGGATGCCAAGCCGCGCAATCGATGGGTGTGGGTGCCGCTATCGGTCGTGTTCTTGCTGCTGGGCCTGGCGTTGGGATTTCAGGCTGCGCTCACCTATGGTTCCCGGCCCGTGAATCTGAGTGCCAAGGATTTTTCTCTCGGCCTCACCGTCGCACGAACGGATCAGACGCTCACCCTGCGGTGGGATCGCCAGGCACTGGCCGTGCGAGCAGCGAAACGCGGCGTGTTGGAGATCGAAGAAGCCGGAGTTTCCAAACCCGTGGATTTGGACGAGGCGCAAGTTCAGAACGGAACCATCGTCTATCGCAACGTGAGCGATCAGGTGCGCTTCAAGCTTTCCGTGTATCCCGAGGAAGGCATCGCCGTCATGCAGTACGTCGAATGGCGACGGTAGGCACAGGTAGGCTTGCGTTCGCGCAGGATGCTGATCCATCACGCGGGCGCGTGTTACTGGGGCATTCGTTTGAGAGCCGGCAGCCGTTTCAAGGTTGGCAGCGAGCGAATCGAGTTACCAGCTTTTTGCTCCGCGAGGCGAAGATCGTAGAGGCTTTGCAAATTGAGCCAGAACGCCGCGCTCGTGCCGAAGAAGTGTGCCAATCGCAAAGCCGTGTCTCCGGTGATGGAACGTTGTCCGTTCACGATTGCCGTGATCCGATTCGTCGGCACGCTCAATTGCCGCGCGAACGCTGCCGCACTGATGCCTAGTGCTTCCAGTTCTTCCGCCAGGTGTTCGCCGGGATGAATCAGTGTCCGTGCCATGCGTGCTCCTCTATAGCTTAGTGGTAGTCCACGATTTCGACGTTTGTTGGCCCGGGCGATCCGCCGGGCCATTCGAAACAAATGCGCCACTGATCGTTGACACGAATGCTGAATTGGCCCTTTCGCGCGCCCGCCAAGCTTTCCAGGCGATTTCCGGGAAGACCCGAGAGATCGCGCAGAGAAGCGGCGGATTCCAGGCGGTCGAGTTTCATGCGGGCGGAACGGTCGATTCCAGAGAACGCTTTGACCCGTTTTCCGGCGGCGAAGTCCCTGGTCCGCGCATCGCGGTAGCTAACGATCAAGCTCCAGGATAACCAATGTTATGCATTACGTCAAGCGTAATGATTGTCCGCGGCAGCGGGAACGAAATCTGAGAAATCACCGTCCCGATTTTCCGTTCGAGCGTGCGTTTTATAGCCTATTGTTGCGTGGGTGGTTCGGGCGAGCCGTTACTTCGCATCGTTTTTCTGATTGTCATTGCTTGCTGGAAAATAGCGCCGCCGTGAAGAGCAAGCCAAATACGCCGCCGAGACGCGTAGCGTTATGTGATCCGCGCACATAAGAGTTCATCGCCAAGAATATGAATCCAACGCCAGCGAAGAGTGAAAGTTTAGATCTTGCCCGAGGCTTCATACTGAAAAGCTATCGTATCTGATCCAGCGGTCGGCGGAGCTAGTGCCCCGCCGCTACCAGTGCCTGTCTTTACTTCGCCGCTGGCGGATTCTTGAGGCTGTTGTACACAGCTTCCACGAACATGTCCGTGGTCCACGCACCTGTGTTCTTTCCGTAGCGCGTGTCGTAATCGGCAGTGAGTCGCGCGGCTTTTACCTGCTGCAGCGTGGAGCCCTTTTTGATCATGTCGAGGACGCGGTCGCGGATGATGACCATCATGTCGCGATACTCCAGCACTTCATGCTCGTTGCACACGTAGCCATGCCCGGGGATCACGATCGTCCCGCCGTCTTCTTCATGCTCGTACACGGTGCGGCCGAGGATATCGTTCAGTGCGGCGATCTCGCCCTGCACGCTGCCGCCGCGTTTCAGGTCGATGACCGGATAGGCGGTGGTATTGAAGATATCGCCAGTGGCGATGACGTCGGCGCGGCGGAAGACCACGATCGCTTCGCCGTCGGTGACGGAGTGCGGCTCCCAGAACATTTCGATGGAGTCGTCGTTATGGAACTTGCGGCGGCGCTCTTCGAGGAACGTGTCGGTGGGCAGCGCTTCTTCGGGATACATCAGATCGTTCAAGTAGTTCTGCGTGTTCTGATGCGCGATCAGCGTCGCGGTGTTGCCCGCTTCAGGGTGCTGGTTGGAGAAGAACGAACCGACCAGTGACGGGTCGCGTCCGGCCTGATTGAATTTTCCGTTGCCGCCCGTGTAGTCGGCCTGGAAGCCGGTGTTGGCGACGAACTGGATGAACGAATCGGGCGCGAGCTTGCGGATGGCATCGATGATTTTGTCTGTCATTTTGCCGGCGCCGGTGTTGACGATGAGGGCTCCCTGTTCGCCAAGCTGCGCGATCACGTTGCCGCCGTCTCCCACGAAGAGATAGACGTTGTTGCGCAATGGCAGGACGTGGATCTGGCCATCGTTCGGATTGGGATCCACGGCTTTGCTGGTTTCGTTGGTCTTGCCGGGCTCGGGCTTGAGCAACGCCAGGCCATCGGCATCGGTGGCGGTTTTCATCTTCGCCATGAATTCGGGATAGACACTGGCGGCGCCGCTCTTGCCGGAGATCAGCGGCAGCTTGTAGACCTTTTCAAATTCGTTGCCGAAGGGCTGCGTGCCGAACAGGTAATGCGGGACGTAGTCGGGCTTGCGTCCGGTGATCTGCTCGCCATCGTCGCAAGCGTAGAGCCAATTGCGGTGATCTGCAATGTTGCGATAGTAATCGTTGCTGCGGACCTCCGGTTCGCTGAGGAACACGGGATCGGTAACCACGGTAACGTTCGTCAGGTGATCGCCGTGGCGCACGAAGTAATCGACCATCGAGGCCTGATCGCTCTGCGGCGTGCCGTTACGGCGCAACCAGCCCTGCTTCATGTGCGTGGTTTCGACCACGAGCACGTTGCCGACGAATTTTCCGGTGGAGAAGCCGCGGAAGCTATGCGGAGCCCAAGCGGGAGGATGCGGGCGGCCGTCCATCCAAATGACGCGGTGGCCTTCGGTGGTCTGGCCCCAGACGTGGACGGCGACCAAGCGGTGATAGTGCGGATCGCGCTCTTCCCAGACATGGAAGTTGCCGGTGGCGCGCATCTGATACGGCGAAACGTAGGCGTCGCACTGGTGATGGCGCAGCGTGACGCGCGAAGGATCGTAGGAAAGCGCCCAGAGGCGTCCCGCTTCGTTGAGCGCGAAACCGGCGTAATCGCCGAGCTCGGATCCGCCGCCGCGTTCCAGGGCGTCCTCATGCATGGGAGGCGTCCAGTAGCCGGTGAGATCAACGGCGGGGGGCTCTGCCGGAGCGGCCGGCGCTGCGGCGGCGGGAGCAGGAGTCCGCTGCTGAACACCGTCATTCGCCCTCTGGGCGAGGGCCGTCGGCGTGAGAGAAGAATGCGTCGTGTAGGCGACGGCGCCTGCGATTAAGGCCGCGGCGAGAATCGATTTCTTATAGTTCATGGTCACGTTATTCAAGATCATGGATTCCTCTTTGCGTCCTTTCTAGCGAGCCGCACACGGCGTGGGATTCCAGCCGGCGGCGTCCTTTTGTCTTTTGAAGTGGCTGCTGGTCCAGAAGGGCGTCGCGAGATTCGTCGGGTCCACCACTTCGGTCTCAAACACCAAAAGAGAATCGCCGTTCGGATGTTCCAGCCGGTCAATATATTCGGTGACTACTGTGTTTTCGCTGTACGGAACGCCGTTCTTGCGGAGATAACCCGCTTTCATTTTGGTGGTGACCACCTTGAGGGACGCTCCCGGGGGTGCGCCGCCGCGGCCGGGACCCATCACGGGGATGCTGCGATCCCAGTTGGCGATAGAGACGCCTTGCCAATCGCCACCAGCGTCCTGCGTGGGCTTGAAATGCAGAGTGCGCGTTTGCGCGCCAGCGTCGGTTTCAATCTTCAGTGTTTCGTCGTCCACCCAGGTGATGTGCAAGCGCGTGGGCAGGCGCATCAGGCCCGCGACGCCGAAGGGCTTACACGGATCGTCCGGCTTAGCGGGATCCCATGCATTCGCGGTAGCGCGTCCAGCCGGGCTTACGGGGACGCCGGTAATATCGCCCTTCGGAGGCGTGGCCATGCGATAGCGCCAGTCCTCGGTTACCAGTGCAACCCAATATCCAGAGGGATCCCACGGAGCCGCAGCCTTCGCGGTTGGCGGCGGGGCAGGGGGAGCGGCAGGTCCGCGTCCCTGAGAGTATGCGGACGGGATGGACAGGGACGCAAGACAGAAAACCAGACCAATGGTTTGAATACGGTTGGACAAGATACGATGTACCACCTTCTGACGGAGTGCCCACGACGTGGGCCTGAAGCAACACGTATCTTATCAGATATTCGGCGTCACCGATATTCCAGGCTTGGGCCTGTGCGCGGCCCTCAACCGAATTATTTCGTCTCCGCGCAGACGGGTCCGAGGTACTTCGACGTTCCGGACATGTTCATGCTCATGTTTGCGTTCTGTTCGCCGCCGGTGCTCTTGGATACCATATTGAATTTGATGGCATCGGAGCTGGTGGCTTCGACGGTCATGGTTGAGACGGTCTTCACGCCATTGTGATCGCAGGCGACTTCGATCACTTGCTTCATGAGAGATGTGCTGATCACGTTTGACTTGCAGCTTTTGTCGCGATCCGCCATCGGCATTTTCGTGAGATCTTCCTTCTTGATACACGACTTTTCGACGATCGGCTTCGGAGCGCCGCCGCCCATGCCCGACATCATCGCTTCCATCTTCGCTCGTTGCTCCGGCGGCATCTTCGCCAGCGCCTCGGGCGGGATTGCTGGCATTTGGTGGGCCTGCATCGGCATCCCGGACATCTGCATGGTCATCGTGGTTTCCCATTGGCCGGTCTTGACGTTCATCGGCGTGAGATCGGCGGCCCATACGGCGGGGGCGGCAACCAAGATCAGGGCGAGAGAAAACTTCATGATTTTGTCCTCCTAAGTAAATGTCTTCACGCCGATTATCAATCCGCGTGGCAACGCTTTTACGTTAGCACCTTGGATTACGACTTACTTCAATCCCAGCCCGCCGTCGACCGACATGATTTGTCCGGTGATGAAATCGGGCGAGGTTAGGAAGAACGTCACGGCTTCCGCGATCTCTTCGGCGGTGCCGGCGCGTCCGGCGGGAGTTGCGGCGATCAGACGTGTGATGCGGGCGTCGTGTTCGCCGAAAGGGATCACGCCAGGGGCTACCGAGTTCACGGTCACCTTCGGAGCGAAGGCCTTGGCCAGGGCTTTCGTCAGCATGATGACTCCGGCCTTTGATGCGCAATAGTGGCTGTGGTTGGCCCAGGGCTGCAGGCCTCCGAGCGAGCTGATGTTGACGATGCGTCCACCCTCGGGTGTGTTGAGCATGCGGCGCGCAGCTTGCTGGCAGCAGAAGAACGTGGCCTTGAGATTTACAGAATGGATGAAGTCCCAATCGGCCTCCGTTACTTTCAGCGGATCGATTTGCGTGAAGCGCGCGGCGTTGTTGACCAAGCCATCGATGCGCCCGAAGTGAGCGTGGACGCGATCGAACAGCGATTCAATCTCAGAGACGTGTTCGAGGTTGGCTTGAAAGATCGGCGTGTCTTTAAATTGAGACGTGTTGTTACATTCCTCCGTTGTTGCGCGAGCTTCCGCCTCCGACGTGCTGTAGTGAATCGCCACGCGCGCGCCGTGCTTAGCAAGATGGAGCGCGATCCCGCGTCCGATGCGCTTGGCTGCGCCGGTGACCAGGATCACGCGTCCATCCAGGGGAAGTGTCATTGGTGCTTACTTAATTCCAACAACCATGCCGTCCGGTCCGGCGAGGTGTTCGACGCGAGTTTCGCGGAAGCCGGCTTCCTTCATCCAGGCTTGGCCATCGGCACCGGTATAGTCGAAGCCGCCGGGCGTTTCGATGATCATATTAAGGCTGATGAGGAAGCTCGACAAATTCTCGCAACGCGCGTCGTCGATCAACGTTTCATAGGCGATGAACGCGCCGCCCGCAGGCAGAGCGTCGTAGGCTTTCTTGATCAACATTTTCTTGGTGGGCAAGTCCCAATCATGCAGGACGTGGCCCATGACGATGACGTCCACGGAGGGCAGGGGATCGGTGAAGAAGCTGCCCGCCTGGAACTTCACGCGGTCTTTCAAGCCATGTGCGGCGACGTATTCTTCGAAAATCGGTCCCACGGGAGGAAGGTCAAAGCCGACGGCTTGCAGATGCGGATTCGCAAGGGCGATCTGCACGGGAGCGGCTCCCTGGGCACAGCCGACGTCGGCAAAGGTCTTGTAATTCTTCCACGGAAATTGCTTCGCCATCGCTTGCGCGCCGGGGATGCTGAGGCCGGCCATGGCGCCCAGAAATTGACGCAGCCGTGCTGGGTCGGCGTACAGTTCCTTGAAGATGTCGACGCCGTCGCGGCTTTCGTTCTGTTGCTGGCCGGTGCGAAGAGCTTCGGTGAAGTGCGCCCAATGGCCGAAGAGACGCGCGCTGAACATTTCGAGCAAGCCGCCAATGTAGCTGGGCTTGGCGCGGTCCAGGAATAGGTCGGCTTCGGGCGAGTTGGAATAGACACCGTTTGCGCGATGCAACAGCTTCAACGTGACGAGCGTGTCCAGAAAATCGAGCTGCGCACGCGGGTGGATGTTGATGCGCTGGCCGACGGTGACGGCGTCGAGAGGTCCTTTGGCAAGCTCCGTGAAGAGGCCGATTTCGACGGCGCTCAACAATGTCCTGGAGGCCATGAAGGCAAAGCCGAGGTGCATGATCTTTGCCGGGTTGATAGCTGGGTTAATAGGTGCGGATGATTCGGGATGCATGACCTAAAGTTTACCGGATGTATGAGGTGACTTTTAAACGATCGGCTCGCCGTGGACTTCGACGTCATCCGGATTCGTACCGGAGAGCGCGGGCTCCGGTAGGCGATTCGTATAATTCGCCCAGGCCCAGAAGATCGCAGTCGTGGAGCTGAGCACGCCGCTGACGGCTCCGATGATGCGCGGATTCACGTTCGTCGATGCGAGCCCGGCAATGGACATCGACACCATCATGGTCATCCACGTCCAGGTTTCCATAGTGGAGAAAACGCGGCCACGGAAATCGTGAGAGACACGCCGCAGGAGCTGGGTGGAATTGAGCACGGAGCTCACGGCCACGGCGCCGCGCGAAATCGCAATAAACACGAGCGCCCAGGGGAAAGACGCTGCCTGACTGAAGAGGACGTACGATCCTCCATGAATGATGTAGCAGATGGAGATCGCGCGTTTGTAGCCGCGGAAGCTGAGGCGCGGTCCGAGTTGATGCGCGACGATGCCGCCGAGGATGAGTCCGATGCCGGCGCATCCCCAAATGATGCCGATGCCGTTAGGTCCGCGGCGAAAGACGACTTCTCCGAAGAGACTGAAAAGAATTTGCGCGGCTCCCCCGCCGGTGGCCCAGCCCACGCCGACGAGTCCGATGCCCAGTATGAGCGGGGACGCGCGCATGTAGCGCAAGCCTTCCTTATATTCGTGCCAGGGGCGGACGACTTTGTTTTCTGTCAGCGAATTCTCGTCGGGACCTTCCGTGCGATTTGCGAAAAAACCCTCGGGCACGAAGATGCGCGAAACACACAACGCCGAAAACAAGAAGGACGCGGCGTTGAAGACGAATGCCAGCCGGTATCCGAAAGAAGAGACAGATGCTCCCCCGAGGAACGATCCAATAGTGATGGTGGTCCACTGCGTGATTTGCGTGAGCGAGTTCGCTGCGTGGAGCTCGTGGCTGCTGGCGATAGTCGGAAGAATCGCCGAGCGTCCGCTGGTGAAAAACGGCGACGCGAACATCAGAAGGAAACTGAGCACGAAGAGCAACGGCGTGTGGCCCGGAGGGATCGCGTAAATGAACGCCAGTGCGATCGCCGCACGTGTCAGATCGCTTAGGATCATGATGCGGCGGCGATCCATGCGGTCGAGCAGTACGCCCGCGATGGGTCCCGCGAGCATCACGCCCACGCCGCGGGCGAGCAGGATTCCGGCGACAGCCATCCCACTGTGAGTATTCGCGAACGCCAGGCTGAAGACGGCGACGTTGTTGAAGTTATCACCGATTTCACTGACAAGTTGGCCGCTCCACATGAAGCGGTAGTTGCGATTCGTACGCAGAACGCCGAGAAATCCGCCAGAGGGTGAACTATTGGATGGAGCGCCCACGGACATCAGCGTTCCGTTTTCTTGGCCGCCTGCCAGAGCGCTTCCATTTCGTCTAGCGAAGCGTCGCTCGTGGTTTTGCCTTGCGCCGCGAGCCCAGCTTCCACGCTGCCGAAGCGGCTGCGGAAACGCGCGTTCGTGCCTCGCAGTGCTTGTTCGGGATCCACCTTCAAGAAGCGCGCGATGTTGACGATGGTGAACAGTAGATCGCCTATTTCGGACGCGATGGCTTCTTGTTTCGTAGTTGCGTCGCTTTTGGCACTTGCGTCATGTGACGTGTCCGCGCGAGCTTCTTCCAGCTCGGCGAGCTCCTCGTTCATTTTCGCGAAGACGTCGTTGATGGACGGCCAATCGAATCCGGAGCGCGCGGCCTTTGACGAGATTTGCTGCGCCTCCACCAACGCGGGCAGGGCACGCGAGACGCCTTCGAGGAGTCCTTTGGGCTTTTCTTTTTTGGCCTTCTTTTCTTCCGTCTTAATTTCGTCCCAGCGCTTGAGGACTTCGGAGGAAGTTTTCGCGTCGCCATCGCCGAACACATGCGGATGGCGGCGGATCAGCTTGCTGTTGATCGCTTCGACGGAATCGGCCACTTCGAAGTGGCCGGCTTCCTTCGCCATTTGCGCGAAGAAGACCACTTGCAAAAGGAGATCGCCAAGCTCTTCCGCGAGATTGGGCCAATCACGCGCGTCGATCGCATCCAGGACCTCGTAGGTTTCTTCCAGCAGGTAGGGCTTGATGCTGTCGAAGGATTGTTCGCGATCCCAAGGGCAGCCGCCGGGCGCGCGCAGGCGGGCCATGATATCGATGAGTTCGGAGAAATCACGGGCGGCGCGGTCGTTGGGCATGGGAAATTTCAGGGTAACATCTCGTGGATTCCCATCTTTCTTTGCGATTCACGGCCCGTCGCGGAGCCCTATGTGCGAGCTTGGTCCATCCGCTGTGTGGGCTGGGAGAAAAACAGATCGCTCGGCTGGCGCTCTGGATGACAAGACATTGGTTGAAGTGAAAAGGTGGCCACCTATTAACTTGGAACACGAATGCGACGGAGCCGGCGCTCCGTCGCTACGCGCGTTCTCGCTAACTTTTGACGACGCCCGCGGTGAGCATCCATTGCAGCACGCCGTAGGGCTCGGGGCCGAGGCTGCCGACGTCGATGCGCACGAGCGCTGCCTTGCGGAAATCCACCATCTCGCGCGTGGAACCTAAGAGGTAAGCGACGGTCGCAGAGAAAAGAGG
>CAITIX010000344.1 GCA_903892565.1 uncultured Acidobacteriia bacterium
AGCCCGGCGACACGGTGACGATCCGCGCGTTCCTGGCGAAAGATCGTCCCAACATGGCAAAAACCGACGCGATCGATCTGCCCGACGGCCGGGGCATCACCACGGGCCGCGCGAACGATCGCGCAAAAAAGCCGTAACCGCGCGGGACGGCTCCGCGACATGCGCCATATCGGACCCGAGCCGCGACTATAAGGCGCGGTTCAGCTTCCACGGCTCACGACACGTCCGCATTTACCCTGTCCTGCATATTTGTCATCCCGAGCGCAGGCCGAGGGATCTGCTTTTTCATTGGCGCTGTACCGCTCCCTTTGGTCGCGGCTCGGGTCCGATGTAGCATCGCGTCAATTTTATGAAAACCAGAAAATGTCCCTATACTGGATTCCTGAACTTCTTGCTGTTCGTAGGAGGGTAGAGTAATGAGAACCGCAGCACAGCTCGTTGTCGTCATGGCGATCACTGCTATCGCGATGTTCGGGGCCGATAGCGAGATCGGAACTTGGAAGTTGAACGTTGCCAAATCCAAGTCCATAAGCATGAACCCACTCAAGAGCCGAACAGACGTGTACGAAGCGACCCCTGATGGTGGCGTAAAGTTGACAAGAACGGACGAACGGGCGGATGGCGCTTCTGTCACGTACAGCTATAGCTTCAAGTACGATGGCAGGGAATACCCGGTCACCGGAGCAACGTATGACACCATTTCCGCCAAGCGCGTCGATGAAAACACGATTGTCACCATAGTGAAGAAAACGGGAACCGCACACACAGAGACGAGTCAAACGATCTACTCTACGAATGGCAAGACAAGGGCGCAGACGGTCAAGGGCATTAGCAGCACTGGCAAACCGGTGGACGCATACTACGTTTACGACAAACAGTAGCAATCAACTAAATGTTGAAGGGATCAAAGAATGAGAAGAGCCGCAGCAAAGCTGGTTGTCGGAATGGCGATCACCGCGATCGGGATGTTCGGGGCAGACTGCTCCCTCGGAACTTGGAAGCTAAACCCCGCCAAGTCCAAGTCTGCGAGCACAAATCTAATCCAGAGCCGAACAGAGATATGGGAGGCCATGCCCGACAATGGCGTGAAAATCACAAGGACGGAGCAACGTGCCGACGGAACTACCGTTAATTTTAGTTATGCCTACAAGTATGACGGCAAGGAATATCCGGCAACTGGAGGACAGTTTGACACCATTTCCGCCAAACGTATCGATGCGAACACGACGGCCACTGAAACGAAAAAAGCGGATGGACGGTACCATCAAACTAGTCGATACGTCTGCTCTGAGGACGGCAAGACCAGGACATTGACAGCCGAGGGCACTGACGGCAAAGGAAAGCCCACGGCTTCAACATACGTTTTCGAAAAGTAGTAGTTCGCCCAAAGTGACCAACCCACTGCCGCGCGGCTGCCTGGCAAACCAAACGTATACACTGGACTCTTGGAACGCCTTCCCTACCGCGCCACGCCGCAAGCCGCCGCCTATGACGGATTCACGCACTTGCCCGTTTCCGTGCTGCTCGAAAACGTGCGTAGCATGTATAACGTCGGTTCTTTCTTCCGCACCGCCGATGCCGCCAGCATCGAATGCCTGTACCTGGCCGGGATCACGGCGTATCCTCCGAAAAAACAACTCAGCAAAACGGCGTTAGGCGCCGAGGACACCGTGCGCTGGAATTACTCGCGCAACGGGCTGGATTTCGTGGAGGACCTGCGCGCGCGTGGACACGAAATCGCCGCGATCGAGACCAGCGCGCAGTCCATCGACCTGTTCGATTGGCAGCCGCGCTTTCCCGTGTGTGTGATGTTCGGTCACGAAGTCGATGGCCTCTCGCCCGAGGCGCTCGCCATGGCCGACACGCACATCCGCATTCCGATGCTCGGCACGAAGCATTCGCTGAACGTGGCGACCGCGGGTGGCATCGTGATGTTTGAATTGCTGCGCAAGTATCGCGCGCTGAGGAATGCCAATCCTGCAGCAACATTCCCGTCTTCGGGAAATGCATGACGCCGGCATGGCTCGTGTTCTCTAATCCCCCTGCAAGTCCCCGCAATTCCCCGTAACTCGGCGATAGAGCGTTGGCCCCCTGGATAATATATGTGCAAAATGACGCGTTCCTTGAAACGGGAAATCGCCGGGGACGTCTCCTGCACATGGGCCGCCGCTACACATGGGCGTTGTGGACGTTACTCACCGTAGCGTTGGTCAAGCTCTGGATTCTGCCGCTGCCTTCCGGATTTTGGGTGGATGAGATGGTCACGGCCTTCGTCGTACACCACGGCGTCGCCGACTTGTCTCTCAAAGTAGCGCCCCAACTGATTGCCACCAATTACTACTGGCTGCCGTGGGCCGCTGAAACACTTTTCGGTTTTTCAGAGATCGCCTACCGGATTCCTTCCACGCTCTCGATGGGCGCTGCATTGGTCATCCTTGCATGGCTGGCTCGGCGCTTGATCCACCCGGGCGCTGGGTGGCTTGTCGTTTTCGCGGCGTTGACGCTGCGGGGCTTCAACTACCAGGCTGCCGACGCACGGCCCTATGCGTTCGCAACATTCATCGCGGCGGCCGCCATGTTGTTCCTGGTTCGCTGGCTCGATCAGTCCCCCTCGCTCGATCAGTCCCCCTCGCTCGATCAGTCCCCCTCGCTCGATCACCCCAGATGGATCGACGCGTCCGCGTTTGTCTTATTCGCGGCAACGCTATGGCGCGTGCATCTGATGGACTGGCCCTTCTACGTGGTTCTCGCCGGTTACACCCTGGTGCGGCGATTGCGCGGCGAGACTCCGACAAGCTGGAAAGCGCTTGGAATGGTCTTCGGAATTTTGGCACTGACGCTTGTGCCCGTTGCACTCACGGCGCTGCATCTGTTGGGCGCCGCGAAATCTCACGTCATCGTTTCACACGCCGCTACGTGGCGAGAGTTTGGAGGCGCATTCAAATTCATGTTGGTTGCGGGGGTGGGTGCGGTCGCATGGCTGCTCCGTCGAGTTGCGAAATCGCCCATGCCGCCATCCCCGCCGTTTTCCGGACTATTTCTGATTACGGGATGGTGGTTGTGTCAGCCCGTGGCCCTATTCTTGTTCTCGCGCGCCGCGAATGAGAACGTCTGGTGGATCGATACTTGTTTCTGTCGTTGCCCGGCGCAGCACTGGCCGCGACGGCAGCGGCCGCCTACTTTCTGCCGACGGCAGCGTGGAAGCCGGCGGCACTCGCCATCGCCGCATACGTCGTCGTCTTTATGGGTGGAGTTCCGAAGTGGGCTCCTCGCCATCATGATTCCGGATGGCGCGAAACTGCGAGCACGATCCATTCGCTGGACATTCGGCCAGATACTCCGATCCTGTACCCGAGTCCGTTCATTGAGGCGCTCTCGCCTGTCTGGAAGACAGACTACACGTTGCCGGGCTTTCTTTACTGCCAGGTGGAATTTTATCCCGTGGGCGGAACACCCTACCTCTTGCCGTTTACCGTCTCGCCCGAGGCCGAACGCTATGGCGCCGAAATATCCTCCTCCACGTTGGCATTGCAGGACAGGTTTTTGATCTATGGAGGCCACACAGGGGTGAACGAGTGGGAGCACTTTTTTCGGGCCAACCGCAGTTCGGGGGATGGAGCATCCGGCAAGTCGCGAAGGTCGGCGATGTCGAGGCGGTCGCATTTGAAAATCCGCATGCGCGAGCGTCCGAGGCAGGAAAACCGGGGCGAGGAGAGATGTCTCCGGCTTCTGCTATCAAGCTGTCTCAGCTACACTAAGTCTCATGAACGTTAGCTCCATCGTTTGCGCCGCTCTGTTGGCGGCATCGCCGTTGCTGGCGCAACTCACGCCCACGAACGCCGAGGGAGTCGCGATGGGCCATTTTCACATCACTACGCGCGATGTGGACGTACAAAAGGCCTTCTGGATTGGCAGCATGGGCGGCACGCTACTGAAGAACGGTGCGCAGGAAATGATCGAGTTCCCCGGCGTCTACATCATGTTGCGCAAGGGCGAGCCGACGGCTCCGCCAGCGGGATCGATCGTCGATCACTTCGGATTCGTGGTGAAAGACATGCCTGCGTCACTCGCCAAGTGGAAAGCGGCCAACGTCAAGATTGAGACGACGGAAAATCCGAATGAAGTATATGTGATAGGTCCCGACGGCATTCGTGTGGAAGTCTACGGCATCCCCGATTTGCCCACGGCGATCCAGATGAATCACATTCACTACTATTCGCCGAGCGCGGACATCCCGGCCATACAGGCGTGGTACGCCAAGGTGTTCGGAGCCACGCCGGGCACGCGCCCTTGCATCGCTTGCGTGAGCAAACCGCGGACGATCCAAACCGGAAACCTGCCGGGGATGAACCTTTCGTTTGCCGCTTCCGCCAATGACGAAAAACTGGCTCCTACCAAAGGACGCTCGCTGGATCACATAGGGTTCGACGTCAAGGATATCGAAGCGTTCGGCAAGCGGATCGAAGCGCTCGGGGTGAAATTCGAGGCTCCTATCCGCGTTTCGCAGAATGGGACGACGAAGCTCGCGTATCTCACCGATCCTTGGGGCACCTACATTGAGATTACGGAAGGCATGGTCCCGCCGGCGCTCAAGAAATAACAAAGACGCGGTTCCCGAGAGCAACATTCTGCGACGTTTGTTGCATTTTTCTTTTCCAAGAGCTAAAGTCGGCACCAGAAAATGCCGATCTTCCGAATTATGGCTGGCGAGGGTTTTTACCGCTTCTGCGAACGCGCATTCGATTCTCTGGCACCACACATCAAGGAATATCAAAGGCAACGGCATTTCAATTTTTCCGAAGGCCAGCGGCACCTGGAGGCCCGCAATTATGCGGAAGCCGAGAAGTATCTCCAACTTGCACTAGCGGATCGCGCCACGAATTCTCCCAAACGGCTTGTCGATGTGCTGGTCGCCCTTTCCACGGCGCAACTCCAACTCGGCCAGTTTGAGGCAGCGGAAGTCTCCGCGCAGGCCGCAGTCGAAGCGGCAGGCCATGGAGCGGACAAGGCCTACCAAGCGATCGCGCTCGAGTCCGTCGCCAACGTTCAACTCGGCAGCAAACAGTTCATCGAATGTCAGCAAACCATCGCGCAAATTCAAGCGCTGGAGCTGGGAAGACGCGATCCCAATTACCCTCTTCTGGCACGCTGCGCTCGCATGCAGGCTACCGCACTGCAACACGATGGACGTACCGCCGATGCTGTGGAAGCGGCCAGACAAGCCGCAGAGTTCGCGGAACGCGGCTCCGGGCCAGAGGATGTGGAAACCGCACACGCGCTGACAGCACTGGGAACCCTCCACACGCAACAGGAAAACTACACCGAGGCGCTACAGTGTCTTGGCCGCGCGCTGGAGATCCATTCCGCCGAACAGGGCGCGGATTCGGCCGAGGCCACACACGATATCTGCCTACTCGCCGCGGCGCTTGAGGGATCCGGCGACAGCCGAGGAGCCATTTCCCGATACGAACAACTGCTGGCATTGTATGACCGTCAAGTCGGCATCAACCATAAGGACGACGCGGAGACAAGAGTTCGCCTCGCCATTCTGTACGCGGAGGAAGGAAGCTTTCCGGCAGCCCGCGAACTCCTCGTCACAGCGATCGAGGCCATGGAGAGACGCGGCGACCGCGGCACTGGCCCCCTGAACTTCGAAACCCTGCGCCTCGCCTGCAACGCTCTGGCCTTTATCGAAGATCAGTTGGGGAGAACAGACGCGGCGGAGATCCTGCGGGAAAAAGCGGAACGGCTGCCGGTATAGATTCTACGACTGAGACACGCTCTTAATCTACAAATCCGCAGGTGACGCGGTCGCATCGGCCGCCAGTTTCTCGAAGAAACGCTTGATCAGCATCCGACCTGTGGTATCGATCATCCTCTGACCAATCGCGGCCATCGTGCCGCCCACCTGAGCGTCTCCATCGTAAGCAACTTCTGTTCCGCCGTCCTTCGCGGTCAGCGTCAGCAGGCCCTCGCCCTTCATAAAACCGAGCTTACCGGAGCCTTCCACCACCATGCGAAAGCGGTGGGGCGGTTCGGGATCGACCAACCGCACATGTCCCTCGAAGGCTCCCGAAAAGCTAGCGAGAGACATCTTCATCTTCATGCGATATTCGTTTTCGCCGGCCTTCTCCAGTCCTTCGCAGCCGGGGATCGCGCCCGCAAGCACGACCGGATCTTGCATCAGCGCGTAGGTGCGTTCAGGAGATAGAGGAAACTGCACCGAGCCCGAGATCTTCATAGTCCTATCGTATGTAATTCAGCGCGTGTAATTCGGCGTATGCAATTTGCTCAAGCGCATTTCGAAAGCGCCGCTCGGATCGCGCGTGCCGCGTAGTTCGAGGCTAAATGCATGCGATACACCGCAGACGCATGCAAATCCGCACTCGCTTCGACGCCCTCGCCAACCAATGCCGCTGCCGCTGCAATGTCGGCATCCGATCCGGCCTTGCCTTCGAGAGCTTGCTCGGCCTTCAAGGCCCGGTAGGACGTACCACTAACACCGGTAACGCCGATGCGCGCCAACGTGATGCGTCCGCCTTCGCGCCGCACGCGGGCGGCAATCCCAACCACAGCGAATCCACTGGCCGATTGCAAAAACTTTTGATAGCTGGTTCCGGTGAGCCCGGCTTCCACCGGGACCACGACTTCGGTAATCAATTCACCCGGCTCCAGTGCCGTCGTGAACGTATCCACAAAAAAGTTCGCCGCGGAAACCGTGCGTGTGCCAGAAGCGCTCGTGAGCACGATGCTGGCTTCGAGGGCTTGCAGCGCAGCCGGATAGTCGGCCGATGGATCGGCGTGTGCCACGCTACCGCCCAGCGTCCCTCGATTGCGGACCTGAATATCGCCGATGGCCGCGGCGGTTTCCGCGAGCAACGGGCACTTGCCCTGCAGCAGCGCGGAGCTCTCCACGTCATAGTGCGTGGCGTTCGCGCCGATGTGTAGTTTCCCGTCGGCCTCACGAATGGTATTGAGACCCGCGATGCGTCCCACATCCACCACATGCTCGGGCGAAGCCAGACGCAGCTTCATCATCGGGATCAGGCTCATGCCACCAGCGAGCGGCTTGCCACCGTTGGCCATGAGTTCCAGCGCATCTTTCAAATGAGCGGGCGCGGAGTAGTCAAACGTATTCGGAATCATTTTTGCACCTCGCTTTGCGTCTTAGATCCACGTGCGGAAATCAGTTGCCAGAGCTTCTCCGGCGTCAGCGGCATGTCTACATGCTTGATGCCGAGCGGTGACAACGCGTCGATCACGGAATTCACCATCGCGGGCGTAGAGCCGATGGTTCCCGCCTCGCCCACGCCCTTCACGCCCAAAGGATTTACAGGAGACGGCGTGCAAGTGTGGCCGCTCTCCATCCACGGCATCGTGCTGGCGCGGGCAATCGTGTAATCCATGAATTCGCCCGTCACCAACTGCGCATTGTCGTCATAAATGGCGTGTTCCCACAACGCTTGTCCCAGTCCCCAGGACGCGCCGCCAT
>CAITIX010000345.1 GCA_903892565.1 uncultured Acidobacteriia bacterium
AGGCCGGAGGTCGCCTGGAGGAACGGGCGAATGCCGGGGACGAGTTGCTGCTCCAATTGATCGCGCATGAGTTGGCGGTAGAGGCGCTCTTTGGCGGCGCCGTGCTCCTGTACGCTTCTCAGATCGGCAGAAGGGCCGAGAAAGTCCAGCACGATGTCATCATTTCTGCGTCCGTGCATGCGGGCGAGCAGGTTGTGGTCGGAAACGCCTTGGGATTCGAGATATTTGCGCCAGGCGAGCTCGTGGAGGGGCATGGAATCGATGACGACGCCGTCCATATCGAAAATGAGGGCTATACCAGGGGAAAAAATTTGAAAAAGCGAGGCCGGGGTCTCATCTAGAGCGGGCATTTGGACGAATCATAACATTGGAACAATGATTCAGGTAACGATCATCGTGAACAACGATCCGGAGCCAGAACGCGGGGATATGTTTTGCCTGCGGAAGTAGCTACAATGACCGATGGTAGGTCCACGCGTCGGATTACTGCGCGGAATATAACGGGGAAAAGGGTGGAAGATCGCACAGCGCGCCTGTTTCTGATTTCGGGAAAGGTGCAGGGCGTGGGATACCGGGCATTTGCGGCGGAGGCTGCGCGCAGGGTGGGCGTCGCGGGATGGACGCGAAATCTTGCGGATGGCCGCGTTGCGGTGGAGGCGTCCGGAACAGCGCAGCAGTTGGAGGAGCTCGAAGCGTTATTGCGCAACGGGCCGCGTTTTTCGGATGTGCGAGGCGTGGAAGTCGGCGAAGTGGTTGTTTCCGAGCGGCAAGGGTTTATTATTCACTCATAAGATGGGCCGCTGGTATAGAAATCCATCGCGCGGGGGCGCGAAGCGGTAAGGAGCACTGATATGGAAAAGTTTCAGATGATCACGACGATTCAGCAGCATGTGCTGCAGCAGCAGGAAGAATTGTTTCCGGATGCGCGAGGCATTTTTTCGTCGTTGATCTCGGGTATTTCGCTGGCGACGAAAGCGATTCAAGCGCAGGTGCGTCGCGCAGGGCTGGGGGATCAGTTGGGCGCCGTGGGCTCTACCAACGTGCAAGGCGAAGAACAGCAGAAGCTGGACGTCTATGCAAACCAGATGCTGTTGCACTGCCTGGGGCGCCGCGACGCGGTGGCGATGCTGGTATCCGAAGAGAATAAGGAGCCGGTGACGTTTGATCGTGCGCGCGACACGGGGCGCTATATTGTGGTGTTCGATCCGCTGGATGGATCGTCGAACATCGACGTCAATGTTCCGGTGGGCACGATCTTCTCGATTTTCCGGAGGCCGGAGTGGGAGAGGGATCCCACAAAGGCGGTGTTGCAGCCCGGATCGAAGCAGGTGGCGGCGGGTTACGTTGTTTATGGATCCTCGACGATTCTGGTGTACACGGCAGGGCGCGGCGTGTTTGGATTTACGCTGGATCCGAGCGTCGGCGCGTTTGTGCTGGCGTACGAAAACATGAAGATGCCGGAGCAGGGCAAGTACTACTCCGTGAACGAAGCGAACGTGGATAAGTTCCCGCCGGCCTATCAGGAATACCTTGCGCGCTTGCGCAACGGAAGCCTGGGACACGAATACAGCTCGCGCTATGTGGGATCGCTGGTGTCGGACTTCCATCGCACGCTGCTGAAGGGCGGCGTGTTCCTGTATCCGCCGACGAAGACCCATGCGTCGGGGAAATTGCGCTTGATGTACGAGGCGAATCCGCTGGCGTTCATCGCCGAGCAGGCGGGTGGCATGGCGACGAATGGCATCGGAAAGATCACCGACATCCAGCCGGAGGCCATCCATCAGCGCACGCCGCTCGTCATCGGCAGCAGGGTGGAGATGGAAGCCTTCGCGCAGTGTGTAAGGGAAGTCGAAGCGCCGGTTGCCGCGGGTCGTTAAAAAGCGGATCTCCAGAAATAAACAGGGCGAGCCGGTGGGCTCGCCCTGTTTCGTTTATACGGCCTCGCCGATGGGCGAGGAGTTCTGTTGAAGGCCTAGTTGCCTTTCACTTTTTCCTTCGATGCGCGATAGCCAGCTTTCTGCGCATCGGCCTCAGACATATATTTCCCTTCCTTGGTCTTGCCGTAATAGCGATCACCCTGATAGTGGTAGACCTTGGTTTCCGTATTGACCCACACCATTCCATTGCCACCACCCGGTGCGGCGGTCGCAGCAGGAGCGGGCATGGTCTTCGTTGCTGCGGCAGCAGGAGCCGGAGCCGGTGCAGCTTTCGCAGCGGGTGCAGGAGCAGGAGCAGCGGCCTTGGCGGCAGGAGCCGCGCCACCAACTTTGAGCATCGGAGAAAGCTCGGTCACCTGCTTGGCGGTAATGCCGGACTTCGAAAGATCTGCCATGGATGCATAAGGACGCCCCGAGATGATCTTCTTTGCGGTGGCGGCACCGATGCCTGGTACGGACTCAAGCTGTTCCTGCGTGGCGGTGTTGATATCGATGGGCGAAGCGGGAGCGACTTTCTTGTCGCTGCTTTCCTTCTTCTGGGAGTACGCGGCGGGCGCGGTTGCCAGGAGCAAGGCGACGCCGAAAGACAGTGCAATTTTGTTGAAGAGTTTCATTCCGAATCCTTTGGATGCTTGGTTGGGCGATCAGATCGCCGTCGTAGCTGTAGACATTCTAGCCCAAAGGCTTCACGGGACTAATGTATTTGTCTTAATCTTCGCGAACACAGTCTTCGCGAACGGTGGGCTACGGGGCTGCGGCCTGCTAAAATTGACGTTTCCATGGGCGCAGGGCGCCCACCAATTTATGGACCAACTCAAACGTCTAATTCGCGAAGTCCCGGATTTTCCGAAGCCTGGCATTCTTTTTTATGACATCACGACACTGTTGCAGGATCCAACCGGACTGCGCGCAGTGATTGATGGTCTGACGGGGCGCTACAAGAACGAAAAGATCGACAAGGTCATCGGCGTGGAAGCGCGCGGATTTATTTTCGCGCCTGCGGTTGCGTACGCGCTCCATGCCGGATTCGTTCCCGTGAGAAAGCCCAAGAAGCTGCCGTTTACGACGAAGCGTATCGAGTACTCGCTGGAATACGGCACGGACGCACTTGAAATTCACATCGACGCGGTGAAGCCGGGCGAGCGTGTTCTGATTGTCGACGATCTTCTCGCGACGGGCGGAACGACGCGTGCCGTGGCGGATCTGGTGCAGAGCTTTGGGGCCGAGGTTGCGGGATTGGGTTTTGTAGTGGAGTTAGATTTCCTGCGCGGCAGGGAGAAGCTGGGCGAGTATTCGATCCAGTCCCTGGTTCACTACGCGAGCTAGGCTTGCGGGAACGAGCTTGCGTGAAAAAGACGGCTCGCCCTGTTTGCGATGAGCGAGCCGTTCGGAAAAGGATGCGTTAGCGTTCTGTGCGGAGATCGTTGGTGACGGCGAAAACACCGTGCACCTGATTCGCCGCCATGAAAGCCAACTGCCTGTCCATGGAATTCTGCACGATGCCATCGAGCGTCACGTGCCCGTTCTTCACCACGATGCGGATCGAAGGATTCGTCCCCATGAAGTAGCGATAGAGCGAAGACGTGTGGCTCAACGTTCGAAGCGTACGCACGCGAATATCGTCATCAAAGGGCGAAAGCGGCAAGACTTCAATTTGATCGTTCACGGCAGTGACCCCGGCCAAATGCCGGACCGCCGTTTCGGCGTCCGCTTTCACCACGGGCCGCGTCACCTCGCCCGAAAGCGTCACAACGCCGTTGTCTACCTGATAGGACAAGTTGTCAAAAACGGATAGGAATGGAAGCGTTACCAAGGCCTTACGGACGTTATCCGCGAGCGATGGGGTGGCGTTCCGCGCGGGCGCAGCCCACATGGTGGCGATCCCGGCAATGAGCAAAAGTCCAGCGAATATTCTCGTTTTCATGATGTGTCTCCTCAGCGTCTCTGAATCTCTTCTCTCACTAGCGAAATTCTTCTTTTGCCGGATTCTTGTCCGGTCTTCTGTATTACTTCGTCCACTGCTATAGACGATGTAGCACTGCATTCGGTTGCAAGATCGTAATACCTCCTTCGAGAAAGCGCGCGGAGTTGGCTTAGGGAGCAATCCTGTCTCAAAGAACGCGAAGGCGGCACGAGACGTGCATTACTTTCGCCTTCCATGGCAGCCACACCGCAGATTGCTCCCGTCGCGCCGGCAGGGGTAGGTACACGCACGAACTCGGGTAGCGCGCCCGCGCATGGCGTGAAGCACGCGCACAAGGCGGGGAGCCCCGCGGCGAAGGCAAAGGTCAACTCGCTGGCGGAAATGGCGGTGCCGCTGGGCGTGCTGGGCGTCGTGATGGCGATGATCGCACCGATGCCTTCATTCTTGTTGGACATGCTGATCAGCGCGAATATCACGATCTCGGTGATTGTGCTGATGGTGTCGATGTACATCACCAAGCCGGTGGAATTTAACGTATTCCCGACGTCGTTGTTGTTGATGACGCTATTCCGGCTGGCGCTGAATATTTCCTCGTCGCGATTGATTCTGGTGCAGGGAAACTCGGGCACGCGCGCGGCGGGGCAGGTGATTGAAGCGTTCGGCAATTTCGTCGTCGGCGGGAACTACATCATCGGCGTGGTGATCTTCCTGGTGTTGATTGCGATTCAGTACGTAGTCATCAACCATGGCGCGGTGCGCATCTCGGAAGTGACGGCCCGCTTTACGTTGGACGCCTTGCCGGGCAAGCAGATGTCGATCGATGCGGATTTGAACGCGGGGCTGATTGATGAATCCGAAGCGCGTTCGCGACGCAAACAGCTGGCGGCGGAAGCCGAATTCTACGGCGCGATGGACGGTGCGTCGCGCTTCACGCAGCGCGACGCTATCGCGAGCATCATCATCACGGCGATCAACATCATCGCCGGATTTCTCATCGGTGTCTTCCAGCACGGCATGGACCTGCAGCGCGCGCTGCAAACGTATACGGTGCTGACGATCGGCGACGGCCTGGTGACGGTTATTCCGGCGCTGATGGTTTCAGTGTGCGGCGGTCTGATTGTGACGCGCGCGAGTTCCGAGAATCAGTTGGGCGCCGAGATGAAGCGGCAGCTGTTCAGCAATCCACAGCCGCTGATGCTGGCAGGTGGCGTGCTGGTGGCGATGGCGATGTTTCCGGGATTGCCGACCGTGCCGTTCTTGATGCTCGGTTCGGGAGTGGGCTACGCCGGCTGGAAGCTGCAACAGGATCAACAAACGGCGGAAAATGCACCCGCCGCGCAGGCACCGCCGCCGAAGGAAAATCTCGAATCGGTTCTCAAAGTGGAACCGTTGGCTCTCGAAGTGGGACTGGGTTTGGTGAAGCTGGTGGAAGGCGGGCAGAATTCGCAGCTCCTGCGGCGCATTGCGGGGATCCGCAAACAGATGGCGACGGACGCCGGCTTCATGGTCCCACCGGTTCGCGTCACGGATAATCTACAACTCAAGGCTGGCGAGTACGTGGTTTTGCTGAAGGGCGCGGAGATCGCACGTTACGAGCTTGCTCCGAATTGCGAGCTCGCGATTCACGCGGGTCATGGAGCCGCCGGAAGCGTTCCCACGCTGGCAGGCGTGGCGACGCGCGAACCCGCGTTCGGCATCCCGGCCGTGTGGATTCCGGTGGAAGCGGCGGAGAATGCTCGTGCACAGGGCTTCACAGTGGTGGATGGTGTGAGTGTCTTAGGCACGCACTTAGCGGAATTGCTGAGGCGGCATGCGCATGAACTACTCTCCCGGCAAGACACCAAGAATATTCTGGACCGCATTGCCGAGGAAAATCCAAAAGTTGTGGAAGATCTGGTGCCGAAATTGCTTCCTATGGCGACAGTGCAGAAGATCATGCAAAATCTGTTGCGCGAGCGCGTGTCGATTCGCGACGCCGTGACGATTGCCGAAGCTTTGGGCGACGCCGCGGCGATGACCAAGAATCCTGTGCTGCTGACAGAATACGTGCGTCAGGCAATTCGCAGGCTGCTGGTGAAGCCGTATGTCAACGCGAACGGCGAACTGCCCGCCTACTTGCTGGATGCAAGTCTGGAGCAGGCGATTGAAAGCTCCGTGGAGCACGGCGAGCTTGCGAGCCATTTGAATTTAGCTCCACAGCGTCTGCGCGACATTGTGGATCGCATCACGCGCGCGGTGGGCGCGGTGGAAACGCCGACGGCGATGATGACGACCTCCGCGGCGCGATTCTTCCTGCGGCAAATGATCGAAGGAACGCTGCCGAATCTGGCAGTGCTTTCTCACAATGAAGTCCCCAGTGGGATGCGCGTGGTGTCGATAGGGATTGTCCAATGAGGCTCAAAAGTTACTTTTCAGGAACGGTGGAAGCGGCCATGGATTTGGCGCGCAAGGAACTGGGCGACGAAGCGCTGCTGGTGAACGCTCGTCCGGCGACGCCGGAGACGCGCTCGCTCGGAGCGTTCGAGGTCGTCTTCGGATTGCCGGATGGATTTAGGGAGCCGCCTGCTCGTGTCACGGGACCGGCAGCTGCCACCGCAGGGGCTTCGCAAGATCGGCTGATGCAGGAAGTGACGGAATTAAAACGGCAAATGGAACGCATGGGGCAATCGCTGCGCTATCCGCGCGCGTTGCCTGCGTCGGGATCGCTGGAATCGGCCATGTATCAGCGTTTGATGGACGCGGATTTAGAGCCGGCCCTGGCGCAACAAGCGGCGCAAGGCACGCCGCTCGAGGATCTATTCGAAACGTGCGCGACGCTCGGGCGGTCAGCAACCAGGACGAAGAACGCGGGAGTGACGGCGCCGCGTGCCGTGGTTGCATTGATCGGACCTCCTGGCGCGGGGAAGACAACGACATTGATCAAGCTGGCGGCGCGCTATGGGCTGACATCGCGGCGGCCCGCGCAGATCATTTCGATCGACGTGAATCGGATCGCGGCTGCGGATCAGTTGCGGACATTGGCGGCGATTGTCGGCATTGGTTGCGATGTCGTTGAAACTCCGGCGGCGCTGGCTCAGGTGATCGAGGAGCATCGCAACAAGGACTTCGTCTTCATTGACACGCCGGGCTTCGGAGGCGCAGAGATGAACGACGCGCAAGAGCTCGCAGCGTTGCTTGCGTCGCACACGGAAATGGACACGCATTTGGTATTGCCGGCTTCGATGAAGGCGCCGGATTTGGCTCGCACGATGGATCGCTACGAAATGTTTTCCCCACACAAACTCATCTTCACCAAAATGGACGAAACGGAATCGTTCGGTCCGTTGATCAACGAGTCCTCCCGGCGGTCGTTGCCGATTTCGTTCCTTTCCGCAGGACAGAATATTCCGGACGACATAGAGCCGGCATCGAAACAGGAGATCGCTCAACGCGTGCGTGGCCGCGAACTGCTGAGCCTAGGAGCCACGGCATGAGCAAGGCAGCGCATCAAACTATGAAATCCGCCAATCCGTACGAGGAACAGGCGGCAGCCGCACTAGCCGCCCAAAACCGGGAGCAGTTAATCCTGGAACACTTGCCGCAGGTGCGCTTAATTGCACGGCGCATTCACGAGAGATTGCCGGAAAGCGTCAGTCTGGACGATCTGGTCTCGACCGGTATCGTCGGATTGATTTCCGCCATCGACCGGTTTGATTCGTCGCGAAACGTCAAACTGAAGACCTACGCCGAATACAAGATTCGCGGAGCGATTCTCGATAGCCTGCGTGGATTGGATTGGGCCCCGCGCCAACAGCGCAAGCGCGCCAAACAGATTGAAGCGGCCATTTCCGTGGCGGAGCAGAGGCTGCATCGGACTCCGACAGAGGAAGAGATCGCCGCGCAGTTGGGATTGGAGATGACCGAATATCACGAATGGCTGGTGGAGATCCGCGGGCTGAATCTGGGGAGTTTGGAGAATGCGTCTCCGGATGAAGATAGCCGCGACTTGCTGCGTTACGTTTCGGCGGACGAAGACAATTGGCCATCGAAGGTGGTGGAGCGAAGCGAATTGAAGAAGCTTCTGGCCGAGGCCATTTCGAAAATGCCGGACGTCGAGAAGACGGTACTCAGTTTGTACTACCACCAGGAAATGACGCTGCGCGAGATTTCGAAAATCCTGAGCTTGCACGAGTCACGCATTTCGCAATTGAAGTCGCAGGCCATTTTACGACTGCGCTCGTATATGGAAAAACGCTGGCCGATGCCGCGGGGAGTTTAGGACGTGTCCGTTTCGCAATCCAACTCGGAGTGGCTGCTGGGTGAATTTTCGTCGCACCTTGCCTCGGTGTTCGAGACGATGTCGGGCGCACGTCCGTCCGTCGAGCGATCCGCGGTTTCCGGAAAACCAATCGCAAGCCTGTGTTGGAAGCAGCCATTCCAAGGCGTTGCGGGGGAGTTGTACATCGCCGCGCCGGATGCGGGGTGGACGTTCGCCGCCGAACAAATTCTGCGAGCCGCGGGCATGGAGGAGTCGGACCGCGAAACGTTGGAATCGACGTACCTGGAAACTCTGGGGCAGGCGCTTGGCGGAGTGGCGCAGTCGATGTCCGCGCGGCTCGGCAAAGAAGTAACGCCGGGCCCTGGCGAGAAGATTTCGGAGCCGCCACAGGATTTGGATTGGCGCGCTTTGGACCTCACCTTCGGTGGAGGCACGGTCACGCTGCACATCGCTGCACAGGCGGCGCTGTTGGATGCGCTGACGGCGGCCATAGAGGCTCCACCGATTCATGAAGAAACAGCGGAAGAGTCGCCTTCGGTGGGCAACGCGGGCTCGTCGCGGACATTCGATCTACTGCTCGATGTCGAGATGCCGGTGAGTGTTTCTTTCGGGCGGGCACGCGTGCCATTGAAGGATGTTCTGAAGTTGACGACCGGATCGATTGTGGAGCTGAATCGTTCGATTGTCGAACCCGTGGAGATCATCGTGAACAACTGCGTGATCGCGCGTGGTGAGGTGGTTGTTGTGGAGGGAAATTTCGGCGTGCGCATCCAGCAAGTGGTGAGCCGGAAAGAGCGGCTGCGAACGCTCAACTAAATCATATGAAACTGCTCCTGGAAGAATTCATCATGCGAAATGCGCTCGTGGTACTGGACGCATTATTAGCGCTCGGGTTGATCGCGAGCGTCTGCCTCTTACTGAGTGCGCAAAAGGAAATCCAGCGGCAGGCGCGCAAACAGAAAAAGGCATTCGCGGAGCTCGCGGGGCAACTGCAATCGTCATCGTTTTGGTCGCAACAGGAACCCTACGTGGAGGTCGCGGCACCTTCGATGGACACGGAGAGTTCCGTCGCGGTGCATGCAGGCGCTCGGGCTCCCTTGAATATGAATAAAAGAGTGCAGGCTTTGCGGTTATTGCGGCGCGGTCAGGATGTTGGGCACGTTTCGGCGGTGTTGGGTATGACGCGCAAGGAAATCGAGCTACTGATCCGCGTGCAGGAGCTTTCCTCCGCGCGATCTGTCGGTAGAGCGCTGTAGCGCGGGCTAACGCTGCGGACCGAGATGGTCGGAGGTTTCGGGCGTGACCGAAACGTTCATCTCTTTACGATCCCGCAGCACGGCGAGCTGTACGCTCTTGCCTTGCGCGGCGCGCAGGCGGGCAGAGATATCGGCGGCAGACGCCACTTTAATGTCGTCGACGCGGAGAACGACGTCTCCCGCTTTCAATCCGGCCTTCTCGGCGGCAGAATTCTTCAGCACGGTTCGCACCAGCACGGAAGGATCCTTTGATCCGAAGTAGGCTGCGAGCTGGCCGTCGATAGATTCCGCTTCTATGCCCAGCATGGGGCTATTCATGCCTTGAAATACGCGCGGGATGTCCGGCATGGACATATCCGGCGGGTTGAAGTGCAGGCCATCGGGCGGGAGCACGCGTGGCAAGGTGCGATTGTCGATCTTTACGGTTACGGTTTGCGTGAAGCCGTTGCGAACGATTTCGAGCTTTGCCTCGCGGCCGGGTGGCGTCTCGCGCACCATGCGCGAGAATTGCTCGCGGCCTTCGAACTTTTGGTTGTTGTAAGAGATCACGACGTCCCCGGCTTTTAGTCCCGCTGCTTCCGCAGGGCTATCGTGAATCACCGAAGTGATTTCGACGCCTGCCTCGTCATGAAGCTTCAGCGCCTTGGCGCGCTCCGGCGTAATTTCCTGAATGCCCACGCCGAGGTATCCGCCACGGATCGGAAAGAGCCTTGCCGCAGGCTGTGCGGACGGAGCCGGAACCGCTTGCGCGGCGACGAACATGGGAAGTGCAAGAGCGGTGAAGAGCCAAGCCGATGGTGCAAAAATGTATTTCATGAGGCGAGAGGATTTCATATTGCTACCTCTGTTCTCTATGACGGCTCAGCTGGCGAAATGTCCCGTGCGGCATGATCTAGTAGACTCCGGCCGACGCCTTGACGGCTTCCAGCATGCGCTGCGCGCGCTGGCGGACGTATGCGTCGTCTTCGCGGGGATCGATCTCGCGATTCACCATCTCCTGCAACACGCCCACCACTTCGCGATCGATCGCGGATCCGGTTTCCGATGTCAGCAGGTCGATGGCCTGTGTCCGCATTCCCGGGTTCATGTCGTGCTGTAAGACGCGCGCGAGGGCCGTCTGCACTGCCGGGTCGTGTGCGTGCGATTTCAAGCCTTCCATGGCCCTCCAGCGGACGACCGTGTTCTGATCGTTTTCTAAGGCGAACACTAACGCCTGGCGAACGTCGGCTGAATCGCTGTTGTTCACCAGAATGGTCACGGTCTCCGCGCGCAGACCCGGATCGGAGGAGCCCTTGGCGGCTGCGACTAAAAGATTCCGGATCATGGCGTCCTGCATATTGCCGGATACGGTGCGCTGCTTGGTTTCGTTCAGGACGATATTCACGCGACCGTCGGCGTCTTCCTGCACATTGCGAACCTGTGTGGCTCCCAGGTTTGTGAGGTCCATTGCGCTGTAATTCGCAGATCCGTTTGATCCGCCGGCGACACCGAAGGACGGCACGACACGCGCGGCCATGAATCCCATGGCCAGTAGCGCGAAAGCGCCCGCGGGCCGCATCCACGTCATAGTCCACTTGCCTTCGAAGCTCGAAAGGACCTGCGACCACCAACTTTCCTGCTTCGCTTCGGCATGCGAATTCGTGCCGGCGACGTGCGCGTCCACCGGTGACGGCGTCTGCAATTCTAGTGCTGCAAACAAATTGTCACGGCAATTGCCGAGCAGCGCCGGCGATGGTGTTACCGCAATCTCATCGATGGCGGCGTGAAGCGCTTTCTGTTGCTGCAGCGCGGCGCTGCACGGTGCGCATGACTCGAGATGTTGATCGACGCGTTCTTCTTCGTCGAAGCTCAATTCGCCATAAAGCAGAAGCGCGAGCTGATCGCGCACGTCTTTGCACGCATCGCCACAGGTAGTTCGATAACTCATACAAGATCTCCCAACGCCACGCGCATCTTCTGCGTGGCGCGAAATAGACAATTCTTCGCGGCTTCTTCCGTGGTTCCCAGCGTTTCGCCGATGTTCCTGAGCCGCAGTCCTTCGTAGTGCCGAAGTTCAAATACCATGCGTTCGCGCGGGGAAAGCTCGGCCAAAGCGGCTTTGACGCGCCGCCGGATTTGTCCACTCATGAGCTGCTTCTGTGGATCCAAATCCGGCCGCTGTTCGGCGATCGATTCCAGGCGATCCACGGTTCCATCGGCGGTTGTGAGCACCGACTGTTCTTCCTTGCGAACCTTCCGCTTGCGCAATTGATCCAGGCAGAGGTTCGTCGCGATGCGATAGATCCACGTGTGGAAACTGCAATCGAAGCGGAAATTATTGAGGTTGCGGTGCACTCGCAGGAACGTCTCCTGATAGATGTCTCGCGCATCTTCGGGCGAACGGAGCAGGTTCATCGCCAGGCGCAAAATGCTTTGATCGTACTTGCGAACTAGCGCCTCGAATGCCGCTTGATCACCGGATTGCGCAGCACGAATCAGCGCGTTTTCGTCCGCATAAGGCGAACCGCCGGGGGCCCCGCTTTGGGAGGTCGCGCGCATGGCACTTGTATATTGCACCATACCCTTGGACGAGCCACGGCGAAAAAGGTAACGCGGACGTATCCCCACGTAGAACAACCCCAGGCCGAGGCGTGGGGTTGTTGGTATAACTACGAGTTTGGCGACGCTAAATCCTAGGGATTACGCGAGTTCCAGGTCGATCCGCTTTTGGCCGGCGTCCAGGCCGCTAATTTTGCAGCTGATCACCTGGCCGACTTTCAACGTGCTCGCTGCGCTTTCTCCGCCGCCGCCCGATTTCCAGCGGGTTGCGAGCATGGCGGAAAGCGCCGAAACGTCGGCTTTGGGGGCGCCGGTCGAGGCTTCCGCCGATTTCTGCTGGGCCAGTTTGCAATGGCCCACGACGCCTTCGCCGAGTTCGATGCGAGCCTTGGCCGAGGACAGATCCATGATGCGGCCGGAAACCTGATCGCCGACTTTGTGTTCGGCGATGTATTCGTCGACGCTGGTCGGCTGAAGTTGCTTGATGCCCAGGCGCAGGCGGCGGCGTTCCTTGTCCGCTTCGAGCACGACGGCCTTCACGACTTCCCCTTGCTTCAGCGCTTCGTTGGGATGCGTCAAACGCTTCTCGTGCGTGATGTCGCCGATGTGGATCATGCCCTCGATGCCATCGCCGAGATCGACAAAGGCTCCGAATTTCGCGAGGCTCGTGATGGGGGCTTCCACCTGCGTCCCCACCGGGTACTTCTTCAGCGCATCTTCCCAAGGATCGCCAAGCGCCTGCTTGAGGCCAAGTGCGATGCGCTTCTCTGTGGGATTCACGCCGAGGACGACGACGTCCACAATTTCACCCGGCTTTACGACGTCGGTCGCTTTGACGTTCTTCTTGCTCCAGGACATTTCGGAGACGTGAATGAGTCCCTCAATGCCGGGCTCGAGTTCCACGAAGGCTCCGAAATCCAACACGCGCGCGACCTTGCCTTTGATGCGCGAACCATTCTGATACTTCTGTGCGACCAGGGTCCACGGATCCGGCTGTAGTTGCTTCAAGCCCAGCGAGATCTTGCGCGTTTCGCGATTGATCTTGAGAACCTTTACGTCTACCTGTTGATCGGGCACAACCACGTCGGACGGCTTTACGCCGCGCAGCCAACTCATGTCCGAGACATGCAGCAGGCCATCGACGCCGCCGATATCGACAAACGCGCCGAACTCGGTGACGGTGCGCACCGTCCCGTGCACGGTGACGCCTTCCTCCAGTTTTCCGAAAGCTTCCTGTTTGGCGACCTTTTCACGCTCTTCGACAACGACGCGGCGATCCACGACGACATCTTCGGAAGCCGTATCGAGCTTGGTGATGCGGCATTCGATATCCTTACCGACCAGCTTTTCCATGTCGGCCACTTCGCGGACGCCACTGCGCGAGGCCGGCATGAACGCGCGCACGCCCACATCCACACGCAAGCCGCCTTTGACCACTTCGACGACGTGTCCGGAGATGGTTGCTTTGGCGGCGAACGCGGCTTCGAGCGCGGTCCAATCCTTGGGCGTTTCCACGCGCACGGTGGAGAGCTGATAGTTGCCCTCCTGGTCGCGGCCGCGAATGCTGACGATGATCTTCTGGCCGACTTCCAGTTTCACTTTGGGGTCGGCTGGCAACACGCCATCCATCTTGCGGCCCAAGTCGACGAAAACCGATTCCGGCGTGATGGACACGACTGTGCCCTCAAGCGTTCCCGCTTCCGTCTTATGCTCCTGCTCGAACTGCGACAGGATATCGCCGAAGGAAGAATCCAAGGCGGAATCCATCGTCTCGGGAGCGTCTGCCACCAGATCGGCGGCCACCGGAGCAGCTGCAACCGGCGCCGGAGTTGCTTTCGGCGGGGCCGCAGGTGGCAGAGAGACCTCAGGAGAAGGCGCTTGTTGGGCGTGGGTTGTGGGTGCGTCCACTTCAGGTACATTCAGGGACGGCACGGGCGTGTCAAAGTTGTTTGGCTGGGTCATGCGAAGAAGAAAGCGAACGTCCTAGCGACGTTTTAATATTGTGGCACATTTCTGGCTGCGGCTATGGCGTTGGCAGTTGCGATACGCTAATAGTTCTTATGGCAGATTGGCGAGAACACGGCATCCGCATCGTCCGGGCGGGAGAACTGGACACGAATACACCGCAAACGCCCGGCATGGATCGCGCGGCGGCGATTACGCACGCGCGCACCGGCGCAAGTAAGCTTTGGGCCGGAACCGTCGTCGTGCAGCCTTCGGCGCGCACGGGCGTCCATCATCACGGCGAGTTGGAGACGGTCCTCTATATTGTTCGTGGACGCGCGCGATTCCGTTGGGGCGATCACCTGGAATTCGTGGAAGAAGCCGGTCCGGGCGATTTCATCTACGTGCCGCCCTATGTTCCGCACCAAGAAATGAACGCGAAGCCCGACGAACCGGTAGAAGCGGTGGTCGTCCGCAGCGGTCAGGATCCGATCGTCGTGAACCTGGATATAGAAACTCCGGAGCCGGCGCGGCCGGGGCCGGATCCGTTCCACTCGAAGCCGCATTAGGGGAGGGAGTCTGTGGCCAGGGTCCTCGTTTTCGACGTCAACGAAACGTTGCTCGACCTACGCGCGCTGGCGCCTGATTTCCAGAATATCTTCGGCGATGCCGCGTTCCTGGACGCCTGGTTTCATCAAGTGATCCAGTACGCCATGGGTTTGACGCTGGCCGACGCGTATCGACCTTTTGGAGAGGTCGCATTCGCGGCGCTCCAAATGATGGCCGAGGCTGAAGGCGTCGATGTTTCGGAGGACGAAGCTCGCGCGATGCTGGGGAAGATTCGCAGTTTGCCGCCTCATCCGGAAACGCAAGCAGCGCTTGCGTTGTTAAAGGACGCGGGATTCCGCATGGTGACGTTGACGAACAATCCCATGGTTGTTGTGGACGCGCAGATGGCGAACGCCGGGTTGCAGCACTTCTTCGAACGTAATTTTTCGGTCGATACGGTGCGCCGCTTTAAGCCTGCGCCGGAGCCTTATCGCATGGTCGCGAAGGAACTCGGCGTTGAGCCATCGCAATTGATGATGATCGCCGCGCACGCCTGGGACGTCGGAGGTGCCGCCCAGGTCGGCTATCAAACCGCGTTTGTGGCCAGGGCGGGGAAGGCTCTCTATCCTTTGTTCCCGAAGCCCGATGTTGTGGGCAGCGACTTGCGTGAAGTGGCGGAAGCAATCATCAAACTCGATCGAGCGTGATTTATTCCTCGACGATCTCGCTCTTCCACTCCACAGTGATCCCGCGTTTTACGCTTTCCGACACAGGGCAGCGATCGCCATGCGCGGCCAGCGCGCGATCGAGCGATTCGCGTTTGTCCTTCGGAACCTTGATGCGATAGTTTACGGTGACGTGCGTCAGCAAGAGCTTGCCGTCGACGTCTTCGAGGATACCTTCGGTCATCGCTTCCAGATGCTCGGCATCGG
>CAITIX010000346.1 GCA_903892565.1 uncultured Acidobacteriia bacterium
CACCATCGCCTGGACGTTGACGGCCGTCCCCCATTCGGGGGGGATGGTGTACTTGGCGCGGTAGCCCTTGGCGCGGTCGGTCAGCCAGGATCCGAACACAGCGCCCGCCGCGCCGCGGAGCTGGTCCCACGGGTCATTGGGGAACGCCTTGTTGGTCCGGGCCTTGACGAGGGCCTTGAAGCGCTGGACGAGCTCCTGCTGGTCCGCCGCAGTCAGATCGGAATCGACAATATCGCGGTGGTAGGTGTCGTGCTTGAAGGTGTGGATGGTGTGCTCGAACGGGTCATGGTCCTCGCCCTCGCGCTTCTGCACGCCCATCACGACGTCGCCGTACATCTGGATGAACCGGCGGTAGCAATCCCACGCGAACCGCTCGTTGCCGGTTGCCTTGACCAGCGCGACCACGGATTGGTCGTTGAGTCCGAGGTTGAGAATGGTGTCCATCATGCCCGGCATGGAATCACGCGCGCCGGAGCGGACGGCGACGAGCAACGGCATGCCGGAGGTGGCGCCGAACTTCGTGCCCATGATCTTCTCCATATTGGCCACGCCGGCCTCCATCTGGGACTGCAGCACTTGCGGATAGGTGCGGCGGTTGGCATAGAAATAGGTGCAGACCTCGGTGGTGATGGTGAAGCCGGGAGGCACCGGCAAGCCGATGCGGGTCATCTCGGCCAGGTTCGCGCCCTTGCCGCCAAGCAGCGCCTTCATCGTGCCGTTGCCGTCCGCTTTTTTATTGCCCCAGGTGTAAACGTATTTGTTGGATTTTGCTTTTGCCATAAATTCAGTGATGTCGGTTTAATTGACGTTGAAAACGAGCGAACAAAATACCAAACCGGTTTTAAGAGTCAATGAAACTGGCGCGACCAAACTGTGCTTCCGTCCATGGAAACACTTGACTAGAAACCCCACGTCAGTTAGCAAGCAACATGCTTCCCGAGGAAATCAGAAAGCGCGTCCAAGAACTTCGCTGGCACCACACCATTGACCTGGGACACGGCATCGTCACGCCCGGCCAGGACAACAGCCCGCGCAAGCTTGCCAGACTCAAGCTCCCCGAAAGCTTCGCCGGCAAAAGCGTCCTTGATGTCGGCGCGTGGGACGGATTCTTTTCCTTCGAGGCCGAGCGACGCGGCGCGCAACGCGTCCTCGCCACCGATTCCTATTCCTGGGACGGCTCGCACGACTGGGGCGACAAGCGCGGATTCGACCTTGCCAAATCCGTCCTCGGATCGAAGGTCGGGGAGCGGGTCATTGACGTGTTGGATTTGGCGCCGGAAAAGATCGGCACCTTCGACGTCGTGTTCTTCCTCGGCGTGCTCTACCACATGCGCCATCCTCTGCTCGCCTTGGAACGCGTTGCCAGTGTCACGCACGGCATGGTCATCGTGGAAACCGTGGTGGATATGCTGTCCTGTCGCCGGCCGGCGATCGCCTACTACCCGTTCGCCGAGCTGGGCCGGGACTCCACCAACTGGTGCGGGCCCAACCCCGCCGCCGTCGTCGCCATGCTGAAGACCGTTGGGTTCAGGCGCGTCGAAATCGTCTCCGGCCTCCGACCGTTTTACTTCCGACTGGCCAAGGCCGCATGGTTGAAATTCCGGCGTGGCAACCAGTTCGGATCCATGCTGCGCACGGATCGGATCGTGGTTCACGCCTGGAAATGACCGGTTCCGCCGGACGGATGATAATTTCATATCTTCATATCAAGATGCGTTGATTTTTAATTGGAATTCGTGGCGATTCCGCCTATCTTGCCGCCATGTCGAACAACGCCAAACTCCTGCAAAAAGCGCTCCGCGAGCGCATCGTCATCATTGACGGCGCGATGGGCACCACCATCCGCACCTACGGTTTGGGCGAAAAGGAGATTCGCGGCGAGCGCTTCAAAGATTCCAAGAAAGACCTCAAGAACAATGGCGATCTCTATTCGCTGACGCAGGCGGCGACAATCTGCGACATCCATCGCCGCTTCCTCGAAGCCGGCGC
>CAITIX010000347.1 GCA_903892565.1 uncultured Acidobacteriia bacterium
CACTTTGCTGTCCTTCACAGTTCCCCGTCGACACTTCAAGCGTGATAAGGAAGCTTGTCGGTTTTGGAAAGCAGAAAATCATGCATGAAAAGCGGGTACAGCAGGGAAAACTTAGTATACTGATCAGCAAGCTGTTCTGCTGCAGCGCTGCCACCTGACTCTCGTGCTCTGGCGATAGCGGCACGGTGGAGATGAAGCTCGCGCCAGTCCAATGCGTTGCTAAAGTCAACCCTCATCGTCGCAAACACAGCGGCAACCCGCTCCTCGCAAACGTTCGCCAGCATTTTGTAATTGCCTCTTTTCGAAGCATCAATGCCGGTATTGGCGAGAAATTCAAATCCCTGCTGGGCGGCATAGGCAAAAGGGAAACTTTCAAAAACTGTCCCGTAAAAGACGCCAAAGTCAGATGCTGCTTCAGCACGGTCTGCCAACGACTCCGCATCGGCCTGCAAGGCAGCTGCGGCAGCCGCTATTTGGGCTTCACCGCCCTCAATGTGGATGATCTTCGCAAGAACGTCACGGACAAATACCTGCGGACCGTCGAAGATATCCAGAGAGCCCCCAATGCCAAATGCCTGATGGACAAAATCCACGGGCATTGCGACACTCACGATTCGAGTCAACAGAAAAATCGCTGAAACAAGCGTTCCCGGTATCTCCAGATCAATGAAACGACGGCGCGTTTTCGTCTCGAATTCCGACGCATATCCAAGATTCGGGCTATTGGGCTCTCGTCGAATAAAGCTGTCGCAAATTGCGAAAATCTCACTCCGCAATACGCCAAGATCATCGGCATTTCGCGCAGCCTGCGCAATGCCGTCAATTCTCGTAGCTGCGGCCGGATCGGTCGTCGCTATCGACTTTCCAAGTGAATCGAGGTAATCGCGCAGCAAGGTGGGTGGCAAGCCGGACTCATCTATTACTGGCAACGTTGCAGGATCGACACCTTCCGGCGGCGTTACGCTGAAACGCCCGCTTTCGCCAGAACGCAAGTAAGTTGTACGCTGCCCGTTGCGGAAAGCGAACCACTGTCCTGGAGCCTGAACCAATGCCTCATCTGATTGCCAAGCCCATTCGGGACCTTTCGGGCCAAAGCACAACAAATAGCGTGCGAGGGATATGGCTGCATACTTCGGACCCGCCGCCTCCGGGAGATTTGTGCCCCTTGGATTCATGTCGGTTGATTTCCTTTCAGGCTCAATTCGACTTGCAGGGTGATAGCCGCTGCAATCCGACGCGCCTTGGCCTCGGGGAAGTTATCCTGCATCAGTTGCCGGGCCGCTGCCGCCTCGCCCGCCGACAAGAAGCTTTCGATGTACGACGGTTCAATTGTCGTGCCAAGTTCTTTCAATGCCTGCCTCGCAATATCGATTTGCTGTACCTGTTTCTGCCCCGAGGTCGAAGCCTCGGTCGCGACCTCGGAGGAGACAGCGTGTTTGAGCTTTTTCAATGCGACTCCCAGCGCATTGCCTATCGCATCCTCACCCTTTTCAGCAGCCTTCTTCTTGATCGTTTCCCACAGCCATACGCTTGCGGAGTGCACGAAGCCAAAAAGCAGTTTACCAGCATAGAGAGCTGTAAACGACAGTGGATCGAAGCGTCTTACTTCGTCTCGCGCTGTAATATAAACGTTGTCGCGACCAATGGCCTTAGTGATCGACGAACGCATTGCCTCGGCATCGTTTATACTCATATCTGACTCCTCCTCACAAGTATTGTATTGCGGATCCTTAAGTAATACTATTCCGGCGAATTAAATGTAACGTATTTATTTGCTATAACAACGTAATGAACTTAAATTCATTTCGAATTCGTGACTTTCTTATGGCTTGCTGCGAACTTTAGAGCACGGCTTCATCCGAGTCGGTGATACATAACAGGAACCATTATCCGGCAAGACGAGGAATGAGACTCACCATGTTTGGGTAGCAGACTCGATTGTTACGGCCATTGTCGCGCGCAACCAGTCGAACCTTTTCTTCAGCACATCAAACTCTGGTCCGGATGTGATGAACTTCGCTTTGCCTTTGATCAAACAGCCTGCGCCCTGTCCGTGTAGTCCTTTTACCTTGCTGCTTGCTATTGTGATGAGCACATTGGGGTTATACGCCACGTTGGCCTCTGTCTTGTTCATGTAACCGGCAGGTATCAACAAGCGACCGTCCTCGGACATTGCCAAATAGGCATTCCAGGTGTTGACCAAATGAGGTCCGTCTTCTCCTATGGTAGCAATGGCAACTACGCCATCCTTCTTCATCAGCTCTGGCAGTACTTCCGGTATCATGTTTTCTCTCCGTTGTGGCATCGCTTTCAGTATAGTTTAACGACCAAGGTAACCGGCGCTACGCGGCCTTATCGCGCAGCGTCCGGTTGAACGTAGGGTTCGGTCACATTTCAAGCGCTACGGGAATGGCGCGTTACGTACTTACGAAGTACGCCGTCCATTCGCGACTGCCAACCTTCGCCGGTTGACTTGAAGTAGGCAACGACCTCGGGGCTGTAACGCACCGACACAAGCAGCTTCTTGTTTTCAGACTTCGGG
>CAITIX010000348.1 GCA_903892565.1 uncultured Acidobacteriia bacterium
AGTAGCGGATGTCTTCGTCGTTCAAGTAAACGTTGACGAAGCTGCGCATCTTGCCTTCGTCATTGAAAAGCTGCTTGCGCAGATCGGGGAAACGGGTGGTCAGCGCGGTGAGCACTTCGCCGACGGACGCGCCGGCAAGTTCTACGTGATCGTTCTTTTCCGCGAACTGGCGCAGGGGTGTTGGAATCAGGACTTTGGCCATAATAACTCTTCTTTCTCCGCTATCGTCTGCTCGGCATTCGGCAGGAAGCTGTTGGCGTGATCGAACTTGCCGCCCTTAATCGATAGTACGACGAACGAATACCAGGGGCAGGAGTTCTCGAGATCCGTCTTCGAGAAGTACGCATCGCAATCCGGATGCGAGTGAAAAATTCCGATCAAATCGAGCCCCGCCGCGCGAGCTTTCTTATCCGCGGCAAGAAGATCCTCGGGGCGCAGTTCATAGCGCGCCCCTTGCGCACCTTCGTACGCATTTTCCATGGGCTCGGCAAGGGTCACTTGCTTCGAGTCTCCGTCGATCTTTCCAATCATGGCTCCGCAGCATTCGTTGGGGAACGCCTTCTCGGCGTGCGCGACCATGATGTCCCAGGATGTTTTATCGATGCTAATCATTTTTGCAGATGCCGAAGGCTCTCCTCGCCAGCTTGAACGGCTTCCCATTCTGTCCCTAATTACTTTAGTAGACCATGCCGCCTAAATCATTCGCTCCGTGACACGTCGAAGGGCGTCAACTCTATGACCTCGGGCGCAGCGACGATGTAATTCTTAGCGTCTTCTGCTACTTTTTTCGAGGCTTCTTCATCGAAACAGAAATCTACATCTTGAAGCGACTGCAGTCTCCGCAATGCCCTCACTAGGTTTCCGTTCTCAAAGTGCTCCGTCCAAGCCCCGCTACAAAACCGTTCCCCGCGGCAGACCCAAGTCAGAACGGTTCGCACCTGTTCGAGACTGGCGTTTTCAAGAAATTCCGGATTCAATAGCCACTGAGCAACCGGTTTCTCGAGGTAATTCGTGTCGGTGAATGGCGGAGCTACTAAGCTAAAAAAATCGTTGATCTCGTCGATATATTCTGCTGGATAAATCGTTAGCGTTGTGTCCTTCCAACGCGCGCTCGGACCGCCAATTTTCAGGTCTGGCTGCGAAAGAAATGGCAAGTATTCTAGAAGACGTTGAATGGTTGCACCGTCTTGCGAAGATGACCTCGAACTCGAACCCATGGAGGACGTTGCGTTTTCGGAAACATGCGATTTGGCAGATTCTGTGGCTTTTGGGTTCCGCTTACGCCCGTAACGGCAGCGCCCCTCTTCATTTCTAGGATTCGACACATCGACATTGAGACGCTCAAGGTGCTTAACCCTGCCCGTTCCTTTCAAATCTCGGGCTGTGCGACCGCCGCAAACTGGACATCGACCGCCATTTTTTTCAGCTTCAAGTGCATCCATGTTCCCTCCGCAACACACACGCGCTGGCGCACCGGCGTGCGCCGAGTTAATCCTGTTCGTTCCAGAAGGGCTCGCTGAGGTATTTCGTCGCGCCGTCGCACAGGACGGTCACGACCACGCCGGGCTTCCCTTCCTTGGCCAGCCGTTGCCCCACGATATGCGCCGCGTGGACGTTCGCGCCCGACGACATCCCTACCAGCACTCCTTCGTGGCGTCCCAGCCAGCGCGTCATACGATAGGCGTCTTCCGTCTCGAGCCACAAATTTTCGTCGGCCAGCTTCTCGTCGTAAATTCCGGGAACGATAGCCGTCGGCATATGCTTCAAGCCTTCCAGTCCGTGGAATCCCGAGGAGGGCTGCGCGGAGATGCACGTCACACCGGGCACATCTTGTTTCAAACGTCGCGACGTCCCCATGAACGTTCCGCTCGTGCCCATGCTGGTGACGAAGTGCGTCACGCGGCCTTCGGTCTGCCGGATAATCTCGACGCCGGTGCCTTCAAAGTGTGCGCGCCAGTTGGCGGAGTTGTTGTACTGATCCGGGTAGAAGTACTTCTCTGCGGCTTCCGAAAAAACTTTCTGGCACAAACGAATGGCTCCATCGGAGCCTTCGCCTGGATCCGAGAACAGCATCTCCGCGCCGTAGGCTTTCAAAATTTGTTTGCGCTCGTGCGAGGCGTTGGCCGGAAGGCACAACTTCAGGCGATAGCCCTTGATGGCGCAGATCATCGCGTATGCGATGCCCGTGTTGCCGCTGGTGGCATCGAGCAGTACATGGTCTTTCGTGAGGCGGCCATCGCGCTCGCCTTCCAGGATCATATTGAGCCCGGCGCGATCTTTTACCGAACCACCGGGATTGAAGAACTCCGCCTTGGCGTAGATCTCCACGCCCGGCAAATCCTGGTCAAGCTTCGCCAAACGAATCAGCGGCGTGTTGCCGATTTTCGACAGCAGCGACGTGGCCGGCAAGGGCGCGGCAGGCGCGGCGGGATTTTTCAGGACAGCGGGGGCCATGTTAAGGGTACTTATTGATTGTAGAGATCCCCCTAAATATCTGTCAACAATAGGGGATATCATTTGTTTCCCTATATTAGAGGCACCGGGCGCTTGAAGGATGCAGAATTCTTCATCCGTTTGGCCCAACCACTCATAGAAACAGCCCCAGGAGTGACCCTGGGGCTGCGTTGTTACTACCTATTTCCGTTCGAAAAACGCTTAGAACGTGATCTTAGCCGCGAGTTGCAGAATGCGCGGATCGTAGGTCGACGTAGGCGTCAGGAAGGACGGAGTGGGTGTAAACACGCGGGTGGTGGCGTTGAAGCCGTACTGGCCGGTGTTGATGCCGTTGTAGTTGGTGCGATTCGCCAGGTTGAACGCTTCAAAGATCAACTGCAGACCTGCGCGATCTTTGTAAAGCTGAATCTGCCGGGAAACGCGCAGATCGATCTGGCCGAAGCCCGGAGATTCGTACGTGTTGCGGCCCGTTCCCGGGAAGCGATCCGTGGACGAAGTGCCGTCGTTGTTCACGTCGCCGCCGACAGTTGCGGTCAAGGGGCGTCCGCTCTGCACGGTGGTCAACAGCGAAAGCTGATAGCCACGCAGGACCGCCCTCATGGCGGGATTGGATAGCTTCGATGCATAGTCGATCTTCCACAGACCGTTAATCACGAAGCGATTCCGGATGTCCGCATTGCCGCGTCCGCGATCGGCGTTCGGATTGAGGGTGTCCTGCGCCTGCTTGCTGTCGTCGGTTCCGACCACGACCGAAGTGAAGTCCGGCTTGTCATCGATGACCTTAGACAAGGTGTAGGCGGCCTGCAACGAGAAGCCTTCCGAGAAGCGCTTGGTGACCTGCAGGAAAACACCGTTGTAGCTGGAGTCCGCACCGCTGTCGAAGATGCTGATACGACCAAACGCGGGATTCACGCGGCCGGGGTGGCGATAGTAGCTGACAGGCGTCCCGTCAGCCAACGAACCGGTCACCAAAACTTCCGGGGCCAGGTTGATGTCGCGGGTGCGCGTGAGGTGCTCGCCGCGAACTCCAAGATAGCCGAGAGTGCCCGACCAGTCTTTACCCAGTTGGCGTTCGATGTTTAGGCTCCATTGATGCGTGATGGGCTGCACATAGTTCGCGTCGAAGGCGTAAATATCCGGAGTACGGTTGACCGTGGGGGGTGCGGTCAAGATGTTCGGATAGGTCGGGATGTTCGACAGCAGCGTATAGGTCTGCACTTGGACGCCGTTCTGCGTGAAAGCGGTGCCGTTCAAGATGGACGGGGTACGTCCGTAGAACGTTCCGATGCCGCCGCGAACCGTGAGGTTGCCGCTATCGGAAACGCGATAGGCGAAACCAAAGCGTCCGGCAAAGTTGTTCGCGTCGAGCGGAAT
>CAITIX010000349.1 GCA_903892565.1 uncultured Acidobacteriia bacterium
AGCCCGAGCAACGGCCCCAAGTTGGCGGATCCGTGCTGCAGCGGCCCCAGCGTGACGTTCTGGCTACCCAGTTTCGTCCCCACCGTGCTGTACACAGCAATCGTCACAATCGCCGACTGCGTCGTCGAAGGGTTGGCATAGGCAACACCTGTGGCTGTCTGCGCAAAGGTTGCGAACTTCGTGGTGGCCGCTGTTTCGGCGTTCACGCTCGCCTCTCCGACGGGCACGCCCGCGGCGCTATACAGGCGATACAGCAGGCTAGCTTGCACGGCGCCGTTGCACGTCGCTTGCCCCCACCCTTCGGTGTTCGGCGCGTTAAGGTTCGCCAGCGTTTGATCGTGGAGCGATTGGCCCGGTTGCAGCACATCGGTGCGCGACGAAGCCGTGCCGGAGCCAAACGGGACCAAAAGTGCCGCCCCGGTATCGAAATAGAAATTGGTGACGCACGTGACCGTCTGCGGCGAGTAATTCACGTAAGTGAGCGTCGTCTGGTATCCGCCCCCGAACACTAGGTCCGAAAAGTAATAAGGCTGCGACACCGGAGCCGAGGTTCCTTGCAGACTGAATGTGCTGTACGTGGTGGGCGGACCAGACCCGCTGCCGGTCGCGACATTCGGTTGATTCGTGTAGAGTCCCACGCGTCCGTCGTTTCCGGCCGTAATATCGGTGAAGGTTGTGACAGCCGTTGTCGAACCATTGATATAAGCCGAAAATGTGTTTCCCACTGCTTTTACGGTAACCGTATACGTGTTGCCGGGAGTGAAAACGCCCGTGACCAAGTTCGCGGTTTCCGTGGGGCTGCTGCTATCGGCCCAGTAGATGGATGTGCCCGCATTACCGCCGCGCGATCCTTGTCCGTAGCCGAGACCTCCGATGATAAGAGCCACGTACTGAGTCCCCGTCGCATTCGTGCGCACATAAATGCCGGAATCTCCGAGCGCATTCACGGTCACGGTAAGCGTGTAGCTCGTCAGGTCAAATGGCAGAAGGGTCATCGTCAATGGATTGTTGTTGGGAACCTGCGGAAAGTAGTTTCCTCCCGTGGCGATCCAGTTACCCGCCGAGTTGCTCCACAGGGTAGACGGAGGATTAAAGTTGTCCGCGAAGGAGACGGTCTGCGCGGATAAAAATACGGCTCCGGGTGACAATAACAGAATGGACCCGGCAAGAAGGGAAAGATGCGTCATGTTTTTAGCTCCTGCCCTTATGGGCACGCGGGCGTCCACCGCTCCGCGTTGCAGCGAATCGCCTCTAGCGGCCTAATGGCCTGTGCCCGGGTGACCGTATTTGGGCATGTGACGCTACACAGTCACGCCTGGTGAATCAGCCCTCGAGAGTGGCGCGGTGGCTATTTGCGGATTCCGCAATCCATGCCCCGCGTGCGGATCGCCGCTCAAGCTATTTATCGGACTGGTCCCAAGTGCCGGGCTCGTCACCAGGGCGCGGCGTGTAGTGGTTTCGGCTGGCGCATGTGCGTGACCACGTGTCACGACGCATCGCCCGTATGTGTGTGAGGGATTGGTAGCGCTAATGGGAATCGAACTCGACGGATGCCATTCTGGCTCGGCTCACTTGGGTCTAAGTAATTGTGTTTTCCGTTCAGCTCAGTTCGCCCTCGGCGCGGTGAAAGGCGCATGGACACTGCCTGTGTTGCCCCGGTGCTGCCCCGTGCGGTTCGAACCCGGTTGCTCGCTGGGAAACCTATGCGGCGACCGTGTTGCATTCTGTTGCGTTGTTTGAATTCAATAGGAACTTGCATCCTCAAATTCATCGACAGCGGTACAATGGGGGTGCTGTGAAACTCAAGATTGAACTCGATATAGCCAATTCCTCTGTCGACAAGGCGAAGCTTGAGGAACACCTCCGTAAGGAAGCGATTCTGGAACTCTTCGCCGAACACAAGATCCCGGCGGGCCATGCGGCGCGTGAACTCGGACTCGGGAAAGTTGCGTTCATGGAGTTGTTGAAGCAGCGCGGCATTCCGCACGTTACTTACACCGCGGACGACTGGGAGGCCGACGGCCAGGCCATCGAGGAATTCGAACGCCGACGTCGTAACGGTTAACCGAGTTGGTTGTCTCGAATAGCAGTCCACTTATTTACTTTGCCGCACTTGATGAATTCGAGTTGCTCCGTACGATCTTTGACGAGATTGTAATTCCCCAGGCGGTATTCCAGGAAGTTGTCATTGCTGGTGCCCAGTACCCGGTTGCGCGCGAAGTGCTGGCCGCGCAAGGGACGTGGCTTCATGTTCGCGAAGCGGAGAACTTCGCCCAGGTCGAAAGCCTGCGTCACATCGGACTTGATGCCGGTGAAAGTGAAGCTCTCGCGCTGGCCCAACAACTCCAAGCGGAGAGTTTGCTTCTGGACGATGCCGACGCGATTCATGCGGCGACTCGGTTGTCGTTGAATGTCATCCGAACACCGGGTGTTTTTCGAATGGCGAAGCAGCGAGGAATAATTCCTGCAATTCGTCCCAAAATAGACGCGCTCCGCAAAACGGGTTTCTGGCTCAAGGAGGAACACTATCGCATCATCCTTGAAAGTGTCGACGAGCATCCTGAGTAAATTCCCCGTCCAACTCGAGATTTATCGCGTCCGCACATCACCCAAGAAATCATCCACCGGTCCACAGGTTCTGACACTTCAGTCAGATCTCCTCCACTTTGAGGCGACCGCGAGCGAGGTCAAAGACCATCCAATGAGTACTGTAGTTGAACCATTGTCGGAAGGCTTCAAAACTACGGTCGGTCGGCCAACTCTCTTCTAGCCGATCCCAGCTCTCCAGTTCTCGCTCGAAAATTTCCGCGCAGGCGTCTTCGAGGTGTTCCAATAATTCGGGCTCAAAGCTACACTCGGGAAACAGGTAGATAGATGGGTCTCGGCGGAGATCTGCCATGGTGAGTTCCAGGTTAGACTCACCCAGGCCCAGCAGCCAATCGAGGAAAGGCTGTTTCGGAACAACCATAACCGCCGACCTATTCAAGATGCGCATCCGTTTTCAGGCCGCTTTCCGGTAGTAGAAATTGAGCATACCGCCCAAACGCTGTCTTCTGCGAATACACCCTGTTGAAGGCAGGCGCGGAGCCGCGATGAGCTTATTGCCGATTCCCTGATGGTTCCGCTCCCAATGGTAATGTGCGCCGAATTCGTGGAGCGTGTTACGTAATCCAGCTTCGCCGAAAACGATCAGGCGATCCAAGCAGTCTTCTTTGATCGAGCGCACGAAGCGCTCCGCATATGCATTTAGATCGGGCGATCGTGGTGGCAATCTTGCCGGCTTCACTCCGGCTCCCAACAGCACATTTTGGAATGCCCCAGTGAACAACGGATCGCGGTCGTGAATCAGATATCGCTTGCCGCGTAGAAAACCATCATGCGCATCTGTCAAGTTGCGTGCCACCTGATTCATCCAATCCCCGTCGGGCGTGGAATGGACACCTGCGATGCGGACGCGGCGGCTCGCAAGTTCGATGACAAAGAACACCAAATAACGGACCAGTCCTCCATGCGTCCACAACTCCACTGTGAAGAAGTCGGCGGCAGCAAGCATCTCCCAGTGCGCCGCCAGAAATTCGCGCCACGTGGTTTTCCTGCGTCTCTCAGAGGCCGGGTCAATGCCATGCTCTTTGAGAACATTGGCTACGGTCCCTCGGCCAACGCTATGGCCCAGGTTTTTGAGCGCTCCCTGGATGCGGCTGTATCCCCAAGTCCGGTTCTCTTTCGCAATCCGCACGATCAATTCGCGGATCTCGCCCATCACTCTGGGGCGGCCAGGGCCGCGCCGCGCGTTGCCATCGTACTTGTTTGCTATCAGTTTGCGGTGCCACGCAAGCAGCGTCTCGGGCGTAACCAGTGTCGCGACTTCTTCCAACGCGCCATGACCTAAACGTTTGGCCTTCGCCGCCAGCGGCCTCCGTTGCTCATCGGTAAAACGAATGCGCTTTCCGTCCAACTGCTCACGCAATACCCGATTCTCTTCTCGCAGGTACTCCATGGCGTCCTGCTGATGCTGTTGGACCCAGCCAGCCATAGCCGTCGCTAGAAAGTGAAAAGGATCGAAACGGGAACGCATTTCCGGCTATCGTAGCAAACTCTTATGGCAGCTAAGTATCCGCCAGAGAATCTCTTGCCGTCTCCGCTTCCGGTGAAGATTGTTCTCGAACTTGGCCGGCGTTTGAATATTTGGACACTACGCGGTCTAAGTAGTTGTGTTTTCGGTTTAGCTCAGTTCGTCATCAGAGCGCTGAAAGGCTTACGAACACCCCCTGTGCTGCCGCAGTGCTGCCCCGCGCGGTTCGAAATGCGGTGACCTTGTTGCATCCTGTTCCCGAAGGATTGTGCACCTCAATGGAATGGACCATCCAGCAGCTCCGCGAGTTCTTGGCGTTCGATCATACCTGTCGCTACCTGATTCACGACCGGGATTCGATTTTCTCGCCTACCGCTGATCAAGCGTTGAGCGGATTTGGCATTCGAGTTTTGAAAACACCCGTTCGCGCTCCGAAAGCCAATGCCTTCTGTGAACGTCTTGTAGGAACGATCCGTCGGGAGTGTTTGGACTTTCTGATCCCACTCAGCGAGGGCCACCTCAAGCGAATCCTTCGCGAGTACATCCGGCATTACAATCGCGGACGACCACACTCTGCCTTAGGACCTGAAATTCCGGAGCAACCCCAAGCCAAAGTTCCGGCCAGTCCACACCGTCACAAGCTGCCGATCGGTTATCGCGTTACAGCGAAACCGGTTCTTGGCGGTTTGCATCACGAATATGGCTTGAAAAAGGAGGCCGCTTAGCGACGGACGGAATTTTTGCGGACCACAGGACAGATCCTTGGATCACTTGGTTTTAGAGTATTAACCCAGCTTCCCTAATGCGACTCGATTGCCGGCGGTCCCGGGGCGACTCCCGCGGTCAGCAGCCGAATACGCTGGAGGTGGCGGCGATCCGTAACGTACAGGGTCTTGTAGTCCGCATCGCCGAATGCAAGATTGGTGGCTGGCTCGGGCAACAAGATGGTGCCGACGTGTTTACCCTGCGGATTCATGATCCATATTCCTCCGGGTCCAGTGCAATATAGGTTGCCCTGCCGGTCGACCTTCATCCCATCGGTACCGCCGGATGTTTTGTCGCTATTCATGTCGATGAACACGCGATCGTGCTCCACGTTGTCGTCCGGGCGTACGTCAAAGGCATGGATGGTCTTGCTGCCGTTTACGTAAAGAATCTTCTCGTCCGGAGACAATGCGATGCCATTCGGACGGACGTCCTTAACGGGAACAGGAAGTGGCGTTAATTTGCCGTCTTTCAGCATGAACACGGCTGCTTCAGGCAGTTCCATGTGGACGGGCGTAGGCGGATCCGTGAAGTAGATGGTCCCGTTGGATTTCACGATTAAGTCGTTCGGTCGATTGAGACGCTTTCCTTCGTAGCGATCCGCCAGTACGGTGCGTTTCCCGTCCTTCTCGATGCGGACGATTGTGCGATCGCCTTGCGCGCAGAAGACCAAGCGCCCTTGCGGATCCAGCGTGATGCCATTGGAACCAAAGTCGAAAATGAACAATGGGCCGCTCCGCGCGAGATAACCTTCCTGAGAAATCTTGTTAAGCTCGCCCGTGTAACCGCTGTCCTTGAGGAAAACGGTCATCTGGCGATCGTTCGGCGTCCACTTATAGATGACGTTCGCGGCGATATCGCTAAACAGCAAATACTGACCATTGCGTATCCATACTGGACCTTCCGAGATGCCGAACGCACCTTGGACGAGGGTTTCCAATTTCGCATTGGGGGCGATGATTTTGTCGAGCGCTGGATCGAGGCGCACCACTACCTTTGCTCCCGATTGAGCGGCGAGCAACCCAATCGCCGTAATCGTAAATGCGGCGCACAGCAGCGCGATGGTTCTCTTCTTCATTGCTTTCTCCTAGCCTGTTCCCCGACCGGTGGCGGAGTTCGCCCGCACTTAGTTCGCCCGCAAAGGATAGGCGCCGGGGCCTCCGCAAACGCGAGGACACTTGGCCGGCGCTTTATAACGGTCTTTGATCTTTTTTCGATATTCCGGAAGCGCCGTCTCAGCGCCGCCCAGCACGGCGTCGGCCGGAATGCCGTAAGATTTGGTCGCTTCTTCGAGGAAAGGGTTCTGCCCGGGAAGGAAGTGCGGCACGACTCCTTCGGGAACGCCCTCGTTGGCTTGCGTGCACGGCTGGCCGACGGTACGGATCGGATTGATGGAGCTCAGCTGAAATGTTCTCGTCAGATAGTACGGCTCCGTCAGGTACATAGGATCGTCGATGCGTATCGTCAACGTCAGGATATCGCCGTGGCGGAAGAAGCGGCTCGTCATGGTCGCCTGATCGCTATGAGGGGCGCCGTTCCGGCGCAGGATGCTGGCTTTCATGTGCGTCGTGTATCCGGTCAGAACATCGCCCTCCCACTTACCCGTGGTGAATCCTGACATCGTGTGCAACGCGTTCGCTGAGGGATGCGGACGGCCATCCATCCAGATGGTGATTGGCGCCGTATCTTCCCAGCCGCCGATCTTCCAGGCAATGGTACTTCCATTCAGCGGCTCCGTTTCATTCCAGATCTTCATGCCGAAGGGCCCCATCCCGAGGTAGATCGGCGAGAAGAAAGCGCAGGAACGGTCCGGCATCGATACCTGCGAGTACGAATACGCCAATGCCCATGCGCGGCCATATTCGTTGTACGGCATCCCTAGGTAGTCGACGGGAATGGGCTCTGGACCCGGATTGGTGCTAAGTGCGTCATTGTAGTTCCGCGCGGCCCAACTGCCTGACAAATCGAATTGTGCGTTTGCGGGGAGCGCCACGGCTAGGAGAAGAACACTGAGCGCTGCGAGTCCACTGCTTGGTTTCTTGCGGTCAAAAACAGTTGCCATGAAAAGTCTCATTTCTCCATCGCACCTACCAGCGCGCAGAACAAGGCGTTGGATCCCAGCTCTTACCGTCGGCTTCCTTACGAAACTGCGCGGTCAACAGCAGCGGATCTTCCAGATAGGTGGGATCTTCCAAAATGGTCGTAACGATCAGCCACATCTGCCCGTTGGGCTCCTGAATCGGATCAAAGTATTCCGTCAGAACTGCGTTATCGGAATAGGGGACTCCATTTTTTCGGAGGTAACCGCCTTTCATGTGATCCGTTTTCACGCTCAGGTAGCTCACTTTGAAAGCAGGAGGCAACTGCCCTCGATTGTTGGTGGGCGCGCGCTGCGGAATCTGCAGCGTTCGGGACGCCCACTCTGCGCGGGAACTGCCCTGCCAAGTCAACGTTGTGTCCGGCGCTTTCCAGTTGCCGAAATGAAAAACGCGCGTCTGAGTCCCCGCGTCGATGTCCAACTTGAGAGTGTTGTCATCCGGCCACGTGATATGCAGGCGTTCGGGCAGCGTCATGATAGTCCCAGCGCCATAGTATCTGCACTGATTCCCTGCCGCTTCGTCTATGGCTGGATCCCACCGGTCCGCGATCGCCTTAGAAGCTTGCGTCATTGGTATCCCCATGTAGTCGCCCTTGGGTGGAGTCACCATGCGAAGGCGCCAGCTCTGCGTGATCACCGAAACCCAATAGCCAGTGACATCGAAGGGCGCCATCGCTTTCGGATTCTGCGCCGGAGGCTGTGCCGCGCCCGTCGACTGCGCAAAGCAGGGGGTGCTGATGAGGAGGGCCATTGCGGCGGCAAACCCCAAGTGCGGATAGTTTGTGAGTCGGAATTCGCTCATATATTTCCCTTCAGCGCGAGTCTGAGTGGCGCTATTTTTTTGCGCTCAGCCCGTTATAAATCGCTTCGACAAAATCGTTCGTCGTCCACGGGCCTGATTTCGCTCCGTATCGGGGCTCATACTGTTTGGCCGGCGAAGCCACCTTAATTTGTTCCAAGGTCATACCGCGCTTCATCATGTCCTGCACCGTATCGCGGACGATCACAACCATGTCGCGATACTCCACTGAATCGGCATGATCGTACAGCCGCCCGTGACCGGGAATCACAACCGTCCCGCCTTCATTGAAAGAAAAGGGAAGCGGCCGGATCGCCAGTTCTACGATCTTGTTGAGGGCTTCGATCTCACCTTGGATACTGCCTCCGTGCGTCAAGTCAAGCATTGGAAAGTGTGCTGTATCCATAATGTCGCCCGCGACAATAACATCGGACGCCCGAAAGAATACGATCGCGTCACCATCACTATGGGCGGCAGGCTGACGCAGCACTTCGAGCCCTTCGTGATTGAAGAACAACGTTCTGCGCTTTTCTGTAAATGTCTCCGTAGGCCATGCGTCGGAGGGGTACGGCGGCTTCTCGGGAGGCGTGCTCATCCGAAGCAGCGTAGGTTCGGTCGCGTACACCGTGGCTGCGAAATTGTTTGTCATGCCTCGGGTCCCTTCGCCGCCAATCGGTTCGGGACCCAGCGCCAGGATATTGCGGCCTGCATGTGAAAGGATTGTGTTTCCACCGACGTGGTCCGCGTCGGCGCCGGTATTAATGATGTAAATGATGGGCTGCGTTGTAAGCTTCCGGATCGCGGCTAATACTTTATCGCTGTATTCGACGGCACCGGAATCTACGAGGACGACGCCATCGGGGCCAAATTGAACGCCGATATTGCCTCCGGCGCCGGCGATCATGTAAAAGTTGGGCCTGATCTGAAGCGTCTCGACATCCATGGACTTCTGCTGAGCCCGCAGGAACTTCACGGGGCCGAAAGTCATAAAGCAGACACAGATCATGGCGCAAGATATCCAGCGCCAAACTGGATGTTTCAATTTCCGCTGCATTGCTTCTCCGGCATTATTATTCTGAGCGATGGACGGTTCAACTTGGTTTGGTATGCGGCGAGAGAATAAGCGAATTAAAATCCCTCGCCGCCTCGTTTCTTTCGGAAACGGCTACTTAGAAGATCAATTTCACCCCGAGCTGGAACTGCCTCGGAGTTCCCACAATCGTGGTTATCTTCCCGGCTTGCGCGTTAACGACGGCACATCCGGCCCCGGTCGCCGTGCATTGACCTGCCGGTCCTGCGCTGAATACGGTCAGGGCGGGTAGTCCCAGGTTCGTGTGATTAAAAACATTGAATACTTCTGCGCGGAACTGGGCCTGCAAATGCTCGAAAATCTTCGTTTCTTTCGAAAGAGAAAGATCGGTGTCTTGCAAGTGCGGGCCTCGGCCCAAGTTGCGGCCCGCGTTTCCGATCGTGCCGGGCACCGGCGCGCTGAAGCAGGCGGGATCGTACCACTTGTTCGGCAGTCCAACCATCAGAGTGCAGCCGGCGACGACGTTGGGACGCGGCACACCAGCGGGATTAACACCAGCGCTATACCCAATGCTGTCGAACCCCATGTTTGTGTTGAACGGCAGGCCCGTGCTGGAAGTGAGAATACCGCTGATTTGCCAACCTTCCACGAAGCGATTGCCGTGGAAGGGCAGTGTGTAGAGGCCGTTGACTCGTAGCGCATGACGGATGTCCTGAGCACATGGGGCGTAATCAATCAGACGATTAAACGGATTCTCGGCGATGGACGACGTATTGTTGCTGAGCGCCCCTAGCCCGCTTCCGCCATCGTCCATGCAATTGGCATAGGTGTAGGATCCCTGAATCTGGAAGTTGTGCGCGAATCGGCGATTGACACTGGCCTGCAGCGAATTGTAGCGAGAAAACGCCGCAGGGATATTGTCCGTCAGGAATCCGAAATGTGAGTTGAGGCGAGGATTCGCCACCGGCGTTGGATTTCCGTTGACTAAGGTTCCGAAGTGGTAGACGCCATTCGCGTCAATCGTCGGGATGACGGGATTCTGATCGGTGCCATTCATTAGGTGCACGCCCTTTGCACCGATGTATCCGATCGAGGCCACAGTGCCCCCTGCGAATTCGTGCTGAAGCGTGAAATTGTATTGGATCATCTTCGGAGTTGTGTTTGTGTTGTAGTCCCATCCCGGAGAAACCGCGGGAAGCGGCGGCACCAGACTGCCGGCGAATGGACTCGGGAAAGATGGGCTGTTGACAGTATAGTTCGTCCATGGCGGCTGCCCAGTAAGCGCCGGCCAGTACACAGAGGGTGTGAGCAAGTCGTAAAAAACGCCGAATCCCGCGCGGATCGCTGTCCGGTGATCCGCGAATGGATCGTACGCGAGACCGATGCGGGGAGCGAGATTCGCTGTTGATGTGTTGTTCCTTGTGATCGTGGGAACGTTTTGGAAACCCGTGCCGTTGACATAATCCGTAATCATGAACAGCGTGTTGTGCGAACTCGTCGGATTGGTTTGGAACTCCCACCTCAAGCCGAGATTCAACGTCAATTTGGGCGTGATCTTCCAATCGTCCTGCACGTAGGGAGAAATATCCGTTTCGCGAAGGTCAAAATGTCCATAGAACTGATCGCCCAGCGGCGTGCCTAATACTCGCGAAGGAGTTCCAGCCAGCAGGGAGGCAAAGTTGGGGAAGGTCCAGCGGAGACCCGCATATTGTTGTAGTGCCGAGTTTGTCTGGAATCGAGTGAGGACCATTCCGAGCCTTACGCTGTGGGCTCCCAGCGTCCAGATCACGTCGTCGCCGGCGGTGTATTTGTTTTGATTGAGGACGAACGGGTTCCACAGATTCGGTCCCAGCGACGTCAAACCGGTGACGTCGAGAATACCGTCGACGCGGCCTGACCCGGGAAAGAACTGCATCGCCGAATGGCTCGGGGCGGCCGCCTCATTCGCCGTCGGCCGGGAGAAACTGATGCGGGCGCTGTTGACTAGTGTCGGCGAAATAATGCGGCGCCAGCCAATGGTGGTGAACTGATTGTGCGAGGCGTCAACAGCCGGCCACAAGGGCAGCGCCGGGCCATTGCCTCCAAAGGGCTCGAGAAAGTCCGCTTTGTCGGTGACGTAGCGTCCGAAGATCGCGTCCTTTTCGGACAAGTTGTAATCGAAGCGCGCGAGGAGGTAGTTCTCGTGTGCGATTTGACTGGCTACCTGCGTCGATGTGCCAATACCATTGCCGGTGTAGGTCTGCGCCGGCGGTAGCAGGGCCAGAATACCGGCCACGGCCGCTGCAGTCGCGGGATTCGTGGCCGTAATGGTGCAGGCCGATGGCACCAAGTTACAACCTGGAACGAAAGCGACCTTGGTCTCGCCCAGCAGCTGACGAATTCCTTCGTAATTTGCAAAGAAGAACGCTTTGTTCTGTTTGATGGGGCCGCCGATGCTTCCACCAAACTGGTTCCGGCGGAAAGCGGGAGGGCTGTTACCAGGATCGAAAAAACTCCGTGCGTCCACTGCGCTATTGCGTAGATACTCGTACGCGGTTCCGTGGAACGAGTTCGTGCCGGATTTGCTGACCGAGTTCACCACCACGCCGTTGCCGCCGAACCGCGCGCTATACGTGTTTGTGAGTGTCTGGAACTCCGCGATCGCCTCGATGCCGAGCGATGAACCGGTGATGGATGCCAACCCGCGGTTCCAGAAGGTCTGCATGCTTTCGTCGTCGAGCAGCAATGCTTGTCCCGACGATCTGCTTCCAGAAACAGAGTACGAAGCCGATCTGCCTTGCGCACCCGACGCCGACACGGCATAAAAATATTGCACACCGGGCGCCAGCAGGATCAGCGACTCGAAATTCCTTCCGTTGAGCGGAAGTTCAGCCATTTGCCGCTGGTCGACCAGCGAGGAAACAGTAGAAGTAGACGTCTCGACTTGCGTAACATCGGCCTCGACGGTGACGGTCTGCTGGGACTGGCCGACTTGTAGCGCGAAGTCCACCACTGGCTGGCTGCCAATGGTCAAGGTAACGCCTTTACGAAGCACCGTCTGGAAGCCGACTTTGGAGGCCTGCATTTCGTAGCCGCCGACTGTCAGGTCCGGCGCCGTATAGCGCCCTTGCGCGTCCGATTCGACAGTAACGGTCGCACCGGTTCCCGTGTTCTTGACCTGAACCGAAGCGGCTGGAACGGCTGCTCCGGACTGGTCCGTTACGGTTCCAAGAATCGTCGCGGTCGTGCCCTGCGCCCACACATGGTTCGCGGAAAGCAGGACGAGGGCCAGCCCGACGAAAAGCGGGGAGGGCCATCTTCGGCATTTGCTTAGGTTACTCATGTTGTCTCCTGATCGAATGTCATTTTGGTCGCTTTCACTGTTTGTTGGTCGCGGGCGGTACAAAGCCGTATTCGTTACAATTCAAGCCGGGTGGAATCCCGTTCGGCAGCGGAGCAACCCAACCGCAGCAGAAGCGCTCACATTTTTCGGGAGCCACATACTTTTCCTTCAACTTCTTTCGGTACTCGGGATACATCGTCTCCGCGCCGCCGCGGGCCGCTTCCGGCATGATGTTCGTCATATGGGTCAACTCATCCAGAGACGGGTTCGTGCCCGGCAGAAAGTGGGGCACCGCACCCGGCGGACGCAGGATCTCGATCACCGGCTCACACGGCTGCGGCAGCGCAACAGGTTGTGCCGGGTCGTATTGAAAATCGGTCGTTCGGATGTACGGTTCGGTCAGGTAGATCGGATCGTAGACGATCACGTTGACCGTCAATACGTCGCCGTGCCGCATCCAGTGCTCCGTGACCGTGGTCTGATCGCTGGTAGGAATTCCGTTGCGTCGCAAGTACCCAACTTTCACGTGATCTGTGAAGGTCACAAGCGTATCGCCTTCCCAGTGCCCCGTCGTGAATCCTTCCCACGTATTCATCGCGTACTTCGAAGGCCGGGGACGTCCATCCATCCACACCGTATGCGTAGCACGCCCGAAAGTGCCCCACATCTTCCACGCCAGGGGTTGCCCCGTGTTCGGATTTTCTTCCGGCCAGATTCTCAAATTTGCCGGACCATGAAGGTTGTAAGGGAAAGGGTGTGGCACGCACTGCCGTTCGGGCTCCGTCACGACCGATTCTTCCCAGGCGTCGCCTTTTGCCCGGGCGGCCGCATTGATCGGCATGCCCGAGTAGTCGCTGACATATGGCCCTGGCAGCCGTTCCTGCCAATCTTCGTGGTAGCGGGGCGCCCACTGGCCCGAAAAATCAACCTCCGCGACCAACGGGACGTTCGTTACGGACACAGATAGTGCTAGGACGATTGTCCCGGCCGTTCTAAGTGCGCGGGAATATTTCGCGGTGTTGCCAGATATCATAATCGATCCCTTTTCGCCGTCATTCACCACCGCGCCGAACACGGTTGCGGATCCCACTTCGCACCATTCGGCTCCTTCTTGAAATGCAGACTGGTGATCCAGTCCTGAAACAGAAACGTGGGATCGTGTACCACGGTTGAAACCACCAGCCATTGGTCGCCGTTGGGCTCTTTGTTGACCTCCCAATACTCCGTAAGCCGTGTGTCGGCGCTATAGGGAATACCGTTTTTCCGTAAGTAACCCGGTCGCAGATGGGTCGTGACAATTTTTAAGTTGCCGTACTTTGATGGTGAATCCGTGGTCCCTCGCGGAAGCTGCCAGCTCGCCAGTGAGTCCCCCTGCCAACTCGCCACATGGCTAACAGGTTTTAACTCCCCGAAATGGAATAGCCGGGTTTGCTGGCCGGCATCCGTTTCGGCTTTGAGCGTGTTGTCGTCTTGCCAGGTAATGTGAAGTCTGCCCGGGATACGCATGATGGCCGGCGCTCCATAGGATCTGCACTGTTCGCCAGCCGCCTCATCGCGAGCGGGATCCCATTTATCGGCGGCGATTCTACCCGCCTCGCTGATCGGGACGCTCTGGTAATCGCCCTTCGCTGGCGCCACCATGCGCCAGCGCCAATCTTCCGTGACCACCGAAACCCAATAGCCAGTGAGATCCGCCTCAGTGGGAGCCGCAGATCGCTGTCCGAACGCAGTGACTGCCGTGCAGGAAACGATCAGCAATGCGCCGATTCGTTTTCCGAGGCGGAGGCCGCCGCTGGTCGATTGCCGATATTGGTGCTCTGCTCGGACCATCCTATTTCTTCCCCGGCAACGTCTTGTAAATGGCCTCGATGAATTTTTCCGTGGTCCAGGCTCCGCTGTCCGAGCCATAGCGGCCGCGATACTCGCGCGCAGGGTCCGCGGCCTTGATCTGATCGAGGGTCCTGCCTTTCTTCACCAGATCCTGAACGACGTCCCGCACGACCGTCACCATGTCGCGAATCTCCAGCACGTCCGCTTGATCGCATAAGCGTCCATGGCCTGGAATCACAATCGTGCCGCCCTCTTGCCACACGATCGGGGTCTCCGGGACGGCCATCTTGAGAATGCGATTGAGCGCGTCGAGTTCGCCCTGAATCGTGCCACCGCGTTCAATGTCGATCACCGGGAAACGTGTGGTA
>CAITIX010000350.1 GCA_903892565.1 uncultured Acidobacteriia bacterium
AGCGTCGACCACCCTGAGCAACTGTACAGAGGTCATAGCTCGGATCTGAAACAACGACTGGCCGACTATAACGCCGGACACTGTTCCCACACGGCCAAGTTTGCTCCCTGGAAACTCAAGTTCTATGCGGCGTTCGAAACACTTGAGCTGGCACAGAATTTTGAACGCTACCTTAAATCTGGCTCCGGCCACTCGTTCACGAAGCGACATCTCGTGTGATTCGCTTCGCTCTGAACCCGGTCGGGGTTCAGAGCGTAGGATGGTGTCCTCCGAAGCGGTTGCGCGAAGGAGGACTTTGGTTCACCCGGGTTCAGAGCTACGGACCCGTCCGCCGTAGCCTTGGCGAAGGTGGATGGCAGGCCAAAAAATGTTTTACGCTTACATTCTTCAAAGCGTCGACCACCCTGAGCAACTGTATCGAGGTCATAGCTCGGATCTCAAACAACGACTGGCCGACCATAACGCCGGACACTGTTCCCACACGGCCAAGTTTGCTCCCTGGAAACTCAAGTTCTATGTAGCGTTCGAAACACTTGAGCAGGCACAGAATTTTGAACGGCACCTTAAATCTGGCTCCGGCCACTTGTTCACTAAGCGGCATCTCGTGTGATTCGCTACTCTCTGAACCTTCTTGGGGTTCAGAGAGTAGCATGGTGTCCTCCGAAGCGGTTGCGCGAAGGAGGACTTTGGTTCACCCGGGTTCAGAGCTACGGACCCGTCCGCTGTAGCCTTGGCGAAGGTGGATGGCTGGCCAAAAATGTTTTACGCTTATATCCTCCAGAGCGTCGACCGCCCCGATCAACTATATCGAGGTCATCTGCGAGGCAGTTAACTCCCACAGAGAACAGGCCACTTCTGAAGAGGTGCTTGGTGCCCTTGAATCTCGCAGAATGAAGTCTGTTTGCGTACCGGACAGCGTGGCCATTCCCGTCTTGATCCTTGAAAGGGAGGCCTATTTCAGCCCAGCGGTTGACGGAACAACGTGACGGCTACCCTGAGTCCGAAGCGCAGATTCACGCGCGCCGCCGGACATGAATTCTACCGCAAATAAATGCGCGCGAAGCAGGGACCAACAGGCATTTGGGATGATCCAGTCGAATCGCGTTATATGGGAGCCCGCCGATACACTTCGATGCAATTCACTCCCGTGACGGCGGGCGAATGGCGGCAACATTGACCCAAGGTAGCGTTCGCCTGAGAGGCTCACGCAACCTTGGGCTGAATGATTCAAACCCTTCGGGTTAGGTTCTGTGGCCCCCACGTAAGCGGTTGGTGAGCTCGTGAAAAAGAGGAAACGTCTCTGCGTTCACCAAGAATTCCAATATTCCTGTCTCATACCGAAAGATCGGGGATTCGAATTGGTTAGACCTCATCCATGGATGTCGGCAAATCGTTCTGCAAAACGCTCTCTGTCCTTCCTAGAAGTATTTACCACATCCTGGTGATGTCCCAATTCATGCATCAGAACGTCCCGGAGGTAGAACCGGTGCAACGAATCCAAAGTCGCTCGTCCGAAAGGGTAGGCGTGAAGAAATATGCAACACCGCCAGTAATGACCGTAGTAGACAGTTGATCCATTATAGTTCTTCAACTGCTTTCTCGTTCCGGACAAAATGAAGACCGCCCGCAGATCTTCGCGGAAACTCGCCGGACAATTCATCAATTGCGATTCGACGTCTTGGGCGTAGCAGGGGCGGATAAAGCCGTCCAGCGGCGGCAGCTCGATAATCTTCGGGAATTTCGGATGCTTGGCGATTCGGCCATCGAAGCGCCTGAACACCGATTGAACCTCCAGCCACCAAGGTCTATACTCGGACCAGTTAGTAAATTTGCTCTCGGAATATCGATTCGCCCGAGGTCCAGAACCGTTGTTGTGCGCGCTCATTTGCTTGCCGGTCACTCACTCGCGTCTAGGGGCACACGGCTTCGGCGAGCCTATTGACCTCCCTCTGAATCGAAAAGGACCAAATAGCCAAATTGTCGACTATTCATGAGGTGAACGCACTATTTGTACTCATCGGCTTTCGCCTCTTGTCCGCGACGAGGATGTCGCGTGTTCAGATCACCTCGGCTCCGCCACCCTCCGTTCTGGTCTATCTGCGGTGTAGAGCGGTAGCCCCGCCCGCCCAACCCCGGCGCAGGCGGATGGCGGTCGAATATTGGAAAGCGTTCGCCACCCGAAATGTGAGGAGCCTCCTGCCCGAATCACACAACCGCAGGCTGTCCAGCGAGGCAACTGCGGCTGGTCTGTCGCATTTTCGCTTCTAATAGAACTACGACGCCCCAAAATAATCCCAGCGCAGGAAGCAAATACCAAGACGGAAAATAGATGATCGCAAATGCACCATCAGGAGCATCCCCAAAATAGAATAATCCCCAACCGTCATTGCTGCCGCTCCCCCAATGAGATAGGTCTCTCCAAACTATCACATCGATTTGATTTCGCAGGTCGTAACACGCAC
>CAITIX010000351.1 GCA_903892565.1 uncultured Acidobacteriia bacterium
CGCCCCGTCACACACATGACCCCGCCGCACTTTTCAACCGCCGTTTACAGCAGGTCGAAGAGGAAGCGTTCGGTGAACTGCAAATCGCCCAGCACGCGACCGGCGAGGATGGGCAGATATGGGAGCGGGTCGTATCCGCGACGTTTCTTGAATTCATCGCGCATCGCGGGCGTCCAGTTCTGCCCGCCGGCCTCCCACGAATCAATGTGCGTGGTGATGAGCGTTCCCTTGGCGTCAGGGCCGGCAAGATCCACGAGGTGTTTGTTGTAGGCGCGGAAGTGAACGTTGAGCGCCGCCTTGCTCAACTTGTCGCACTCCGGGCCGGTGTGATCGGGAAGCGCCGGCGCAACCTTCCTTCCGCTCCAGGCGTGTCCGATCCGCAAGATCGTCCAATCTCCGGCCGGGGCGTCCCAACTCAAACTGCCGTCCGGCTTCATCCGCGTGGTCAGATTCACAATTTTCTTGAACGGGATGCACTGCTCCGCCGGGGCTGCATCGGTCGGATTACGCTTGAGATGCCGGTTTTCAGCGAGTTTATCCCAAGTCAAAGCCTTGAACTTGAAGTCGGGGATCTGGAAGCGATTCGTGGCGTCCATCACGCGCTCCGGCACGGCGAAGACGGCGATGTCCTTGTATTCCCGGTTCGTGCTCGGCGATGCGAGTGTGGCCGACCAGTTCGTTCCTTTTTCTCCAGCCTGAATGTGAACCTCGCTCGTGAAAATGCGCTGTTGCGCCAGTTCCGGGGTGATCCACGGCCCGCCCGTTCCGTTCCACCCCACGCCGTCGTTGAAGTTGTATTCCAGTCCCAACCGCTTGGCTTCCTTGACCGACCAGGCAAACATCGCCTGCCATTCCGCATCCATGAATTTGATCTTCCCCTCCGGCACGCCTTGATTCACATCCATAAGCAGCACGCCGCCGATGCCCACGCGCTGCATCGCCTCCAAATCGGCCGTGATGCCTTCGCGAGTGACATTGCTGTTCACCCAGAACCAGTAAACCCACGGTCGGGCCGAGGCGGGCGGATTTTTGAAATCTGCCTCCAAACCCGCGCCCGCCCCACACGCGAATGCCGCCAGGAAAATGAAAACTAAAACTCTTCTCAACATACGCGTGCCACTTCCATTCCGAGCAACTTGCCCAGCTTGTCAATTTTGTCGGCGATGTGGCCGATGCCGACCGCGCAATGATGCGCCGGGCCATGCGCATTCCAGTCGTTCACGAACTGCCGCGCGCCGAGGCTGAATTTATAGCGCGAATTGGTGTTGCCGATTTCCAGAATTGGGCCGGACACTGATTCGCCCTCCGCGACGAGCAGTTTGATTTTTCCATCCTCCGTTTCAACGACCGACAGCAGCGTCACCGCACCGTGTTTCACGGACATTTCCACCGAGAGTCCCCGGCCCACTTTGCCGTGATACACCTTCAGCGGACGCACCTTCGTCTTGCCCTCGGCAATGGCGATATGTCCCGGCCCGTCATGACCCATTAGGACCACATCCTCCTTGAAATCCATGGCGTAATACTCGGTAAACGAGCCGCAGACGCCATAGGTGTCGAGAATTTTCATCGCCTGCGCGTTCTTTACCTCGTATTCCCCGGCCACGGGAATGCCGCGCGCGGTGAG
>CAITIX010000352.1 GCA_903892565.1 uncultured Acidobacteriia bacterium
AGGAGTGCCCGCAAATGCCGGGCTCGTTCCGGCGACCGCAACTGCCGCAAGGCCTTGGCTTCAATCTGCCGGATGCGTTCGCGCGTGACGTCGAACTCCTGGCCGATTTCTTCGAGCGTATGCTCGCGCTCGCAACCGATGCCGAAGCGCAGGCGGATGACTTTCTCTTCTTTCGGCGAGAGGGTTTTGAGGATGTTCGCGGTTTCATCGCGGACGTTCGTATCGATCACGGCGTCCACCGGAGAACCCACCCAGCGGTCTTCGATCAGATCGCCCAGCGCGGATTCGCCGTCGCGGCCCACGGGAGTTTCGAGCGACACGGGATCGCGCGAGATGGTCTTCAACTTCTGGACCTTCTCCACAGGAATATCCATGCGGCGCGAAATTTCTTCGTTCGAGGGCGCGCGTCCGAGCTCTTTTTCCAGCTCGCGCGTGGCGCGCAGGAACTTGTTCATTGACTCGTTCATGTGAACGGGGATGCGGATCGTACGCGATTGATCGGCAATCGCACGCGTGATCGCCTGACGAATCCACCACGTGGCGTACGTGGAGAATTTGTAGCCACGGCGATATTCGAACTTGTCGGCGGCGCGCATCAGACCGATGTTGCCTTCCTGGATCAGGTCCAGTAGGTGCAGTCCACGGTTCACGTATTTCTTTGCAACAGAGACCACAAGACGAAGATTCGCTTCGACTAAATCTTTCTTCGCGCGCTCGGCTTCAATCTCGCCATGGCGGATCACCGAAAGCGTGTGGCGCAGCTCCGGCAGCGTCGCGCCAGCCGTGTGCTCCTTCTTGCGAGCTTCTTTCTTGAGCTCCTTCACCTTGGCCACGGCAGTGGCGCTGGGGCGCGTTTCGAACTTCCTGATGTCCTGCTCTAAGTGCGTGAGCTCTTCCACCACGCGTTCGATTTCGCGCGCGAACTGCTTCCACTGAGAGGCGTAATACGGAACCTTGCGAATCGCCTGCGAAACCTCGATCCAGCCGCGCGCAGCCTTCATGCGGGCCTTGCGGCGGAGCTTCTTGTTGCTGGCAGGTGCGGCGGCGGCTTTATCCACCAGCTGCAGCATTTTCTTGTGCGCCACGGCGACATCGGCAAGCAACTGCTTTACTTCGGTGCGCTTCTTCGTATACGCGGAACTGTCGACTTCCAGATCGCCCAGATCGACGTAGGTTTCCAGATCTTCGGCTTCGCGACGGATCTGCTCGCAAATTTCAACCGCGCGCAACTGCACCACGCCGGAACGGCTAATGGCCTTCTGCATGCGCAGCTTGCCACGTTCCATGCGACGCGCCAGATTCACTTCGCCTTCGCGTGTCAGCAGCGGAACCGAACCCATTTCTCGCAGATACACGCGAACCGGATCATCCGTATAGATCGATTCTTCCTGCGGATGAGCGGCGGCAAATTCTTCGCCTTCGGCCGCTTCTTCCGGGTGAAAGAATGCAGCGTCTTCGTCGAAGGGCATCCCCAACGGTTCGCTATTTAGAAACTGATCCTCGAACTGATCCAATTTTACCGTCACCTCCCCCAAGCGGAAATTCTCCGTCGGGGCTTATATCCTACGGGGACTGAAGTGGTTAAGCACTTCAGTATCAAAGTTATAAGCGGACACACCACAACTTTTCAGCTGATTCCGGGCCGCGAACCAGTATATCAAGCTTCCTGCGTTCTGTTAAGTCCCTATTTCAAAAGATGTTTCCCAGCCCATTCGGTTTCAAACTTTATAGTACTCCTAGCTCCGGCGCTGGAGGAGATCCTTTAATTCGGTAACAAACGCTTCCACATCCTGGAAATCCCGGTAAACCGACGCGAACCGCACATACGCGATCTTATCGATCATACGTAAACGCCTCATGAGCAGTTCCCCGATGGCCGTCGTCGAAATCTCACGATCCGCGCTATCTGCTAGAGTGGATTCAACTTCATCCACCACTTCGGCGAGTTTCGCCATCGGAACAGGCCGCTTTTCGCAGGCCTTGATCAAACCCTCCAGAACCTTGGGACGCTCAAACTTCTCGCGCCTCCCATCCCTTTTGACGACCATGTAGGGCACTTCGTCACTACGTTCGTACGTAGTAAATCGCCGCTGGCACTTCAGGCACTCCCGCCGGCGGCGGATGACGTCGCCTTCTTTGCTCTCGCGGGAATCGATCACCCGATCCTGGCGATGGGCACAAAACGGACAGGTCATGAAACTCCTTCGGTGATACCATACAAGTAGCTCATTCTAAAAGAACTATTTACTCTTTGGACGTCAGCAGTCTATCATCCGGCGAACGCCCTGGAACGTCTAAGTGTCTCAGAATACGCCTTTTCTGGCAATTTGAAAAGCCTGAATCCGCAAAACGAGGCCGACTGGTCGTTAACCACGCGTCTCTGAACTTGCTATTTTTTTGAACTTCCGGAGGGGGCATCCTCGTCTAATCAGGTAGATTCCGCGATTTTGGCGGAATTCAGGAGAGCCAACGACTATATGGCGCGTACACCGGCGAAGTGCATCTGCAGAAATTGGCCAAGGGTGTCCACTTCAAAAGCCAGCGCACAGATTTTACGACCAGCGCAGTGCCCGGCGAGATTCACATGGACACGGGCAATTTCAGCGCCGAAGGATTAACCGGACCCACGCGCATTACATCGCGTTCGCGCGACGTGCACATGCGCGATTTCCGTGAAGCGATGGACATCGAACTGGAGCGCGGCGATCTGACATTGGAACCTTTGCAAACTCCCCTGGCGCGCATACAAGCGAAGCTCAGTTCGGGCGATGTCAACCTCGTGATGCCCGAGTCGGCGGGTTTCTCGCTGAAAGCGACAACCGAGCGCGGAGAAATCACGAACGGGCTCGGGGAGCATTTTAAAGTGGATTCCGACGGTCGCCACGAAACCCTCGCAGGTTCAACTGGCAGCGGGCCGCAAATTACCATCGACGTGAAACGCGGTTCCGTTTCCGCAGGCAGGGGATCCGCGACGCCTCCCACGAAAGCCACTTCGCATCCCCTCGAAACCATCACGCAATAGCAACCATCGCAGTAGCAACGATCGCGCAATAGCAAGATCGCGCGAGAGAAACGTTTAGTGAACCAGCAGCATTCGCACGTCCATCACGTTCGTGCCCGTGGGGCCGGTCTTAATCAATCCGCCCTCCCTTGCGAAATAGTGATAGGAATCGTTGTCGTCCAGAAAACGCCGCGCATCGAGCGCTAACATGGCGGAACTCTGCGCCACTGCTCCGGCCGCATCCGTCGGACCATCCAGGCCATCGGTACCCGCGCTGAATATCGTCACACCGGCCGTACGTTCGAGCGCGACGAGCGCCGCCAGTACGAATTCCTGATTGCGACCGCCCAAGCCTTTGCCGCGAACCGTAACCGTGGTTTCTCCGCCCGACAGAAAACACATGCGGCGTCTGCCGCCATCCATTGCTTCGCGGGCGATAGCCTCCCGAGCAATGGCTGCGTGCATGCGCGCGATGTCGCGTGTTTCTCCATCAATCGTTGTCGAAAGAACGATGGTTTCGTACCCGAGGCTCTGCGCCTTGGCCTTCGCGGCATCGATCGACAAACGATTGCTACCCACGATCACATTGCGCACGTTGCGAAATGTAGCATCGCCCGGCTTCGGCGTCTCCGTCAATGAAAGCTCTGGCACGCAATATCGCTCCAGCACGCGCCGCGCGTCATCGCAGGTCGTAGGATCCGGAACCGTAGGACCAGAGCCGATGGCATCGAGAGGATCACCGATCACGTCCGACAGAATCAGCGACACCAGCGTCGCCGGATGCGCGAGCCTTGCCAGATGCCCGCCCTTGATCGCGGAAAGATGCTTGCGGACGGCATTCAGCTCGTGGATCGTCGCACCGCGTGTTTGCAGCAGCTTCGTCACGCGCTTCTTCGTCGCGAGCGTCACGCCGGGAGCAGGCAAAGCCATCAACGCAGAAGCGCCGCCGGAAATCACGCAGAGCAGCAAGTCTCGCGGGCCGCAAGCACTGGCAATTCCCGCGATCTCGCGCGCGGCAGCAACGCTTCGCGCGTCTGGATAAGGATGCGACGCCTCGCGAACGCGTATGCGGCTCAACTTGCTGCCCGATCGCCGGACTCCATCGGGAATCGCAACACATCCGCCTTCCAGGCGATCGCCAAGGAGTTGCTCCAACGCACTCGCCATCGCGAGCGAAGCCTTCCCTGCTCCCACAACAAAGATGCGCTCGAATGCGGTGAGACGATAGCGCGCTGGCTTCGCGCCGGCACCGACAAAGAGAGTCCCTTTGTCGAGGCGTACAAATTCGCGGACCGCGAGAGCGGGATCGGCAGCCCGCAGTGCTGCATCAAAAATGGAGAGCGCCGCGCGGCCAGACTTGCTTGTGACACCCGTTGCGGTCATGGCGTCATGATCGGCAGCTCTAGGATGCGAGCGACCACATGTGCGGGTTCGTCGTCTCTTGGTTCGATGCGATATTCGGCGCGAGCGTAATCGTCCCGGCGGGATTCAAACAGACGCCGCATGCGCTCGGGATCGCGCGCCAGAGGCCGAGACTGCTCCCCGTCTTTCGCGTCCACGGCCACTCTGCGTTCGATCACCTCGTAAGGAGTATCGAGCCAGATCGTGATGCCGTGATTGAACGCGAGATCGTAATTCTCTTGCGTCGAAAATGCTCCGCCACCGAGCGAGATCACTTGCGGACGGCCCGTACGAATGCTTTTCACGCGATTTTCCAGCGCCTTTGTCTCCAGCTGGCGAAATGCGGGTTCGCCCTGGGTATCAAAGATGTGGGCGATACGGCATCCGGCGGCGTTCTCGATTTCTTCATCCAGATCGAAAAAGCTCCAACCTAACTCGTCCGCCAGCGCACGGCCCACGGTGGACTTGCCGCATCCCATAAATCCAACCAGGTAAATCCCCGGCGTTAGCTTGAGTTTCAAAATCATGTTTCAGACTGAGTGTGCCACGAAAGTGATAATAGTAACATGCGCGATTGGATGCCGCTCTTCCCCCTGCAAGCCGTGTTGCTTCCCGGGGCCGAACTCCCCCTTCACATTTTCGAAGAACGCTATAAGGAGATGATCCGCGAGGTTCTCGAGGAGCGCATCGAATTCGGCGTCGTCCTCGCCACCGACAAGGGTTTGCTCAACACCGGATGCACCGCAACCATCGACAAAGTGCTGCGCGAATATCCCGACGGACGCATGGACATCCTGACCACCGGCCGCAGACGCTTTGAAATTGTGCGGCTCAACGAAGACCGCGCGTTCCTGCAGGGCAAGATCGAGTTCTTCGATGACGAGGACTCCGCCCCGCCTCCGCCGGAAGTGCGCCAGCAAGCGATTGCGGCCTATAACGAGCTCCGCAGTCTGTCGTCGAACAGTCCATTAACCGCAACGGAAACGAACGAATCTCAACTGAGCTTTCGTCTCGCGCGTCCGGTAACGGATTTAGACACGCGGCAAGCGCTGCTTGCGATGCGCAGCGAAGGGGAGCGCATCAGGCATTTGGCGTCCTTCCTGCCGGGGTACCTGATTCGCGAACGTCGCGTGCAGCACCTGAAGCAAGTCGCCCCGCGCAATGGACACGGACGCGCTCTCGCGGAAATCGAATGAATCTACTGATCGACGCCGACGATACCCTCTGGGAAAATAACATCTACTTTGAGCGCGCCTTCGATGCGTTCTGCGATTTTCTGGATCATTCCGCGCTCACGCCGCCCCAGGTGCGCGATGTGCTGAATGAGATTGAGCTTGCGAACGCGAAGATCCACGGCTATGGTTCCATGAACTTCGGGCGGAATCTCCAGCAAGCGTACCGGCATCTGGCGGAGCGGGACATCCAGGCCGAAGATCTGGAGCATGTGCTCTCGCTCGCCGCGCGGATTCTGGAGCAGCCCATCGAATTAATCGAAGGCGTAGAAGAAACGCTCGCGTATCTCGCCGAACGTCACGCGCTGACACTCTTCACTAAGGGAAACGTGGAAGAACAGCGCTTGAAGATCGACCGTTCCGGCATTGGGCGCCACTTTCACCACAAAGAAATTGTGAAAGAAAAGGACGCCGCCGCCTACAACCGCATCGTAGAGCACTGGCAGTGGAACCGCGCGGAAACGTGGATGATCGGCAACTCCCCGAAATCGGACATCAATCCTGCGCTGGCAGCCGGACTCAACGCCGTTCTGGTGCCTCACGAACATACCTGGGTCCTGGAGCGTCAGGATTTGCGCCTACCTGCCGATAGAACGTTTCTGATGGTGGAACAGTTCGCGGATCTGCGGAAACATTTCTAGTCGGAATTGGGCAAGGAATCCAAGCGCCACCAGAGGAGAGTCCGTAGACTAGCGAGTAGTGGAGAAGGTGGGTATGCGCGTCAAATTCTTCATTCTTATAGTGTTCGCGGCCGCGAACTTGGCTCGCGGGCAGTACGGCCCAATCCAGCCTCATCCTGGGATGCCGTTCTCAGCGGACCACATCCTGACGCAAGTCCAAATCCTGCCCGACGGCAGACGCATCACGCTGCCGGATCAGATATCGAAACACTATCGGAACTCCTTGGGACTCACCAGACTGGACATGTACGTCACGCCCGTGTCAGGTGCGAAGAGCGCGCAGCCAGTGATTATGAATATCACGATTTTCGATCCTATCAATGGCGCGCGCTACCTTCTGAATCCGAACAAGAAATCGGCACTAAAGTTCCCGCTGCCGAAGCGCTCCGAAGTACCCAATCCGCTGGATGTGCTGGCGGCGGTAGCGGGCATTCTGATGGGTCCGGTGGAACAGGCCAGTGCGCCGGGTACGGCACCCATTTCAGGGCATGGCGTGGACGAATCCGAGGGGCCACCGTCCCAGAACGAATCGCTTGGCACCAAGACGATAGAAGGGGTCACTGCCGTGGGCCGTCGCACCACCATGACGTACACCGCGGATAAAACGAACAACAATCGTGGGTTCGTTACTATCTCTGAGGCATGGGAGTCCCCGGAACTGGGGATGATGATGGTGCTGACGAAGCACTCGGACTCGCGCAGCGGGGAGCTGACAACCAGACTGACCAATATCCGACGTACCGAACCAGATCCGTCGCTTTTCGTCGTGCCTGCCGATTACACGATGGAAGAACGACCCGTGCCCACAGCGCCGTCGTCGGGCCAACGCGGTGCGCCAGCCCGTTAATTGGAATTCAAGTTTCGGAACATCTGGCCGATAAGCCCAGAATGATCGACTTCTCTACGCCGCTCGCGGGTTTGAACGCCGCGACCACGAGCCTGAATAAGGTCGCACAGAATATGGCCAACTACGGCGGAAGCGCCGCGGGAGACTCGGTAAACCTGAGTTCCGACGCCGTGACGCTGCTGCAAGCCAAGAACGACTTCGTCGCCAATCTTAAGGTCGCGCAGACCGAAGATCAGTTGACGAAGTCCGCGCTGAGTATTCTCGGCTAGATCGCGCGCCAGCGGCGCGTTTATCGAAGCGCCGGTGGCCGATCTTATCGATATGCTTCGATGGCCTTGCGCTGCATGGAGCCTTCCGCGAACTCCAGTAATTCCAGGCGCACGCCGTTCGGATCGTTGATGCTGGTGTGCGGTGCGCCGCTACCAACGGACGTCGGCTCGGGCACCATCACGCCGCGCTTCTTCAACTCCGCAGCCGTGGCATTCATGTTATCGGTCTGGAACCCAACGTGATTGATCCCCACGGGGCGCTCGGCGTTGGACTGTGACAACTCCAGGAACGTGTTCTTATCCACCTGGATGTAATACGTCGTCGGGTTGCCGCTCTTGTCTTTCATCGTGAACCCTTCACGCATACCGAGGGTCTTCTCGTAGTAGTCCACAGACTCCTGGAGATTCTTCACGTAAATACCGACGTGGTTCACCCGCACGCCAATTCCCTTCTCCTGTTGGGCGTCGATCGACTTGATCGTGACCATTCCCAATATGAGTCCCGCGGCAAAAATGCCTACTACACGAATCCAACGGCGCATAATGATTCTCCTTACTTGAGACTGAGGCTTTACTCTGACGACTAGTCAGTATATCGCACGCGCGTAGGAAACGCGTCGCGTCAAACGAGTTGAAGTAGTTTGTAGTGCGCACGGAGCGCGCGCACTAATTTATTTCAGAGCCCCGCGCGTAGCGAAGTCCAGCACCCAGCCCGGGAAGATTCCCAGAATGAGCGTGCCGATTGCGGCGGCGTAAACCGCGAACTGCAGCGCGGCTCCTGCAGAGACGTTGGCTTCCGCAGACTCCACAGGCTCCTTCATGTACATCACCACGAGAATCCGCAGATAGTAGAAGGCCGCCACGGCGCTGTTCAGCAAACCGAGCACGGTCAGCCAAATTAGATGCGAATCAAGGGCGGCCTTGAAGATGTAGAACTTGCCAAAGAAGCCACCCGTAAGAGGCACGCCGATCAAGCTGAGCAGGAAGATCGTCAGCATCGCGGCCATGGCCGGTTGACGCTGCGAGAGGCCCGCCATATCCTCGATCAGGACGTATTTTTCGCCTTTGCGCGCGACATGTGTGACCACAGCGAAAGCGCCGAGGTTCGTCAGCGCATAAGCGGCCATGTAGAACATGAGCGCCGCCGAGCCGATTTCGGAGTTCGCCGCCACCGCCACCAGAACATAGCCGGCATGCGCGATCGAGCTATACGCCAACATGCGCTTGATGTTCGTCTGCTTGAGCGCGGCAAAGTTTCCGACGATCATCGTCGCGAGAGCCACCACCCAAATTACAGGCTGCCAGCGTGACGCCAAGGGCGCGAACGCGGTCATGAACACACGCGCCAGAATCGCAAAGGACGCCGCCTTCGGACCAACGGAAAGGAATGCCGACACCGGAGCAGGAGCGCCCTGATAGACGTCCGGAGCCCAGATCTGGAACGGAGCCGCAGAGAGTTTGAATCCGAAGCCCACGAAAATGAGCACGGCAGCCGTGCCGGTCAACGCCAGCTCCGGTGCGCTACCCGAGGAAAGCGCCTGCCGGATCAGGGACAAATTCGTCGATCCCGTCAATCCGTAAATCCAGGCGACCCCATACAGCAGGAACGCCGTGGCGAACGAACCAAGCAGGAAGTACTTGAGCGCCGATTCATTGTTACGAGGATCGTCACGCAGGTAACCCGCCAGAACATACGACGCGATGGAAGAAATTTCCAGGCCGATAAACACCATGATCAGCTCATTGGCCGTCACCATCACGGATTGACCCACGATGCTAAACAGGATCAGAGCGTAATACTCGCCGCCGTTCATCTTCTCTCGCTGTAGATATTCGATGGAGGAGAACACGGCAAACAGACCGACTACGATCACCAGCACGCGGAAGAACGTGGCGAAGCCATCGACCACCATCATGCCGTGAAACGCCGGACCAGGATCGCCGCCGGCGGCAATCGCCGCACCCAGCGCCGCAGCCAAGCCGACAATCGTCAGGGGTCCGAAAATCTTTTTCTGATCCTCGTCGAAGACCGCTTCGAGGAACATGATCAATACGCCGACGAGCGTCAGCACGATCTCAGGCAATACGCGGAAGTATTCCGCGCCGAGGGGGAAAGCGTTAGCGGGCATTCGCCACCTCCTTTACCACCGGCGCTTGCAAGGCGGCAGCCGCCGAACCGTTCACGCGTTGCAGAATTAGTGCATTCTGTGTACTGATCGCGGGCATAAAGCTCTGCGAATAGATTCCCATCCAGAACATGAGCAACACCAAGGGCAGCGCCGCCGCCCATTCGCGCGAATTCAGATCCGTGATGTGATGGCTCACCGAGTGTGAGGCCCGTCCATAGAACGTCCGCTGATAGAGCCACAGCATGTAGCACGCGGAAAGGATCACGCCCAGGGCCGCGAACACCGCCCATGTGAAATTTGCCTGCGAGGCTCCCTGCAGCACAAGGTATTCGCCGACGAATCCGTTGAGCACCGGAAGCCCGATTGAGGCCAGTGTCGTAATCAGGAACACGACGGCCAGATTCGGTGCGGGCGTCGCCACGCCACCGTAGGCGGAAATTTCCAAGGAATGCTGCCGCTCGTAAAGATAGCCGACCAGCATGAAGAGCGCGCCGGTAGACACCCCGTGGTTCAACATCTGATACACGGCGCCATCCAGACCCTGTTGCGTGAAAGAGAAGATCCCCAGCACGACGAATCCCAAGTGGCTCACGGAGGAGTACGCCACAAGCTTCTTCATATTCGGCTGCACCAAGGCGACCAGTGCGCCGTAGACGATCCCGATCACCGCAAGGGCAACGACACAGGGCGCCGCCTTGTGCGCCGTTTCCGGGAAGAGCGGCAAGCAGAAACGAACCAATCCATAGGTGCCCATCTTCAGCATGACACTGGCCAGCATGATGGATCCCGCGGTGGGAGCTTCCACGTGCGCGTCCGGCAACCAGGTATGTAGCGGGAAGAGCGGAACTTTAATGGCGAACGATAAGAAGAATGCCAGGAACAACAACATCTGCGCCTGCGCGGTTAACGCCACTTGCCCTGTGGTCAACTTTTGGAGGATCGCTACGTAATCGAACGTTCCGGTCTGGCTATACAAGTAGATGATCGCGGCCAGCATCAGCACCGAACCGGCCATCGTATAGAGAAAGAACTTCACTGCGGCGTAGATGCGCCGTTCGTGTCCCCAAATTCCGATCAGGAAATACATCGGAACCAGCGAGACTTCCCAGAACACGTAGAACAGGAACAAATCGAGCGAGACGAACACACCGATCACGCCGAATTCCAGCAGGATCAGAAACGCATAGAACAGCTTCACTCGCTGATCGATATACTTCCAGGAAACCAGCACGGCAATGGGCGTCAGCAGTGTGGTGAGGATCACGAGCCAGAGGCTGAGTCCATCGAGTCCCACGTGATATTTAATGGACGGGACATCGATCCACTGCGAATTCGAGACAAAGGAATACACGCCCGGGGCGTCCGTCACTGTGCCGATCAGACCGAGCGAAACCACAAAAATTCCCAGCGAGATCGCCAGTGCGGCCATCCGCGAAACGCTCGCCGGAGCGATCAGCAGCGCGATAAATCCAAGAAGCGGAAGGAAGAGAACCGCGTCGAGAAGCGTCATTATTTTGCACCTCCCATGAAGCCTGCATATGCGATGAGCAAGATAGACCCCAAGACGACCCAGGCGGCGTAACTGCGGATCGACCCGGATTGGAACCGCCGCAAGAACCCGCCGATGCATTGTGCCACTTGACCGGTTCCGTTCACGATCCGGTCGATGCCACCGGCATCCACCGCACGCCACAGCAGCGAGCGCGACCCGTCAATCGCCGGGTTAATGATCGTCGCATCGTAGAATTCGTCGACGAAGTACTTGTTGTAAATCCAGCGATACGGAATGCTGAACGTCTTCACGATGCCGTCGGGAATGGAAGGCGCCACAACGTAGAAGAAGTACGCCAGCGCGATGCCGATTAATCCAGCCGCGCTCGCCGTGTATTCCAGCCATGCAGCGGACTCGCCCTCATGCAGCGGGAACATCGGCTCCAGGAACTTCGGGATATTGATAAATCCACCAACGAGGCTCAAAACCGCAAGCACCATCAGCGGAGCGGTCATTACTAGCGGAGACTCGTGCGGCTCGCCGTGTCCGTGCCCGCCGTGCCCATTGTCATCGTGACCATGATCGTCGTGTTTGTCGTCGTGTCCGTGATCGTCGCCATGTGCCGCGGCTGCCGGAGCGCTATGTCCGTGGCCCGCTGTTGATCCATGTGCCGAGATCTCTCCGCGATACTCGCCGAAGAACGTCATGCAGAACGCGCGCGTCACGTAGAACGCCGTCATGCCCGCGGTGAATACGCCCACCCAGTACATCCAGGGCGCGTATTCGTAGGCGGATTCCAAAATCAGATCTTTACTAGCGGCTCCTGACAGGAACGGTACGCCGGCAATCGCGAGCGTGGCAGCGAGCAGCGTATACATCGTGATCGGCGTATATTTCCGTAAGCCGCCCATCTTGCGCATGTCTTGCTCGCCGCCGCAGGCGTGGATCACGCTACCGGCACCGAGGAACAGAAGCGCTTTAAAGAACGCGTGCGTCATCACGTGGAAGATGCCCGCGGAGAATGCGCCCGTGCCGAGGCCCAGAAACATATAACCCAGCTGTGAAACCGTGGAGTACGCGTAGACCTTTTTGATATCGAACTGCGTTAGGCCGATGGTCGCCGCGAAGAACGCGGTTGCCAAACCGACAATCGCCACGATGTTCAATGCCCCGTGCGCGTGCAGGAAGATTTGCGAGCTGCGCGCAACCATATATACGCCGGCCGTGACCATGGTGGCGGCGTGGATCAGGGCGCTAACCGGCGTCGGGCCAGCCATCGCGTCCGGGAGCCATACGTACAACGGAATCTGTGCCGACTTACCGCAAGCGCCGACCAGCAGCAACAGCGCGATCGCCGTCAGCCATCCGGCGCTGGTTTCCACCGGCATGGTCTTGACCTTGGCGAAGACCGTATTGAAGTCCAGCGTCCCGAAGTGAATGACGATGAGGAATACCGCGAGCGAGAATCCGAAGTCGCCGACGCGGTTTACAATGAACGCTTTGTTCGCGGCGTCGCCTGCGAATTTCTCCAGGAAGTAGAAGCCGATGAGCAGATAGCTGCACAGTCCTACACCTTCCCAGCCGACGAACAGAAGCAGGAAGTTCGCTCCCAGCACGAGCGTCAGCATGAAAAACATGAACAGATTTAGGTACGCGAAGAATCTGTAATAGCCGCCTTCATGCGACATGTAGCCCGTGGCGTAAACGTGGATCAGGAAGCCAATGCCGGTGACGATCATCAACATGATCGAAGTCAGGCGGTCGACTGCGAAATCGACACTGATGTTTAGCGCGCCGGATTGAATCCAGGTAAAGTAATGCTCGCTGTAGGTGTCCTGCAGTCCGCCCGAGAAGGCACCGAGAGCGCTAAGCGATTTCAGCACCCACAGAAAAGACAGGAAAACCGACCCGCATGCGATCAGATTGACCACGGACTTCGAAAATCGGCGGCCAAGCAAGCCGTTCAATGCGAATCCGGCGAGCGGCAGAAGGGGTATGAGCCAAAGTTGCTGCATGAGTTAGTTTTTCAACGAGTTCAGCTCGTCGATTTCCAGCGTCTGCCGGTTCTTGAAAACCGTCAAAATAATAGCGAGGCCGACAGCGGCTTCCGCAGCCGCCACCACCATCACGAAAAAGCTGAAGATGTGTCCATCCACCTGCTTCAGCCGGTAAGAAAACGTCACGAACGTCAGGTTCACGGCGTTGAGCATGAGCTCGATCGACATGAACACGGTAATAATATTGCGGCGGAACAGAAATCCCGCGACACCCAGCGAGAACAGAATCGCACTGAGCGTCAAATACCAGGAAAGAGGAGCGGCGGCCGGAATAGGCAGCGGGGGCATTACTCAATCTCCTTTCGTGCCAGGACGATCGCACCAACAATGGCGAT